>JAJRVV010000019.1 GCA_024277135.1 Chloroflexota bacterium | reverse complement strand
CTTCATAAGCTGACCGTTGTGGTCTTGCTATCCATCACTTGCTATGTGCTTGTTAAGGTACTTCGAGCAGGTGCGCGTTAGCTTGCCTGCTTTTCGGTGAATTTCAGTTGATTTTGCCTCTTGACATTTCACCGCATCGCTGTATTAGTTGTTGAAAACCCAGGAGTTTACCTGTGACCGACCTTTTTTGCTATTGGTTGTTTTGCACAATCTCTACTGTCCGGTAGAGAATCTGGCATCAAGGTAATCCAACCGGTAAATGCAACAAATCCACTATGGCTCTTTGGGATTTCATGGGGTTTTGACAAAATTCGCGTAAAACGTGATGCGTAAAACGTGAAAGAAGCTCTCTGGTCACGTTTCATGTTTCACGGATTGTCAACCCCCTGAGTTTCAAAAGAGCCATCAGTAATAGGGGGAAGGTACAATACCTTTAGCGACATCACCACTGATGATCGAGAGAACTTTCATGCTATCGCAAGTCTGATGAGGCAATGGTAGCAGGATTTGAGGTCGGACGCAATGGCACAACAGAGACGGCCGTCAAGAAAACAGCGATTACCCTCTGGTTGCCAACCTTTGCCCGCCCCCATTCCCCTTTCTGATACAATCGCCCTCTATGCCAAAACTTAAAATGCTGTTGTTGCTGGCCCTGACCAGCCTATTCGCCTGCCGGCCATCGCCGCCGCCAACGCCCACGCCCGATTTCCCGCTGCCGCCCGATACGCCCACGGCCGTACCCATCGCCGCAGAAACGGTCGTCCCCCACACACCCACCGTCAACAACGACCTATTCATCCCCCTCATCTCTGGCCAGGAACCGACAGCGACGGCGACGGCCGTCCTCCCCACACCTGAACCGCCGCCGCCCAGCCCCACGCCGACGCCACCCTATCCCGTTTACGCCGGCCCGCCGTTCAAACGAAACCAGTTGGGCATTCAGGTACACATCCGCGACGAAGACCTTTCCGACCTTTTCACCCATCTCAACCGGCTGGGGGTAGGCTGGGTCAAAGTGCAAATCTCCTGGAAGCTGTACGAATCATACCCCGGCGACTATGCGCCGCGCCGCTGGCAGGAGCTGGATCGCTTCGTCGAGATCGCCAACGACGAGGGCATCCAGGTTTTGCTGAGCGTGTCCAAAGCGCCTGAATGGAGCCGCCCTACCACCGAGATGGACGGCCCGCCGGTTGATTTCGCTCAATTTCGCCGCTTCACCGCCTACTTGGCCGGGCGCTACGCCGGGCGCGTGGTCGCTTACGAGCTGTGGAATGAGGCCAACTTACAGCGCGAGTGGAACGGCTTCACCCTGTCGCCCGCCGGATTTGCCGAACTGACGCGCCAGGGCGCCGAAGGCATTCGCGCCACCGACCCGCACGCCATCATCATCAGCGGCGCGCCGGCCACCACCGGCATTGACGATGGCGAGACTGCCATTGACGACCGCCGCTTTTTGCGCGAAGCATTGGCCGCCGGGTTGGCGCAGTGGGTGGATGGTGTCGGCGTCCATCCTTACGGCTGGGGCAACCCGCCCGACGCCAGCGCCGGCGACGCCAATCCTGTTGCCCCCAGCCACAACAATCACCCCAGCTTCTTTTTCAAAGATACGCTGGCCGATTACCGCGCCATCCTCAACCAGGCAGGCGCGGGACATCTGCCGCTGTGGGCTACCGAGTTTGGCTGGGGCAGCTTTGCCGGATTGGATGCGCCGCCGCCAACAGGACAGGAGTTTATGACGGCCGTTTCCGAGTACCAACAAGCCGAATACATCCTGCGCGCCTTTGAGATGGCGCAATCCCAGACTGACCTCGGCCCCCTGTTCTTGTGGAACCTCAACTTCGGCCGTCTGCTCGGCGTCCAATTCAGCGAAACCGGCTACAGCCTGCTCCGGCCCAACGGCTCGCCTCGCCCCGCCTATCAAGCCTTAGCCGCCGCTCAGAAAGAGTAAGAATAGAGAGAGCAGGCTTGTCAAAGTGGAAAAGATGTTTCCAAAACGTAAAACGAAAAACGAAAGGACTTCCGGTTTGCGTTTTTCGTTTTACGTTTTCTTGCGAGATTTAAATTATGTCCAATCGCTGGCTCAATGCCCTACCTAAACCCATTGCCTTTGTCCTGTCCGGCGGCGCGGCTTTAGGCGCGCTGCAGGCAGGAATGCTGCGCGCCTTGCGCGACGCCGGCATCCGTCCCGATCTCATCGTGGGCACATCGGTAGGCGCGCTGAATGGGGCGGTGATCGCTGACCGGGGGCTAGACGAAGGCGTGCTGGCGCTGGAGGCGTTGTGGCGCACGCTCAGCCGCACCGACCTGTTTCCCGGCGGCCGTCTGGCGCAGGCGCGGCAGTTTCTTTCGTCCCGTGTCAGCATTTACCCCAGCGACAGCCTGGGCCAACTCGTCTGCCGCATGTTGACGGTGGACAGGTTCGAGGAATTGCAAATCCCCTTTGGCGCGCTGGCGACGGAGTTGATTTCTTATCATGGCGCGTTATTCAATGCTGGTTCGATTCACCCGGCATTGCTGGCCAGCGCCGCCATTCCCGGCGTTTATCCGCCGGTAGAAATCAACGGCGTGACGTATGTGGACGGGGCGTTGACGGCGCACGTGCCCATGGACGCGGCGGTGCAGATGGGGGCCAAATCGTTGGTGATACTGGAGGCGGGCGACACCTGCCACCGCAAAAAGCCGCCGCGCCATGCCGCCGAGATGATGATGGTCAGCCTGCACGCGGCGCTGCGGCAGCGGGTGGTGGTGGAAGCCCCGGCGATTGCGGCGCGGCTGCCGGCGCTGTACCTGCCTACCCCTTGCCCCCTCAGCAAAACCCTGCTCGATTTTTCGGCGAGCAACATTTTGATGACCCAAGCGGCGGAGATGACGGCCGTTTTCCTGCAAGATGCCGCCATCCCCCAACCCGGACAGATGACCGGCGGCCCCCACTTTCATGATGATGTGGAGATGAAGGGGTTGATCCGGGTGTGCCGAGTGTGACACCCCTGCCCCAAATCCCCATTCGCCGGTAAAATAGGGGCATGACCCGCGACCAAATCTCTGGCTCTGTGGAGCGTATCACCTACTACAACGAAGAAAACGGCTACACCGTGCTGCGGCTGAAACCGGACAGCCGGGGGCAGTTGCCCTTCAAATATGCGCCAGACCAACTGATCACTGTCGTCGGCAACCTGCCGGAATTGAATCCGGGGGAATGGTTGAAGCTGACGGGGAAATGGGTGTCTCACGCCAAGCACGGCCGTCAATTCCAGGCGGAACTGTGTGAACAATCCCGGCCGGCCACACAGGAAGGGGTCAAACGGTATCTCGGCTCCAGCCTCATTCGCGGCATCGGCCCGGTGATGGCCGAGCGCATCGTCAACCGTTTTGGCGAGGAGACGCTGGACACCATTGACCATGAGCCGGAGCGGCTGCGGGAGGTGCTGGGCATCGGCAAAAAGCGGGTGGGGCAAATCATCAAAGCGTGGGAAGAACAGCGCGCCATCAAAGACGTGATGCTCTTTTTGCAATCGCACGGCGTCTCCACCAGCCTGGCGGTGAAAATTTACAAAAAATACGAGGATGACTCGCTGGCCATCGTGCAGAACACGCCGTACAAGCTGGTCAACGATATTCACGGCATTGGTTTCAAGACGGCCGACAAGATCGCGCAAGCGTTGGGGCTGGCTAAAGACGACCCGGCCCGCATCGAGGCCGGCATCGCCTACACCCTGAACCGGATGGCGCAGGAGGGGCACGTCTACATGCCGCAGGAGGCGCTGGAGCCGGAGGCGGCCGAGATTTTGGGGGTGCAGGCGGAGCAGGTGACGGATGTGATTGATTCGCTGGAAACGAGCGAGTTTATCAAGCGGGAAACGATACAGTATTCACTGTCCAGTATTCAGTCCTCAGTATCCGCTCCCCAGGTTCTAAAGGAGGAGCGGGCGGTTTATCTGACGCCGATGTATTACTCGGAGATTGGGGTGACGAACCGGGTGAAGCGGATGATCGAGCATCCCACGAGCCGGTTAGCCGTGTTCCGCAATCGCAAATCCAAAATCCAAAATCCAGAATCCAGAATCCCGTTAACTGAGCAGCAAATGGAGGCGGCGCAGACGGCCGTCACCCACAAAGTCGCCATCCTCACCGGCGGGCCGGGGACGGGGAAGACGACGACGTTGCGCGCCTTGCTCGATTTGCTGGACGCCAACCGGCTGACCTATGCCCTGGCCTCGCCCACCGGCCGGGCGGCCAAGCGGCTGGCGGAAGCGACGGGGCGGCCGGCGAAAACGATCCACCGCCTGCTGGAGTTTAACCCCGGCGAAGGGTTTGGCCGGAACGAGGACAACCCGATTGACGCCGACATGATCGTGATTGACGAGGCCAGCATGTTGGATTTGGCGCTGGCGAACAATTTACTCAAAGCCATCAGCCCGGACAGCCATTTGCTGCTGGTGGGGGACATTGACCAGTTGCCCAGCGTGGGCGCAGGGGATGTGCTGGGGGATTTGATTGATTCGGGGGTGACGGCCGTCGTCCGCCTGCAAACCATCTTCCGCCAGGCCGCCGGATCGCTCATCATCCACAACGCCCACCGCATCAACCGGGGGCTGGCGCCGGAAACCCGTCCTGACGCCGACGACTTCTTCATCTTCATTAAACCGGAGCCGGAGGAAGCCGCCAATTTGCTGGTGGACATCGTAAAAACCCGCCTGCCGCGCAAATTCGGCTTTGACCCGCTGGACGATATTCAAGTGCTGTCGCCCATGTACAATGGCGCGCTGGGCGTCACCAATCTCAACCGGCTGTTGCAAGGCAATCTCAACCCGGCTTCGGCGCGCAAACCGGAACGGCGGCTGGGCGGCCGGGCCTTCCGCGTGGGCGACAAGGTGATGCAGACGGTGAACAATTACGACAAGGACGTGTACAACGGGGACATCGGCCGTATCACGGCCCTGGATTTGGTGATGCAGACGATGACGGTGAGCATTGACGGCGCGCCGGTTGTGTATGATTTTCTGGAAGCGGATGAACTGGTTCACGCCTACGCCATCAGCGTCCACAAGAGCCAGGGGGCGGAGTATCCCTGCGTGGTGATGCCGGTGGCGACGCAGCATTATATGATGTTGCAGCGGAATTTGTTGTATACGGCCGTCACCCGCGCCAAAAAACTGGTCATCCTGGTGGGCACGCGCAAAGCGATCAACATCGCCGTCAAAAACGACAAGCAGACCGACCGGCACACGGCGCTGGATTGGCGGTTGCAACGGTAAAATTACAACAACTCGTTCAATTCATCCCGGCTGATACCCGCCTGTTGCAAGATGGATAACAGCGTCCCGGTTGGCAGGTCGCTCCGATGGACGGGAACAACGGCCCGTCGTTTCGTCTCAGGATGCAAGTAAATGTGATGGCTCCCTTTTGCGCGATCCAAGAGAAACCCTTTGCGCTTGAGGACTTTTATTACTTTGCGCGGAGTGAGCGCCGGCAATTTAGGCATAAGCTGGAATTGTTACAGTGTATTCGAGGGTGTTTTCTTCAGTAGGGATTGGTTCGCCATGCGCGGACAGGCTTTCCAGATAAAGCGCAATCGCTTCTTTAGCCATGCTGATGGCTTCGGCAATGTCTGCGCCAAAGGTGACGCAGCCGGGCAATGTGGGAACCGTGACGGTATACCCGCCTTCTGGTTCTTCGCGTAATAGTATCCGATAACTGAGAACGTTCATCAATTTCTCCATCATAAGTTTCCGGAAAGTGTGGGTAGTATAACATAATTGGGTGGTTGACGGCCGTCAACCGCGCCAAAAAACTGGTCATCCTGGTGGGCACGCGCAAGGCGATCCATATCGCCGTCAAAAACGACAAGCAGACTGACCGGCACACGGCGCTGGATTGGCGGCTGCAAAAGTGACTCGGCCATAAACGGCCGCGCCGTCGTCTGATTTTGGGATGACACACCTCCCTAATTGCGCTAAACTGGTGAGACGGAGGCAAAACCCATGATGCAAACAGACGGAAAATTCTACCTCGGCAAACTTGTCGATCCACAGACCAACGAAAAAATTGACCAACCCCTACTTTATGACCCGGCCGACCTGACCACCCACGCCGTCATCGTGGGCATGACCGGCTCCGGCAAAACCGGCCTTTGCCTGGACTTGATGGAAGAAGCCGCCCTCAACAAAATCCCGGCCATCATGATTGACCCCAAGGGGGACATCACCAACGCCCTGCTCCATTTTCCCGACCTGGCTCCGGCCGACTTCCAGCCCTGGATTAACGCCGACGCGGCCCGGCGAGAAGGCAAAACGGTGGCGCAGGCGGCGGCGGACACGGCCGCGCTCTGGCGCAGCGGCCTGGCAAAATGGGAGATCACCCCGGAACGCATCCAAAAGCTGAAAGAGAACGTCCGCTTCGCCATCTACACCCCCGGCTCTGACGCCGGCCTGCCCGTCAGCATTCTGGCTTCGTTGAAAGCGCCCCCCATCCCCTGGGAGGAAAACAAGGAGTTGCTGCGGGAGAAAATTTCGGGAACGGTGACGGCCGTGCTCGGTCTGGTCGGCCTCAAAGACATTGACCCGGTGCGCTCGCGGGAACACATTTTGCTGGCCAACATCTTCGAAGCCGCCTGGAGCCAGGGGCAGGATTTGGATTTGGGCGAGCTGATCATGCAGGTGCAGACGCCCCCCTTCCAGAAATTGGGCGTCTTCGACATCAACCGCTTCTTCCCCGAAAAAGAACGCTTTGACCTGGCCATAAGCCTGAATAACATTTTGGCCGCTCCTGCCTTCCAGACCTGGACCGAGGGCGAGCCGCTGGACGTTGGCCGCCTGCTTTATGCAGCCGACGGCACGCCCCGGCACACTATTTTCTACATCGCCCACCTCAACGACGAGGAGCGCATGTTTTTTGTGACGCTGCTCTATTCGGCCGTGGAAAGCTGGATGCGGACAAAATCCGGCTCCACCTCGCTCCGCGCCCTGGTGTACTTCGACGAAATTTTCGGCTACCTGCCCCCCGTCGGCAACCCGCCCTCCAAAGAGCCGATGCTGCGTTTGCTGAAGCAGGCGCGCGCCTTTGGCGTGGGGCTGGTGTTGGCGACGCAAAACCCGGTGGACGTTGATTACAAGGCGCTGTCCAACGCCGGAACCTGGTTCATCGGCAAGCTGGGTACCGACCAGGATAAGCAGCGGCTGCTGGACGGCCTGACCAGCGCCGCCGGGGCCGGGCTGGATCGGCGGCAGTATGACGACTTGATTTCGGCCATTGGCAAGCGAGTGTTCCTGCTGCGCAACGTCCACGAAAGGCAGCCCGTCCTCTTCCAGACGCGCTGGGCGATGAATTACCTGGCCGGCCCGGCCACGCGGACGCAGATTCCGGCGTTGAATGCGCTGGCGGGGGTCGGGGAACGGGGTGTGGAGAGCGGCGAGCGGGAAGCGGTCAGTGCGGCCCCGCCTGTTTACAGTCCCCAGCCACCAGGCTCCAGTCTCCAGTCTCCAGCCGATGAACTGCCAGGGACAACCTCTCGCCCCACTGTTCCGGGACGGACGGCCGAATACTTTTTGCCGGTGAACCGGACGCCATCGGGGGTGGAACGGGCGGGCTTACTGTATCGCCCGGCTTTGCTGGCGCAGGCGGAGATTCGCTTTTTGAACCGGAAGTATGGGTTGGATGAGATGGTGGCGCGCACGGCCGTCGTCCATGAACCGGATCGCCGGGGTCGAGTGCGCTGGGATGATTTTCTGACGGATGGGATTGAGTCGCGTGATTTGGAGCAGGAGCCGGTGGCGGACGGCCGTTTCGCCGGGCTGGAAGAACCGTTGTCCGACGCCAAACTGCTGAAATCGCTGCAAACCGACTTTGTGGACTGGGCTTACCGGGGCACGGAAGTGACCGTCAAGGCCAATGAAAAGCTCAAGGTGTATGCTGGGCCAGACGTGTCTGGTGAGGAATTTGCCCGGCTGTGCCAGAAAGCGGCCGCTGAAAAAGCGGAGGCGGAAGCGGACAAAGTGGAAGCCCAATTTGAGCGTAAACTGGACAGCCTGGAAAAGAAGTTGACGCGGGAAGAACGGGAATTGTCCGAAGATGAGGCGGAGTACAAGCAGCGCAAAATGGAAGAAGCGGCCACTCATGCCGAGACGTTGTTCAGTCTGTTTAGCAAGCGGCGCAAAAGCGTCTCCTCCTCCATGACCAAGCGACGCATGACCGCCCGCGCTCGTGAGGATATTGAGGAATCGAAAGACGAAATTGCCCAACTCAAAAAGGATATTGACGACCTGGAAGCGGAGATGAAAGAGGCGTTGGATGACCTGGAAGCGAAATGGGACGACATCGCCGCCGACGTGACCGAAATCCCGGTGACGCCGTACAAAAAGGATGTGAATGTGACCCTGTTTGGCGTGGTTTGGGTTCCGTATCATTTGGTGGGGGGGGACGGCCGTTTGCAGGAGCTGCCCGGTTTTCGGCAAACGGATTAGGTTTTTGTACGCGGACAAGCGCGGATAGAAACGAACTTTGACAAATTATGGACGAAATTCTAGCATTCAAAAAGTTGCAGCGCCGCCAGCGAGATGCGGCGGAATTGTTGTGGCAGGACGGCCGTCTCCGAGCCGAACTGACCGATGAACAAGCGGATAAACTACTGACCTGGGGTGTGGATTACGCCACGCGTCAGTTGAACCGGACGATTGACATGCCGGACGGTGACGCCGAAACCTTTGCCGATGAACTGCTGTCCCGCCTGCGCCGGGTCTTGCGCCGGACGGCCCGACTGGCAGGAATGGGGCAAATGGGGGAGAAGACGGCCGTTCTCCACACCCAACTGCACTCCCTGTCCGGCGAGTGGCAGGCGTTGACCGGCAACGAACTGGACGGCGGTGAACAACTCCTCGCCCAAATCCAACTATTTCCGGCACAAACCTTTGACATCCTGATGGCAGCTATCTCATTGGAGCAGGAGGAAGAATGAACAAACGCAACGCGGGCATCGGCGGCTTTATCGTCGTCTTGATCCTGGCCGTCTTATCGGCCGTTTTCAATGTGGATTTATCGGCGATATTGGAACCGCCGGCCGACAGCGGCAACGTCGTGCTGGTGGAATCCGGGCCGGGCGAACCGGCCGACTGGTACGAAATTTACTTCACCGATCCGGCTTGCCCGCCGGAGGCAGAGCGGGTGGGCGGTCTGGATGAGACGATTGCCGAGGACATTTTGCAGGCGGAACTGCAAGTGGACGTGGCCGCCTTTGACCTGGACGCCGAACCCATCGTCAACGCCTTGATCGAGTTAGAAGATCGGGGCGTCGTCGTACGCGTGGTGACGGACGAGGACAACGCCGACCTGTCCAGCATCCGGCGGCTGCGGCGCAATGGCATCAGTGTGGTGGAGGATAAACGCAGCGGCTTGATGCACAACAAATTTATCGTGATTGACGGCCGTTACACCTGGACAGGCTCTCTCAACTTCACCGCCAACGGCGTCTACTGCAACAACAACAACCTGGTGCGCTTTGACGCGCCGGAACTGGCGGCCAACTACATTGCCGAAATGAATGAGATGTACGACGAGCGGCTGTTTGGCCCCGATTCGCCGGACGCTACGCCCAACGAACAACTGCTGATAGGCGGCGTCCAGGTGGAAGATTACTTCGGCCCGGAAAAGAAAATCGCGCCCATCATCGCCCGCACCGTGGCCAGCGCCCAAAACGAAATCCTGTTCATGGCCTTCTCTTTCACTGACGACCAGGTTGGGGAAGCGATGTTGGGCCGGGCCGACGCCGGGGTGCAAATTCGCGGCGTATTCGAGACCGTCGGCTCCGACACCGTGTATAGCTACTACCCGCACATGGCAGCGGCCGAACTGTCCAATGTCCAGGTGCGCACCGACGGCAATCCGCGCATCATGCACCACAAAGTCATCATCATTGACCGGGAAACGGTGATTTTCGGCTCCTTCAACTTCAGCGACAGCGCCAACCGCAAGAACGACGAAAATATCATCATCGTTCACGATCCCATCTTCACCAACTTTTTTGTCGAAGAATTTGAATCCGTTTGGGCGGAGGCGAAAGCAGATTGAGACATCCGATTTCTTGAAGAAGTCGGATGTCTTGGCTAAGCGGTGGCTTAACATGGGGGGAGCAGGCTGATAATCATGTTACAATTGCCGGACTACACTGGCAAACGGCTAACAATTTATGCAAGCGACTCCTCAAATTCGACCACACGGCCGTGTCGGCCGAAACCTCAGCTTTTTCCTGGCTGCCCCTTTGACGGCGCTGGTCGTTTTGTCGTTGGCGTTAACGTTGACAGCGGCTGGGTATCAAAGTCAGCATAACGGCCGTGTCTACACCGGCGTGCGTGTGGGTGATGTGGATTTGAGCGGGCTGACAGCCGAGGCAGCGGCAGCGGCGCTGACCAGCAGTATGCCCTACCTGGAACGGATGGCCATCACCCTCACCGACCCCGCCACCGGTCGAGCCTGGGCATTTACCCCCTACGAATTGGGGCTGGATTACGAGGCCGAACAAACGACTGAACGCGCATTCGCCATTGGCCGCAGCGGCCCGCCTCTGGCCCGTTTTCAGGAGATGTTCCAAGCCTGGTATTACGGCCGTCAAGCCGCCCCGGTGTTCATGCTGGACGAAGGCATGTTGGATGCGGCGCTGGCCCAAATCGCCGCCGAGATTTACACCCCGGCCATCAATGCTGAACTGCGCTATGACGGGAAAACGGCCGTCTACACCAGCGGCCAGACGGGGCGTGCCCTGGACGTGGCCGACGCCCGCCAACGGCTCCGGCCCGCCCTGCTCGGTTTCCGCGCCGGTGAAATCGAGCTTCTGATTCATGACACCGCACCGGCCGTCAGCGATCCGCCGGAAGTGGCGTCCCAAGTGCAGCAATTCCTCAACAATCCCATCACCTTTTACTTGCCCCAGCCGTTGGACGACCTGGATTTGGGCCGAATCGAACTGCCCCGCGCCGAACTGACCCGCTGGCTGCGACTGGATTTGACGGCACAGACGAATGGCATCAGCCAACACCAGATTTCCCTGGATGAGAATGGCGTTCGCGCCTGGCTGCAACAGTTTGCCGACCAGATTTACCGGGAGCCGGTGAACGCCCGCTTTTATTTTGATGACGATACCCGCGAACTGGTGTTGGTGGCGCCACATGTGAACGGCCGTGAACTCGACATTGAAGCCACTTTAGCCCAACTCAATGCCCAGGTAGACACGCCCAATCGCTCCGTCCCCTTTATCGTCAAAGAAATTGTGCCGCTGGCTAACTCGGAGGCAACGGCCGCCGACTTGGGCATCACCGAACTCATCCGAGAACAGACGACCTGGTTCTACGGCTCCTCCGACGCCCGTAAACACAACATCGCCCGCTCCGCCGCCAACTTTTACGGCATCGTCATCGCCCCTGGCCAAGAATTCTCCTTCAACAAATACCTGGGCAGCATCAGCGAAGACGACGGCTATACTGAGGGATTGATCATCGTCGGCGGCCAGACCATTCGCGGCATCGGCGGCGGCGTTTGCCAGGTCAGCACCTCCATCTACCAGACCGCTTTTTGGGCCGGGTTCCCCATTGTGGAGCGGTGGGAGCATGGGTATTGGCTCGATTATTACAACGATGGCGAAGGCCCCGGCATGGATGCCACCGTGTACACGCCAATTGTTGATTTCCGTTTCATCAACAACACCCCCTACCATTTGCTCATCGAAAATTATTACAATACGGCCGAGGAATCGCTCACCTTTAAGTTTTACAGCGCCGACATGGGGCGGGTGGTGGAGAAAGAAGGCCCGTTCTTTGCCAACACGACAGAAACGCCCGGCCCGGAGCAAGACCGGTGGGAGTTTGACCCGGATTTACCAGAAGGGACGGTGGAGCAGATTGATTGGGCCACGCCGGGCACGGATGTTTCTGTCCGCCGCATCATCAAAAATGCGGATGGCGTGGTGATTGAAGATCGCTGGTTCAACAGCAGTTACATCCCTTATCCCAACACCTTCAACTACGGCCCCGGCGTGGATGCGCCCAATTATTCTCTCGTCCCTCCGTCCAAACGCCGTTAAAAGCAGGCAGGCCAGCTTAACTCCGTTACTTTTTGCCCGCTTTGGCGACTTTGGTCATACTGTTGTTTATGACTATGGAAGGAAGGGATATGACCTCGCCCACAATAACTCAAAAAGATACGGCCGTCACCGACACGGCCGTGCCACGACTTTCTCGTGTTTTTCCCCGCACACGCATTCAACTGATCGCCACCGCCTTCGTCCTCTTTACCCTCTTCATTGTCCTGTTCGCCTACGTCCAATTTGGCACAGACGCCCTGGCCGGCAACGATGGCTACTACCACATCAAAATGGGCTACCTCATCCGGCAAAATGGGTTGAAGCCGGACTTCCCCTGGTTGCCGCTCACCATTTTGAACCAGCGTGACTTTTACGACCATCACCTGCTCTACCACGCTTTCCTGGCCCTGTTTGCCGCCACTGATCCGGCGGTAGATGGCGGCGCGGCGCTGACCCAAAGCGCCAAAATCGCCAGCGTCATTCTGCCATCGCTGGCCTTTCTGGCTGTGTGGCAGATGCTGCGCGGACAGGGGGTGCGCTGGGCGGAATTGTGGGCGATTGGGCTGTTTGCCGTGTCCCAGGCGTTTCTGTACCGGATGAGTATGCCCCGCGCCCAATCCGCCTCGCTGCTCATCCTGGCGTTGGGGCTGCATTGGCTGTTCAAAGAGCGGTATTGGCTGCTTATCCCGCTCGGTTTTGTCTACGTGTGGACGTACAACGCCTTCCCCCTGCTGCCGGTGATGGGCGGCGTCTATCTGGTTGCCGTCCTCCTCACCCGGCAGAAGTTGGTGTGGCAGGCGCTGGTTTTCCCGGCAGTGGGCATCGGCCTGGGACTGCTCATCAATCCCTATTTCCCGGAAAACATCTCGTTTATCATCAACCATCTCCTGCCCAAAATCGGCGAGTCGGAGACGCGGGTGGGGAATGAGTGGTATCCGTACCGCACCTGGACGTTGGCGCAAAATTCCGGCTTCGCTTTGCTGGCGGCGGTGGCCGGGGCGTTGGCGTTGGGCTGGCAAAAGAAGCGAATGGACACGGGTACGTTGACGCTGCTGGCGTTGACGGCCGTCTTCGGCACTATGCTCTTCCAATCCCGACGCTTTGTGGAATATTTCCCCGCCTTTGCCCTGATGTTCCTGGCAGTCAGCGCCGCGCCGGTGCTGGCGGAGTGGGAGGATTGGCTGAAGGAGAAGCACGTCAACCTGCGCTTCCTCATCCCGGCCGGGCTGCTGATTTCGCTGATTTACCCACTGCAAACGACGCTGGCAGACGGCCGTGACGCCGTAGCCAACGCCAAGCCGGCCAACCGTTATGCTGACGCTGCTCTCTGGCTGCGCGCCAATTCCGAACCGGGGACGATGGTCTTTCAGACTGATTGGGACGACTTCACCCGCCTCTTTTTCTACAACACCGATGCCATCTACACCGCCGGGCTAGACCCCACCTACCTGGAACTTTTTGACCAGGATTTGTACGATGAATGGGTGGACATCACCAAAGGGCGGGTGGAAAACCCCAGCGACGCCATCCAAAATCATTTCGGCGGCGAGTTTGTCTTCTCAGATTTGAAGCACGGGAATTTTATGGAGCAGGCCGAAGCCGATCCCGATCTGGTTGAGGTGTATCGGGATGAGTATGCGGTGATTTATGAGGTACGGCCGTAAACGGTCATTCATCCTCGGCTGTTCAAATTTACTGAACACTGAACAGTGATTACTGATTACCGACAACCCGCGCCCGCCACGCCGCATAGAGCAAAATGGAACCGGCCACGGCCGCATTCAACGATTCCACTTGCCCGCGCATGGGCAGCTCCAGCAAAATGTCGCAGGTGTCCCGCACCAACCGCCGCAGCCCTTGCCCCTCATGTCCCACCACGATGCCGACGGGTATGTTCAAATCCATTTCGCCCAGCCTTTGCGCCTCATGTCCTAGCTCCATCCCCACCAGCCAGACGCCGGCCGTCTGCAACCGTTTCATCGTCTGCACCAAGTTCGTTTCTTGGGAGATGAGCAGATGCTCGGCGGCGCCGGCGGAGTACTGGACGACGGCCGGGGTGATGTCGGGCGCGCGCCGGTCTTGCAGGATGACGCCATGGACGCCCACGGCTTCGGCGGTGCGCAAAAGCTGGCCGATGTTTTGCGGCCCGTGCAGCAGGTCGAGGAGGAGGAGAAACGGCCGTTCCCCCCTTTGTTCCGCCAATCCCAACATCTCATCCAAATCGCTGTACGGATATGGCCCCGCTTCCAGCACCACGCCCTGATGACGGCCGTCCTTTGCCAATTTGGAGAGTTTTTGCTTGTCCGCCCGCTCCACAGGAACGCCGCCTGCCCGCGCCGCTTGCAGGATCGGCCCGGCCAGCTTTTTGTCCAGCCCCTTTTGCAGCCAGAGGCGGTGCATCTGGCGGCGTTGGCTGCTCAATGCTTCCAGCACAGTGTTGCGGCGGGTCAAAATTTCGGACATTGTGTTTTTGACTGGTTTTAGAAATCAGGGATGGTGCGCTGCAAGATGTGTCGTTCAGCCAACGCCTTGGCTGCGCCCAACACTGTACACGCCAGCGGATTGTCAGCCACATAGGCGGGTACGCCCGTTTCGCGGGTCAGCATCGTATCAATCTCGCGCAGCAACGCCCCGCCGCCGGTCAGCGCCATGCCCCGGTCAATGATGTCCGCCGCCAACTCCGGAGGCGTTTTGGCCAACACGGCGCGGATGACGTTGGTGATGGCCGCCAACTGTTCACGGGTCGCTTCCACCACCTCGCTGGTGTTGATGGTGATCGTTTTGGGCAGGCCGGCGATCTGATCCCGGCCCTGGACTTGCATTTCCAGCGGCTGATCCAGTTCCGCAGCCGCGCCCACTTTGATTTTAATGGCTTCAGCCGTTGGCTCACCGATGACGAGATTGTATTTTTTGCGGATATAGGCGATGAGGGCTTCATCCAGGTGGACGCCGCCAACGCGCACCGATTCGGCGCAGACGATGCCGTTCATGGAGATAACGGCCGCTTCCGTCGAACCCCCGCCCAAATCTACCACCATATTGCCGGTAGGCGTGCCAATGGGCAAACCAGCCCCAATCGCCGCCGCTAGCGGTTCAGGAATGAGATGGACTTCACGGGAACCGGCGGCCAACGCCGCTTCCCGTACTGCCCGCCGTTCCACACTGGTCACGCCGTAAGGCACACTGATGGCGACAACCGGTTTACGCAGATGAAATCGGCCGACAACTTTGCCGATGAAGTATTCCAGCATCCCCTGGGTGACAAAGTAGTCGGCGATGACGCCATCGCGCAACGGCCGCATCACTTCGATTTGTTCGGGAGTACGGCCGTACATCTCCTTCGCCGCCCGACCCACTTCCACAATCGTGGTGCGGTTGCCATCCTCGCTGATTGCCACCACAGACGGTTCTTGCAGCGCCACGCCACGGCCCTGCTCATGCACCAACACATTCACCGTCCCCAGGTCAACAGCGACGTAAGGCGTAAATAAAGCCACCGTTACTCTTCGTCCTCAAAGCGGCGGCCTAACGTGGGCAGCGCGCTTTTGCGACGGCGGCGGTGAGCCACATCCAGGCGAATCTGCGCCCGCTGCAAAGAAGCCCGAATCTGAGCATACCGTTCCGGGTCTTCTGGCACGCCTTCCGCCATAAACTTTTCAGCCCGTTCCCGAGCGCGTTCAGCCCGTTCCAAGTCAATCTCTTCGGCCTGTTCGGCAGAATCCGCCAGCACCACCACCTTCTCCGGTTGTACCTCGGCATACCCGCCGCCAATCGCGAAAAACTCTTCCGTGCCGTCTTCCAAACGCACCATCACTTCGCCAAAACCCAATGTGGTTAACAATGGCGAGTGATCGGGCAGAATACCCATCCGCCCTTCTGTGCCTGGCAGACTCACAGACTTAACATCGCCGCTGAACACGGTTCGTTCTTGAGTCACAATATCGCAATGCATACTCATGTCCCTTGTCAGTATTCAGTGGTCAGTATTCAGTCAGTATATCCTCAATGAGTATTCACCCAAAACTGATTACTGATTACTGGTCACTGATTACTATCACGCCTCGGCCCGCAATTTTTCCGCTTTTTCAACCGCGTGATCAATGGTGCCGACCATGTAGAAGGCTTGTTCTGGCAAATCGTCGTGCTTGCCGTCCAAAATCTCGCGGAAGCCGCGCACCGTTTCGCTGGTGGGCACATATTGCCCTTTCAAACCGTGGAATTTCTCGGCCACGAACATCGGTTGGCCCAGGAACCGCTCGATTTTACGGGCGCGGGATACCAACAACTTGTCATCCTCGCTCAATTCGTCAATGCCCAAAATGGCGATGATGTCCTGCAAGTCATTGTATTTCTGCAAAACCTGTTTCACCTCGCGGGCGGTGCGGTAATGTTCTTCGCCCACGATGTCCGGCTGAAGGGCGCGGCTGCTGGAGGAGAGGGGATCCACCGCCGGGAAAATACCCTTGGCGAACACGCTCCGTTCCAGGGTGATGGTGGCGTCCAGATGGGCAAAGGTCGCTACCGGGGCCGGGTCGGAGTAGTCGTCGGCGGGCACATAAATCGCCTGCATGGAGGTGATGGAGCCGGTCTTGGTGGAGGTGATGCGCTCTTGCAGCGCCCCCATCTCAGAAGCCAGCGTGGGTTGGTATCCCACTGCGCTGGGCATCCGGCCCAACAGCGCCGACATCTCGGAACCGGCCAGCACGTAGCGGAAGATGTTGTCAATGAAGAGCAACACGTCGCGCCCTTCGTCGCGGAAGTATTCGGCCATCGCTAGCCCGGTGAGCGCCACCCGCAGGCGCACGCCGGGCGGCTCGTTCATTTGACCAAAGACCATGGCCACGGAGTCTTGCACGCCGTATTCCTGCATTTCGTAGTACAGGTCGGTGCCTTCACGGGTGCGTTCGCCCACGCCGGCAAAAATGGAAACGCCTTCATGCTCACGCGCCACCGAGCGGATCAACTCGGCGATGGTGACGGTTTTGCCCACGCCGGCGCCGCCGTAGATGCCGGTCTTGCCGCCTGTGATGAAGGGGGCGATGAGGTCAATTACTTTCATGCCGGTCTCGAAGGTTTCAATCCGGGTGGATTGTTCCTGGAAGGTGGGCGCAGGACGGTGAATGGGATAGTAAATGTCGGATTTGGGTGTGGGACGGCCGTCCACCGCTTCCCCAATCACGTTAAAAATCCGGCCCAATGTCACCGGGCCAACCGGCACTTTAATCGGGCCGCCGGTGGATTCGACGGCGACGCCGCGTGACAAACCATCGGTCGTATCCATCGCCACCGTTTTGACCAAACCTGCGCCCAAATGTTGCTGCACTTCGAGGACGAGACGGCCGTTTTCCCGACCAATCTCTAAAGCTTCATAAATTTCCGGCGTTTCACCCGCCTCAAATTGAACATCAACCACAACGCCACGAATGGCAACTACTTTACCTGTAGCCATAATTCCTCCAAATCAAATTACGAGGGATGAAGGATGAAGGATGAATTTACTCATATTATCGCCTTCCGCCTTCTGTTTTTTATCCTAACGCTTCTGCGCCGCCGACGATATCCAGAATCTCGCTGGTAATACTCGTCTGGCGGGCTTTATTGCGTTCCAATGTCAAAATATCAATCAATTCAGCCGCATTATCCGTGGCATTATTCATCGCCACCATGCGGGCGCTGTGCTCGCTGGCCAACGCTTCCAACACCGATTGGAATAACTGCAACTGCGTGAAACGAGGCACAACCACATCCAGCAAGGCGGCCGGTTCCGGCTCATAACTGTAAACCCGGTCCGACACGCCGCTCAAATCCACCCCGCTGACATACTCCGAAACGGCCATTCCGGCAAAATCAAGCGGTTTCAACGGCAACAGTTGCTTCACGGCCGGTATGCGCATCACCAGATTAACAAAATCAGTGTACGCCACAAAAACCTCATCCACCTTCCCCTCCAAATAATCCTGCGTCACCGTTCGCGCGATGGGCGTGATGTCCAGGATGGAGGGGGAATCGGGGATATTATCATAGGTAGCGATCACATTGTAACCGCGCCGGATCATCAAGTCGCGCCCTTTACGGCCGATGGTGATCACAGCCACCGGCACATCCATCGCCTTGATGAACTTCTCCACTTTGGCGATGATGTTGCTGTTGTAAGCCCCGGCTAAACCACGATCCCCGGTGATGAGAACCAGGGCGGCTCTTTTGATTTCCTGGCGCACCACCAGCAGAGGATGCCCGGTAGAGCCAACCCCCGGTTGGGCGGCCAGATTGTGTAGAATTTCAAAAGCTTTGCCGGCATAATCCCGCGTGGCTTCCACCTGGCGCTGGGCGCGGCTGGCTTTAGAAGCCGACACCGCCGCCAACGCTTTGGTCACCTGCGAGATATTGCCGATACTTTTTATGCGTTTGTTTAGTTCGCGTTCTGTAGCCATATTTTCAGCGTTCAGCGTTCAGTGTTCAGTGTTCAGTTGGTATTTACCGATAACTGAATACTGCTTACTGAATACTGTACTAGTTTGTCCAACTGGCATTGAAATCTTCAATCGCCTGCTTCAGCGCCGCTTCCACCTCATCGTTCCATACCTTGCCGCCAGCCATCATTTGTTCCACGTTGCTTTGGGCGCGATCCATGTACTGCACGAATTCCCGGCTCCAGCGGCTGATTTCACTGACCGGAACTTCGTCCATATACCCATGCCCGCCCGCATAAATGAGGTAAACTTGATGATGCAGCGGCCAGGGGCTGTACTGTGGCTGTTTCAACAATTCCATCAACCGTTCGCCACGATTTAACTGGCGTTGTGTAGACGCATCCAGATCAGAACCGAATTGAGCAAAGGCGGCCAATTCGCGGAACTGAGACAGGTCAGACTTGAGACCGCCGGCCACTTTGCTCATGGCTCGCATCTGCGCCGAGCTGCCGACGCGGGAGACGGACAAGCCGGTGCTGATGGCGGGACGCTGACCGGCATTGAACAGGTCAGTTTCCAGGAAAATCTGGCCGTCAGTGATGGAGATGACGTTGGTGGGGATGTAAGCGGACACATCGCCCAGTAGGGTTTCGATGATGGGCAAAGCCGTCAAGGAACCGCCGGTTCCCGGAATTTGGACAACTTCGTATTTGCTGGCGTCATCCAGAGCGGCCAACCCTTTTTCGATTTCTTCCTCGTCCAGGTTGCCGAAGTAAACACGGCCGTCCACCCCTTTCGTCTCTTTGGTCACCTCCGTCCCTTTCTCCACGATGACGAATTCATCGCGTAAACGGACAGATCGTTCCAGTAACGTGCTGTGCAAGGAGAAAATATCACCGGGGTACGCTTCACGGCCGGGCGGGCGGCGCAGAATCAAGGACATCTGGCGGTAAGCCCAGGCGTGCTTGGAAAGGTCATCGTAGATCACCAGGGCGTCTTTGCCCTCCATCATGAAAGCCTCGCCAATGGCGCAGCCAGAATAGGGGGCAAAGTATTGCATCGGCGCCGGGTCGGATGCGCCGGCGATGACGACGGTGGTGTAATCCATCGCCCCATATTTTTCCAGCGTAGCCACCACCTGGGCTACCTGGCCAATACGCTGGCCGATGGCGACGTAGATGCACAAGAGGTCTTTGCCTTTTTGATTGATGATCGTATCCAGGCAAAGCGCGGTTTTCCCGGTCTGGCGGTCGCCGATGATCAATTCGCGCTGGCCCCGGCCGATGGGGAACATGGCGTCAATAGAGACGATGCCGGTCTGCACCGGGGCGTTCACCATTTTCCGCTCGATAACGCCAGGGGCGATACGTTGGATGGGCAGGCGTTTATCACTGCTGATGGGACCTTTGCCATCCAGGGGGTTGCCCAATGGATCGACAACGCGGCCAATCATAGCGTCGCCCACGGGGACGGATGCAATTTGGCCGGTGGCGCGAACTTCGTCGCCGGATTCAATGCCTTCGTACTCTCCCATGACCACGACGCCGACGCTTTCCGGTTCCAGGTTCAGGGCCACGCCGGCGACGCCGTTGCTGAATTCAACGATTTCGCTGGCTTTTACGTCGGCCAGACCTGAGACGAGAGCGACGCCATCGGCCACGGTGACTACGGTGCCGACGCTGCGCGCTTCGGCTATGAAATCAAACTCTTTGATTTGATCGAGGATTGATTCTGTAATGTTTTTGAAATCTGGAGCTAGGGCTGCCATTCACCAACCTCCTAAAAAGGGCTTATATCTGTAAGATTTTTTATCGAGTTAAGTCGGACACGGCATCGCTGTCCAGACGCGCGACGACGGCCGTCAACAATTTCACCGCATGATCATAATCGTCACGATGCAAAATAGCGCCATGACTGTGGATGTGGCGGGCGGCGACGCCAATGACGACGGTGGGCACGCCGGTTCCATGCAAATGAATGGCGCCGCCATCTGTGGCGCCGCCAGTCATCGCTGAAAATTGCAGGGGGATGTTGCGTTCGGCGGCCGTGTCAACCACCAAATTCCGCAATTTGATGTTAGGAATCATACGCGCATCGTACAGAATCAGCGTCGGCCCGCCGCCCAGCTTAACGCTGGACTCCTCATCTTTGATGCCGGGCACGTCGCCGGCGATGTCTGATTCCAGGATGACAGCCACATCGGGATTGACGGCGCGGACGCTGGTCGTCGCCCCGCGAATGCCCACTTCTTCCTGCACCGTTTGCACGCCGAATATCTGGTTGGGGTGCGCGGTTTCCTGGAAGTGGCGCAGGGCGTCAATGACGAGGGCGCAGCCGACCCGGTTATCGAACGCTTTGGCCAGGTAGGTTTTGCCGCCAGCCATTTTCTGGAAACGGCCGTGCGGCACAATGGGATCGCCTAAACGCACTCCCGCTGCCTCCACCTCTTGCCGGGAGGTAGCGCCAATGTCAATGTACATCTCTTTTTTGACAACGACCTTCTTGCGTTCGTCGGGGGGCAGGAGATGGGGCGGTTTAGCGCCGATGACGCCGACGACATCCCCCGCGCGGGTTTTGATGATGACCCGGTGGCCCAGCAGGACTTGATCCCACCAGCCGCCGAGCTGCACAAATTTGAGGAACCCTTCTTTGGTGACGTGGGAGACCATGAACCCGATTTCGTCCATATGTCCCGCCAGCATCACTTTAGGACCATCGCCGGGCTGGTGGCAGATGAGGCTGCCCAATCCATCCTGGGTGACGGCGCCGAGGGGTTCCATGTATTGACGCAAAAGCGTCCGAATCTCTGTTTCGTACCCAGGCACGCCGTGGGCGTCAGTCAGAGACTGTAGTAGTTGTTCGGTTTTGTCCACAAGAACGTCCTTGCGTGAGTGTTTTTTAACGCTTGTTGGGGTACACTGGGCTTGATCTCACATTACTGTCCGGTCGGCTCAGCGACGCAGGTTTTATGGCCCAGACGCACTTCAAGCAGTCTAAACGATGTTACCCTACCTGAACTCTTTTGTCCAATCGTTCACAATCGCTTCATGAATCAACAACGAATGGCAAAACGAACAGCTTTCGTCGTGGTTTATCCAGGCAGCATTGGTACAATTTCGGGCTATGGATGATGTTAGGAGGCCGCTATTTTTACGGCCGTCACCCCTTTATCGTTTCATTTTGTTGGCTGGATTGATCTGGCTCGCTTTTGGCCTGCGGCTGGGCAATCTGGACGCCTTTGGCTTTTGGACCGACGAGTCGTTGACCCCGCTGCGCGCCAGCTACGCCATCCCCCAAATTTTACGCAACGAGATCATCCTGCAAGGGGTGACGACGCAAGACACCCACCCGCCGCTCTTCTATTTGATCACCCATTTTACGCGCCAATGGTTTGGGGAAACGGATTTTGCCTACCGCTTCCCGGCCGTCTTGTGGGGGATTTTGTTGGTTCCGTTGATGTACCAATTTGGCCGTCGTTTACGCGGCCGTCAATTGGGTGGGATCGCCGCGCTTTTGACGGCCGTCAACCCCCTCCTCATCTGGTACGCCAACGAAGCCCGCATGTATCCCCAGGTCATCTGGCTGATGGCCGCCGCCTCCTACGCGCTTTGGCGGGCGTACCAGCCCCAAAAGCTCTCTCCATCCCAGCTGCGCCGCTGCCTGCTGCTTTACCTGTTGGCCGCCGCAGCCGCTGTCTACACCCATTACGCCGCCGTGTTCGTCATCGCTGTCCAATCGCTCTTTTGGGGCGTCATCCTCTGGCGGCACGGCCGTCAAAAATGGATTATGGCGGCCGTGTTCACCGCTATCCTCGCCGCCATCCCCCTCCTGCCCTACACCCTGCCCCGCCTTCTTGCCGGCGCTGAAGCCAACTACTTCCCCGTCTCCCCCTGGATCATGCTGCAAGACGTGGTGCATGGGTTCAACCTGGGGCTAACCGTTGATTTCCAGCGTCCCGCCATTAAACTGCTTGACGTGGGCGCTTTCATCCTCATCGCCTGGGGCTTTTACGCGGCCGGGAAGTGGCGAACCCGCCTTTTTTTGCTGGCCTACCTGCTGGCGGCCGTCTTTGGCTTGATGATTGGCTCGGCTCTTTTCAAGCCGATGTATCAAGGCGTGCGCCATATCATCGTCGGCAGCCCCGCTTTTTACCTGTTGGCCGCCTGGGGCATCGCCGGACGGCCGGAACAGTCGCGCATCATCCCCGTTTTAGGATTGCTGATCATGTTGGGCGGCGCGGCCGTTTCCCTGACCAACCTGTACGCCAACCCCGACTACGCCAAAGATGATTTTCGGGGATTGATCCAGTTCATCGAGCGAAACGCAGGCGCCAACGACGTCGTCGTTTACAACAACGCCGTCCACCTGCCCATGCACGCCCATTACCAACAACGGGATGATTTACCTGCCGACGCTTCCCCCATTTACCCACAAATGGCTGCCGCTGCGCCGCCACAGTTAGCGCAGTTGGCGCAATCATACGATCGCATCTGGTTCGTCACCGATCCGCCCACCGATAAGCGCGATCCCGATCATCTGGCGCAACGCTGGCTAGACGAGCATCTAACCCGCCTGTTCAGCTATAACGGGTACGGCCGCACCGCCGAAATCAAAGTCATCGCCTACGACGCCCGCCCCCAGCCGGCGCAGCCGCCCGCCGACAGCCGGCCCCTGGACATCCGCTGGGATGGCCTGCCGCCGCTCACCGGCTGGCGCGCCGATTTCAGCCAACCGGCCCGCTTGCCTGCCCTCTGGTTCGACTTGTATTGGCAATCGCCGCTGCCCGCCGCCGCCGATTGGCGTGTCTCCCTGCAAAGCGCCGACGGCCGTGACTGGGGCGAAGGAACCCACTTCGTCAGCGCCGGCCGCCGCACCAGCCTGCGCCTCCCCCTGCCCTACGGCCTGCCCCCCGGCAGCTACAGCCTGGTTCTACAACCCCTCGCCCCCGCCGGAGACGCCCGCCCTCTGGGGCAAATCAACACCGCGCTCATGAGCAAATGGATTTTGCCGCCGCCGCCGCCATCACCGCTGCGCGGCCCTCTCCACTTCCAAAACGGCCTCGCTTTGAGCCTGTTCTTGTTTGATGTGGATGTCCGTCCCGGCCACAACCTGCCCATCCACCTCTACTGGCAGGCCAGCCGCCCCCTGCCGGATGGGATGCGCTACGAAATCAGCGTCATCGCCCCGGATGGCGCCGTTTTCAAAACAGTGACCGGCCAACCTGGCGCAGAATGGCTGGCCGACTGGCCCATTGACACGCCCATTCTCCAGCCCACCGGCATTTACTTCCCGCCAGACGCCGCCCCCGGCCGTTACCGGCTGCGCTGGCGGTTATGGAATGGGGATTCGGGCGTGAACGGCCGTCCCGCCTGGCGCCCCTGGTTCAGCGCAGAAAATGATTTAGGCGTCATCGAACTCCAACCCTGGCCGCTCATCACCACCCCGCCGGACGATATTGAACCCATCGCCGCTACCTTCGCCCCTGACATCCGGCTCATCGGCTACGATCTTTCGCGCCAGGCAGACGCTTTGTCGGTGACGCTGGTGTGGCAAGCAGAGACGGCCGTCTCCGCCAACTACAACTCCTTCGTCCACCTGCTCGGCAGCGACGGCCAGATCGCGTCCCAACAAGCCTTCATCCCCGGCAGCGGCCTGCGTCCCACCAACGGCTGGCGCGCTGGTGAAGTGATCACCGATCCCTACACCCTGACCCTGCCCGCCGACCTGCCATCGGGAGAATATACCCTGACCGCCGGTTTATTTGACCTGGACAGCGGCTTTCGTCCGGCCGTCACCCAGAACGGCCAACCGCAAAGCGAAAACCGCGCTACCCTCGCCACCCTCACCCTGCCATGAACCACCGCCGCCTGCTCCTGCTGATTTTGGCCGCCTATTTGATCATCACCATTGCTTACAGCGTTGTCAACCCGCTGTTTGAAGCGCCAGATGAGTTGTGGCACTACTTCACCGCCCAGACCATTGCTGATAACGGCCGTCTCCCCATAGTGGCAGAGACGTATGACGTTTGGATGAGCCAGGAAGCGGCGCAGCCCCCCCTCCATTATCTGTTGAGCGCGTTCATCATCCGCCAGGTGGAGACCGGCGACGCCCGCGCCCAGGTGTGGCGCAACCCCTTCTTTCCCCAGGGGATCGGCAACGCCGCTGCCCTGAGCAACCGCAACGCCGTCATCCACACCTCGGCCGAAGCGTGGCCCTGGCAAGGCGTCCCCCTGGCCGCCCACCTGCTGCGGCTGCTCTCCACCCTGTTCGGCCTGGGCACGCTGCTCTGCATCTACGCCACCGGGCGGCGGCTGTGGCCGGACGATCCCGCCATCCCGCTGACGGCCGTCGCCCTCACCGCCTTCCTGCCCCAATTCGCCTTTCAACACGCCGCCGTCAGCAATGATACCCTCATCACCTTTCTCGCCTCCCTGGCGTTATGGCAGTTGGTGCGGCTGTGGCAGACGCCGCCGGGGCAAACCCGCCGCCGCGCCTTGATCGGGCTGGGCGTCGCCATCGGTCTGGCGGCGCTGACCAAGAATAGCGGCGTTTTGCTGGCCGTTTACGCGGTGGGATTGTTGGGCTGGCGGGCGTGGCGGCACGGCCGTCTGCGCCGGTTGCTTGAGATTGGCCTGTTTGTCGCCCTGCCCATTTTGCTCATCGCCGGTTGGTTGTGGCAGCGCAACTGGGCGTTGTATGGCGACCCGACGGCCGCCAACCAATTCATCCGCATCGCCGGCGGAGACAGAGCGTACACTACTTGGCAGGTGTTGGCGGAAACGCCCAGCCTGTGGGTGTCGCTGTTCGCCATCTTTGGCTGGTTCAACGTCCGCCCGCCAGATTGGGTGTTGTGGCTGTGGAATGGGCTGGTTTTCGGCGGCGTCTTGGGGATGGCCCGGCCTTGGTGGAACCGCCGCCCGCGCCTGCCCGCCTCCATTTCTCCCGCGTTCCTGCTGGCGCTTTGGCCGCTGGCGGTGTACGCGGGATTATTCCAATTTATGCTCAAAACTCCGGCGGCGCAAGGGCGGCTCTTGTTTCCGGCCATCGCCCCGCTGTCGTTGGGGCTGGCGTGGGGGTGGCGGCAATGGCGGTTCAGCGGATGGGGAACGGCCGTACTCCCCGCCCTGGCGCTGTTCACCGCCCTCTACTCCCTCATCTTTGTCATCCCCCCCGCTTATGCGCCGCCGCCGACGCTGACCGCGCTGCCGCCGGAAGCTGCGCCGCTGTCCGCTGCCTGGGCAAACGGCCTGGAGCTGGTTGGAGCGCGGTTGGAAACGGAGACGGCCGTCCCCGGCGATCCCGTCTGGCTGACCCTGTATTGGCGGCGGGGCGCGGCGCTGGTTGGCGAGCCGGAACCGGTCATTGAACTGTTCGGGCGGGGGAATCAGCTGGCGGGCAAATTGCACAGTTATCCCGGCCGGGGGCTGTACCCGGCCAGTTTGTGGCCGCCGGAAACGGTGGTGGCGGATCGGGTTGGCTTTTACGTGGCGGCGGAGACGGCCGCGCCAGCACTGGCGCGGCTGCTGGCGCGGCAGGCGAATGGGGCCGGGCCGGTCGTGCTGGCGGGGCAGGTGAAAATCACGCCTACGTCCTGGCCCAAACCGGCCGGGGAGCCGCTGGTTGTGCTGGGTGACGCTGTCGGGTTGACGGCCGTCTCTCTGAACCAGACGGAGGCGCGTCCGGGCGAAACCATCAGCCTGACGGTGCAGTGGCAGGCGTTGGCCGCGCCGGGGCGAAATTGGACGACGTTAGCGCATTTGGGGCAGGCGGGGCAGGAGCCGCTGGCGACGGGAGACGCGCCGCCGTTGAACGGGGATTACCCCACCGGCGTTTGGGCGGCGGGCGAGGTGATTGACGACCGGTACACGCTGATGATTCCGCCTGATCTGGCAAGCGGCCGTTACCCCGTCTGGATCGGCCTGTATGACCGGCAAACATTGGCGCGCGCCCCTTTGCTACTCAACGGAGCGCGCCAACCACATGATGTATTTTTGGCGGGGTGGGTGACGGTTCAGTAACTTGATCCGCTTCATGGCTGGCACTGGTTGATTTCCAGCAGAGCGGCGTTGTCCGGCAACGACCGTCCCCCCCCATCCACCCCCGGCAACCGCTCCCCGGACACAAAATCATACGCCCCCACCCATAAACTCACCGGCTGCGAACGGCCGGTCGGCAACTGCCGCACATCGGTGAGCTGCAACGGGCCGGCGGGCAGTAGATCGGCGCGCAAACCCAACGGCGGCCCATCCGCCTGGGCGATGAGTTGGCCAGCGTCGTCAAATAGCTGCACAAACAGGGAAGTTGTGGGCGGGATGGCGGCGGGTTTTTCCAACTGCCAGGCGAGGGTGACGGCCGTTTGCCCATCACATAGAACCGCGTTCCCTGCCTCTAGCCGATACGGTCCCAACTGCCACAAGGGGGGACGGCCGTCTGGGGGCAACAGTTGCCACGTCCCCACAAATTCACCGGTGACGCCGGCATCCAGGTAGCGGGTGAGGATGACGGCCGTTTCCGTCTTACCCGCCTTCAGTTCACTCAACGGCGTCTGATCATGCAGGGCATATCCATAACTCGTCTCCCGCAGCAGATCAGGCACCACCACCGCCTGCACCATTTGCCCCGGCGCGCCATTCTCCCAGCCCAATTCCTCCACAAACAGATAATCCCCCAGCATCGCCACAAATTCAACGCCGACGGCATACGTGTTGCGCGGCGGCGCGATCCATTGCGGCAGGTTGACAAACAGCGCGCCACCGGCAGACGGCCGCGCCGCCATCACCTCCCGCATCACCATCACCGGCGCCGTCAGCCGCTCATAATCCGCCAGCCGCCCGCGCACAAACAACCCGCTCGTCCCCAAAATAAAAACCAATAAGAGCAAACGGCCGCCTCTGGCAACGATATGTTGACCGTTAACTGTTAACTGTTGACTGTTGACTGTTAACAACGCTCCCCAACCAACAGCGACGCCGATGGAGCCTAAGTACAACAAACGCGGCCCGTGCAGCAAATATCCGGTGGGCAGCGGAATGACGATCACCCCCGCCGCCAGCGCCCACCAGCCCCAGCCCAAAAGCAGCGGCCGCCAGCCATCGGTCTGCCGAATGCGCCAAATGACCAGCGCCAATGTCAAAGCCACGCCGATCAGCGCCACCCCATCCGCCCGCAATTTGGGGAACAGGTGGGCAAACCAGGCGAATGGATAAGCGCCCGATTGCAGCAGGTAAAGCAGGCGCAGCCACAGCCCTCCCATCTCATCTACTCCTGCCTGGGGCGCGCGGCTGATGGGCAAAAACTGATAACTGATAGCGTAAAGAGCGCCTAAAGCCAAAAAGATCAGCCAGGGGTGGGATTTTGGATTTTGGATTTTGGATTTTGGATTGGCGAATTGCACCAGGGCGGCGAAGGCGCCGAAGAGGACGGCCGATTCATGGCTGAGCAGGCTGAGGAGGAAGAAGACGGCCGTGAGGCTCCACCAGAAGAATTGTGAATTGTGAGATTGTGGGCGGCCCCAGGTCGCTTGTGAATTGTGAATCCTGACAACTGCTTTCTGCTTTGCCGTTAAGTAAGCGTGCAGTCCCAGCAAAATCAGGCCGGCGATGGCAGGGTGGACGTTGTGGCCGTAGACGGCGACGGCCTGATAAGAAAAAGGGAACAGGGCAAAGAGCAGGCCGGTGACTATGGCCTGGGGCCAACTGCGCCACAGCCGCCACACCAGCGCTGACAGCAGCGCCGCGTTCAAGCCATGCTGAAACACGTTGAGACCATGCAGCAGCCAGTTGGGATAATACCCCCAGAGCGACTTGATGATCAGGAGCGGCAAAAAGGTGAGCGGCCGGTAAAAACCAAACGCCTCCGTCGGCAGCCAGACGTTGGCAAAGTCCAGCGATTTGGTAATGCGGATGTGCAGCAGGGTGTCGTAGATGAGGGGCAGGCGCAGGGTGGGCCAGTAGAGGAGTACGGCCGTCCCGCCCACCAGCGCGGCCGTCAACGCCAACTTTGCGCGATCACTCAATTCCTTCATCACAAACAGAATTATACCGGGTTCGGTTTCATTGAGAACGCCATAACCCCATCACGCAAAAAACATCCGATTCAGAGTCAAATCGGATGCTGGCGAAAGGGGGGAGAGGCGTTCGTTTCATTCCAAAACTGCAACCCCGCTTTCTGTCGCCACAAACGCGCGTGACGCCATCCCCAAAAACAACCCATGCTCCACCACCCCCGGCTGCTGCCGGATTGCTTGGCCCAATCCCGCCGGATCGTCAATCCCGGCAAAATGACAATCCAGAATCAGGTTGCCTTCATCTGTTTGGAACACCTGCCCCTCTTTCTGTCGTAGAACCACCCGCGCCCCTAATAACTCCAGATACGTTTGCACCGGCCGTTGGGCAAAAGGGATCACTTCCACCGGAACCGGCGCTCGCGTGCCCAATTTCGCCACCCGTTTGCTGTGATCGGCGACCACTACCATTTGTTTAGAAACGGCCGCCACAATTTTTTCGCGCAACAAGGCGCCGCCCAATCCTTTGATCAAATCCAGGTTGGGCGCGATTTCGTCCGCGCCGTCAATGGTGATGTCAATCGTTGGGTGTTGATCAAAGGTTGTCAGGAGAATGCCGCATCGTCTGGCTTCTTGCGCGGTGGCTTCAGAGGTGGGAATGCCGACCACATCCTGCAAACGACCATCCGCCAACATGCGCCCAATCGCCCGCACCATGTGGACGGCCGTGCTGCCCGTCCCCAAACCAACCACCATCCCCGACTGCACCAACGCCGCCGCCTGCTCTGCCGCCTGTCGTTTTAACTCATCCAGACTCATCAAAATCACCCTGTCACTCGTACAATTTCTTCCTTTGCAAAAATCGGGCCAACATCCAGCCCCAGCCCGACGTACAAGCCAGGCGGCACGCTGATGTCCGCCAAATACAACTCGCCGACAACGCCCGCCGCCAGGCCCGCTTTCAAGCCGATTTTGGGCAGGGCCAACGTCATCGTCGCCGTCGCCTTCATGGCCGGATCGTACACCGTTCCTGTGGTTGTATCTAGCCCAGAAGGAGCATCCAGGCTCAAAATTGGCGCGTTTTGAGCGTTGGCCCATTCTATCAACTGCCGCGCCGTCCCCCGCGGCGCGCCGGACAAAGAGTAGCCGATGAGGGCGTCAATGATCAGGTGGGGAGAAGAGAGGGTGGGGGGTACGGCCGTGCCTTCATGCACTTCCACCCCCATTCGCTGCGCCACATCCATTTGATGGCCGGGCACACCGCTAAACTGCGCCGCCTCATGCGTCGTCGCCACCGTCACCTGCGCCCCCCAATTATGCAAACGGCGGGCGCATACCAGCCCACCGCCGCCATTGCCGCCCCGTCCCGCCAAAACCACCACCTGTTTGCCGCGCGGATTGCCGCCCAAGAACCGCGTCCGCGCCAGATGCGCCAGATTGCGTCCCGCATTCTCCATCATCTGGATCAACTTGATGTGATACTCTTCAATCATCGCCCGATCCACTTCCCGCATTTGGTCAGTATCCAGGTAAGGAGGATTGCTCATGTTGTTCCTATCAATCAGACCTCTTGATAAGCTTTCAGGAATTCACTCCTCGATAGACTCGCCTGCGTGAGGATGGTACGCAATGTTGACCCTTTAATCCGACGATGGTTGGGCATGGTTAACGGCGTGCGGGTACCATCTGGATTTTCTCGCACCAGCGCAATATGATTTCCCTCTCGAAGCAAGCGAAATCCGAGAGACTCAAACGCCCGAATAACCTTTCTTCACGGCGCATCAACAGGAAATTTGGTCATCAGATAGCTATTCCCGCCTCTGCCACAAAAGCTTCTAAGATCGGGGAGTCTTTTTCCAGTACATCTGGCCCAAAGGTTTCAATATGAAACGCAATCGCCGATTTTACATCTGCTAACGCTTCTTCATACGAATCACCTTCACCAACAACTACGCCTTTGAGGCCAAGTGGATAAGCTACATACCCGTCAGGATGTTTCTCGACAATGATTTTGATTTGTCTCATTGCGTTTATCTCCCTTATCTTGATTCTGTTTTTTGGCGAGTTTTAATAATAACATAAGACGGCCGTTTCATAGATTCTGGTCGTCAATCCGCCTTCACCACCGCATGGCCGCCAAACTGATTCCGCATCGCCGCCAGCAGTTTGGCCGCATAGCTCTCGTCCTGGCGGCTGACAAACCGGGCAAACAAGGAATGGGTGATGACCGGCGCCGGCACATCCAAATCAATCGCCTCGAACACCGTCCACCGCCCCTCGCCGCTGTCCGACACAAACCCTTTGATGCCGCTCAACTCCTGGTCATCCGCCAGCGCGTTCGCCGTTAAATCCAACAGCCAGGAGCGCACCACGCTGCCAAACCGCCAGATTTCCGCCACCTGGTGCAAATCCAGGTCAAAATCCGGCTTGGCGCGCATGATCTCAAATCCCTCGGCATACGCCTGCATCAGCCCATATTCGATGCCGTTATGCACCATCTTCACAAAATGGCCTGACCCGCTGGGGCCGACATGCCCCCAGCCCGTTTCCGCCCCTGGCGCCAGCGTTTCCAGCGCCGGCCGTAAAATCGCCAACGCCTCGTCGCTGCCGCCAGCCATCATGCTGTATCCTTCGGCCAACCCCCACACGCCGCCGCTGGTTCCCACGTCCACAAAATGGATGCCTTTTTCGGCTAACTCGGCGGCGCGGCGCATGGTATCTTTGTAATTGCTGTTGCCGCCATCCACAATCAAATCGCCGGGTTGGAATAAGTCGGCCAGGGCGTTGATGACGCGTTCTGTGGGACGGCCGGCGGGAACCATGACCCAGGCGACGCGGGGGGCGTCCATTTTGCCCACCGCTTCGGCGAGGGAATCGGCCGGAATCAACCCCACTTCTGCCGCCAGTTGTTTGGTCGATTCCGGCTCCAGGTTATAGCCGACAACTTGATGCCCGCCTTTGATGAGACGGCGGGACATGTTGCCCCCCATTTTTCCCAGTCCAATCATTGCCAGTTTCATGTTTTTCTCCTTTGTGCCAGACATCCGATTTCTTGGAGAAATCGGATGTCTACGTGTTGTCTAAGTCATGTGCCACAGCCGCAGCAGTTCGGCTACGCTCCACGCCTGGGCGATGCAGCCACGCGGGGTGAAGGGTGGGTCGCCGTCAAAAATTTCGCTAATGCTGCCCACGCCATGATCGGCCAGGTGGCGCAGCAGGGGTTCCAGGAAGGTGCGTGCCTGGGCCGGGTTTTGGTAAACGCGCAGATGGGCGGCGACGAAGGGGCCGATCAGCCAACTCCAGACTGTGCCTTGATGGTAGGCGGTGTCTCGTTTGCGTTGGTCGCCGCCATAATGCCCCAGGTATTCGGGGTCGTCGGGGGAAAGGCTGCGTAAACCGTGCGCGGTCAGCAGATGACGGCCGCACGCATCCAGCGCCGAGCGTTGTTGAGCCGGGGTCAGCGGGCTGTGGGGCAAAGAGATGGCAAATAGTTGATTGGGGCGGAGACGGCCGTCATCCCCCTCCGGCCCATCAATCACATCATAACAAAAACCCATCGCCTCATACCAAAAGCGGCCAAACCCCCGCTTCACTTTGTCAGCCAGGGCAGCGTAGGGCGCGGCGTCTTCGCCCAGCAAACGGGCAAAATCAGCCATAATGCGCAGGGCGTTGTACCAAAGCGCGTTGATTTCCACCGGCTTGCCTATGCGCGGCGTCACCACCCAATCCTCCACTTTGGCGTCCATCCAGGTAAGCTGCACGCCCGGCTCTCCGGCATAAATCAGGCCGTCTTTCTCGTCCATGTGGATTTGGTAGCGGGTTCCCCGCCGATGCCAGGCGATGATGTCGGCCAGAACCGGGAACAGTTCGCGCACCAGGGTGTCATCCCCGGCGGCGTGATAGGCGCGGATGGCCTCAAAATACCAAAGCGTGGCGTCCACCGTGTTGTATTCCGGGGTTTCGCCCTCATCTGGGAAGCGGTTGGGCAGCATCCCTCTGTCCACAAATTGGGCATAAGTGCGCAAGATGCGGGCGGCAAGTTCTGGCCGGCCGGCGGCCAGCGTCAGGCCGGGCAAGGCGATCATGGTGTCCCGCCCCCAATCGCTGAACCAGGGGTAACCGGCGATGAGGGAACGGCCGTCCGGGTCGCTTTGGGTCGGCCGTTTTACCACAAACTGATCGGCGGCCAGCGTCAACTGTTCGATGGCCGGCGGTATATCCATCCCACGCCAGTTTCGCGCTTTATCCAGCAGTGCCGCCTCATACGTCTGACGGACGGCATATGCCGCATCGCCATCCAGTTCCGGTTCTGTTTCTGTAGTTGCCACCAGCGTCATTGTTTTGCCAGGGCGGAGAATGGCCTGCATTAGCGCGGCGTAAACGTGGTCTTCCTGCACATCATTTTGGCCGCGATACTCCTCCAGGCTCAAGTAAAAATCTTCATACCAATCGAATTGGGGCGTCAGGCTGGCGGTTTGGCCGAAGAGGTAGAGGGGGACGGCCGTGTCAAACATCTGCACCCGCAAGCCATGCGCCACCGGGGTGATGTGCGGCTGCCACTCATTGACGATGGCGGTGTGATGATAATCCCGGTAATTGACAAAAACCTTCGCCTCCAACGTCAGCGGGCCGGTGGCGCGCGCCAGCCGGTATTGGATGTAGGTGGTGTTAGCGCCGGGCTGCATCCAAATCCGCTTTTCCAACAGGGCGTTACCGACGCCAAATGTCCAAACCGGCGTCGTTCCTTCCAGGTGGAATCGGTTGAGATAATGATACCCGGATGGCTCCACCGGGCCAGTGACCCACCGGTTGGCGAACAGCGGGTAGAAACGGCCGCTGGCCGGGTACAACCCATCATATTCCACCGTCTCGTCCAGCTTGGCCGCCAACAGCGTCCGCCCTAGGGGAGGCTGCAAGGCCGCCAGCAGCAGCCCATGATAGCGGCGGGTTAGCAGCCCGGCAATTGTGCCGGAAGCAAAGCCGCCGATGCCGTTGGTCACCAGCCATTCTCGTTTTTCAGCCTGGGCCAGATGGCCGCACACTTCACGTCCAAAATCCAATTTCATGCAAAAACTCTCCTGTTGTGCAGTTTGGGGAAGCGGTCGGAAATGGGAATACGGCCGTCAATATCATAAAACATCTGCTTGTGCAGACGCCATCAACCGCCTGTATCTTACGCCAAAAATGGAGGGGCAGGCAACATCCAACCGCCGAGGAATTTCTGCCTTCTGCCTTTGTCTTTAGTTGAGGAGAACCGCGCCCGGTTGGGCGGCGGGGCGGGGATGGAGAAAACGAGGCGCTTGCCGGGCGACAGCCAGGGTAAATTTGAAAGCGCTGCCTTGCCCCGGCTGGCTGTCCACCCAAATACGCTCCCCATGTGCGGCCACCGCCATCTTGCAGAAAGCCAGACCCAGGCCAGAGCCGCTTTCTTTGTGGTTGCCGGTCACAAATTTCTGGAACACCTGCTCCTGGAACGCGGAGGGGATGCCGGGGCCGCTGTCCTTCACTTCAATCACCAGGTAATCGGCTGAACCCGGCGCATGTTCGCCTATTTGTGCCACACGCGCCGACACCGACACCTGACCCCCAGGCGGCGTAAACTTCAGGCTGTTATCCACCAGATTTTGCAGCACCCGTTCCAGCAGCCGGGCATCGGCCCAGGCTGGCGGCAGCGATTCGGGAATGTCGCAAGTCAGGCTGATTTGCTTATCCAGGGCGCGGGGCGATTGGGTTTTGACGATGTCGCAGGCCAATTGTTGCAGGGAAACGGCCGTAAAATTCACCGACAAATTCCGGTCACTTTCCAACCGGCTCAATTCCAGGATTTCATTCACCAGTTGCAGCGTTTTCTCCGTGTTGGCAAATGTCATCTCTAACAGTTGGTGGCTGTCCGCCGATGGCTCATCCACTAACTCTCCTTTCAACATTTCCAGGGCAAACAGGGAGTTGCTGATGGGGGCGCGCAGGTCGTGAACCATGTCGCGGGTCATGTCGGCCCGCAGCGCTTCCATCTCCTTGCGTTCGGTGATGTCGTGCAGCACCAGCAGGCGGCCGCGCGGCTGTTTGCGCCAATCATACAGAGCGGAAACCGTCACCTCATAATGGCGCGGCGATTCGGCCGTTCCCCAGGTCAATTCATCTCCCGTTGCCATGCTCGCCGCCAGATCCGGCCAAATGTCCGTCAACTGCTTGCCCAAAAAGGCTGCCGGCATTCGGTCAATCAGGGTGATGGCCGCCGGATTGGCATCCATGATTCGGCCTTGTGTATCCAGCACCAACATACTGTCTTTCATGCTGTCCACCAGCGTCCGGTGCGCTACCGGCGTCAGGTCAAACAAGCGGAAACGCAATGTGTAATGCAAGAAAATGAGGCTAGAGAGAAGGAACCCGACCGAAGTCCAGTCGAGGAGTGAACTGCCCATCACGTTACCTATCCAGGGCAGAACCAGTCCAATCTGGAGTAAAACGAGCTGCCAACGAGAAACGGCCGTCGTCTCCTGCCGCCAACTTGCTGAGAGATAGCCAAAGGCAATCAGCAGGCAGCTAAAGGAAAAGGTGAGATAAATCCAGTACCAGACGCCGTAAGTAAATGAGAGGGTGGGCGGGCTGACGGCCGTCGCTAATGTTACTTGCTGCCAGATCAAGCCATGCGCCGTGTTCGTCAGCGCTAGCACAAACGTCACGGCCGGTATCACGGTTAGCAGTAACAGATTGCGCCGGGTAAACCACGCTTCCCGCCCGGTGAATTCCAATACAAAACTGAGCCATACCACCGGCGCCATCGCCATTCCCAGAAACTGAAAACGCGCCCAAAACAAGCTGATCGCCAGATCGGAACTGCTGATTTCCAGCGTGTGTGCCAGCGACCATTGGGCCAACGCCAGCATCCACACCGTGAACAAGGTCGCGCCCGATGCCGGCCGCCGCTTCCACGCATAAACGGCCAGCCACAGCAGCAGGGCTGTCGTTACCAGGGAGAGGGTGATTTGGGGAGCGAGACGGCCGTCCATTAGGTTAATTCCGAATTAGCACGTTGAGCGCAGTGAATCGAAGGGTTGCTGACAGTTTCATATCAACTCCATTTTATACGCCCAGGGACATCCGTCTATGGGACATTGGTGATAGGTACTCCGGTTTTTTACAAACCCTTTACAAACCGATTGCAACTTTCAGTACGGCCGTCGGTATGATCCAGCAGTAACCGCCAAGCTAACAGCCAACAGCTAACAATCAACAGCTAACGGCTAAAGGAGATTCGACATGGCCGATGTTTACACCGTCACTTTATCCCTGATCGGCATCCTGCTCAGCGTGCCCGCGCTGCTGGTTGCCCTCAACTTGTTCATGCCCAACCTCACCCGACGCGCCCAAACCCGCCTGGCAGAAACGCCCGGCCGTTCCTTTTTCCTGGGCGTACCCGTCACCGCCGCCATCGCCCTCTTCGTCGCCATCACCACCTCCGTCAACTTTGGCCCCGTCAAGGCCATTGGCTTCATCGCCGCCCTGGTGGGAATGGGGATTGGCTCTATCGGCGGCGCAGGGCTGTCCCGCCTGTTGGGCGAGCGGCTGGCTCTCCTGGCCCGCCCCAACTCGGAGCTAACCAACCTGGTGCGCGGCGCGGTGGTGTATGAACTGGCGGCTCTGGTTCCGCTGGTCGGCTGGTTCTTGTTCATTCCCATCGCTGGCATGATGGCCATGGGCGCGGCGACGTTTGCCCTGCTCAAATGGCTGCCGAAACCAGTGAGCAGTAATCAGTCGGCAGTCATTAGTGAACAGACGGCCGTGACCAGTAATCAGTTGACTGAACACTGAACACTGCTTACTGAACAGTGAACACCGGAGACCGATATGACCCTCTCCCGCCGTAACTTCCTCAAACTGGGTGGATTGACGGCCGTCGCCGCCGCCAGCGGATGCGGCGTCATTGGCCGGGAAGCGGCTGAACGCGATATTCCCGATGCCCTCTCCATTCCCACGCCACCGCCATCTGACGGCCGTCAACCAGCCGCCATCAATCTCCCCCTGCGCCTGCTCAACCGCGCCGGCTACGGCCCCCGCCCCGGCGACCTGGAACAAGTGCAGGCGATGGGCGCGGCCGACTGGCTGGAGGCGCAGCTTCACCCCGACCAGATTGAGGATACCGCCGCCGACCTCATCCAGCGCAATCTGACGCTTTACCAGATGGATATGAGCCAGCTTGTGACGCAGGAACCGGAAGACGCCAGCCGGGAACTGATCGGCAGCGCCATCGCCCGCGGCCTCACCTCCAAACGGCAGTTGTACCAGGTGATGGTGGAATTTTGGTCAGACCATTTCAACATCTACCTGCGCAAAAACAAGCTGATGCCCCTGCTCAAACTGGCCGACGACCGGGACGTGATCCGGCCGCGCGCGCTGGGCAAATTCCGCGATTTGCTTTGGGCCTCAGCACACAGCCCGGCAATGCTGGTTTATCTGGACAACATCCGCAACGAAAAAGGGCGTCCCAACGAAAATTACGCCCGCGAGTTGATGGAACTGCACACGCTGGGCGTCCACGCCGGGTACACGCAGACGGATGTGCAGGAGTTGGCCCGCATTTTGACGGGATGGGGCGTGCGGCGGCGAGGCATTCGTTCCGGGGAAGCGTTTTTGAATGAGGAGGCGCACGATTGGGAGGCGAAGTCGCTGCTGGGGCAGACGTTCCCCGCCGGGCGCGGCCGGCCGGAAATCGAGGAAGCGTTAGAGATGCTGGTGACGCATCCGGCAACGGCCCAGTTTATCGCTGCCAAGCTGGTGCGCCGTTTTGTGGCCGATGATCCGCCCGCCGCCCTAACAGAACAGGTGGCGCAAACGTTCCGCGACACGGATGGAGACATCAAAGCCATGCTCAGGTTGATTTTTTTGAGCGAGGAATTTGTCACAGCGCCGATGAAGTTGAAACGGCCGTACACCTTCTTCATCTCCACCCTGCGCGCCCTCAACGTCAACGTCCGCCCCGACCGAGAACTGTTCCGCTGGCTGGAGCGACTGGGCCAGCCCACCTTCTTCTGGCCGGCGCCTGACGGCTACCCGGACGTGTCCGCCGCCTGGGCGGGAAACCTGCTGCCGCGCTGGAACTTCGCCCTGGCTCTGCTCCACAGCGACCTGCCCCAGGCCAATGCGCCGTTGGAACAACTGGTTCAGGCCGGAAACGCCCAATCGCCCGCCGAGGTACTCAACCTGTTCGCCGGATTGACCTGGGGCCGCGCCCTGGACGATGACGTCCATCAACTTTTTATGGATTACGTTGGCAGCGGCCAGCTATCCGATCACGACACCCAACTACGCCTGAAAGATACGGTGGCGTTCATGCTCGCCAGCCCCGCGTTTCAGTGGACGTGATCAGTGTTCAGTTATCAGTTGACTGATAACTGAACACTGAACAGAAAAGGATCGAAAATGAGCAACCAAACCTACTGCGACGAATACGCCCTGGTCAGCCGCCGGGGGTTTTTGAGCGGCAGCCTGCAAGCCGCCGCCGGCCTGCTATTCGGCAACCGGATCGCGGCTCTGCCCGGCTGGATGCCCCGCCTGCATCTGGCCGACCCACACGTGGGGCCGCGCGGCGATACGCTGGTCTGCGTCTTCTTGCGCGGCGGCGCGGATGGGCTGAATATCGTGGTTCCGCATGGTGACGAGGGCTACTACGACCGCCGCCCCACCCTGGGCATCCCTCGCCCGGATGATAACCGCGCCGACGGCCGTACCGTTGACCTGGATGGCTTCTTCGGCCTGCATCCGGCGCTGGCTCCGCTAGCCGACATTTACAGAGCTGGGGATATGGCGTTTGTCCACGCCACCGGCTCGCCGGACGAGACACGCTCCCATTTTGAGGCGATGGATTTGATGGAGCGGGGGGCGGCGGAAGGGGATTACACCGGCTGGCTGGCGCGCCATCTGGCGACGCTGGATACGGGCAACGAGTCGGCGCTGCGCGCCATCGGCGTGGGCGACATGCTGCCAGCGTCGCTCTCCGGCGCGGTGTCGGCCACCGCGTTGCAATCCATCGCCGACTATCACCTCCGGGGCCGGGATGACCAGGTGGGCGAGATGCAGGCGATTTTGCAGACGTTGTATGAGCGAGATGAGAGTCTGTTGACGGCCGTCGCCCAGCAAACCTTCTCCGCCATTGATCTGTTAAGCCGGATTGATGTGGAGAACTACGCGCCGGGAGGACGGCCGTATCCCGAAGGCGGGTTTGGCCGCGCCATGCAGATGGTGGCGCAGCTCGTCAAAGCGGACGTGGGCGTGGAAGCGGCCTGCGTAGACCTGGGCGGCTGGGATACGCACGTGGCCCAGGGCGGCGTGAATGGGGTGATGGCGCGGAATCTGGAGGAGTTGGGATTGGGGTTGGCGGCGTTTTATGAGGATTTGGGCACGGCCGTGTCTGATGTGTCGCTAGTGGTGATGTCGGAGTTCGGCCGTCGCGTCCAGGAAAACGGCGGCCTGGGAACCGATCACGGGCATGGCAACATGATGATGCTCATGGGCGGCGGCGTCAACGGCGGGCAGGTGTTCGCCGACTGGCCCGGTCTGGACGACGACCAGTTGACCGGCCCCGGCGATCTGACCATCACCATTGATTACCGGGACGTGCTGGGCAGCCTCATCCGCGACCGGCTCAACAACCCACGGGCGGCCGATGTTTTCCCCGGCTACACCGTCAATCCCTTGGGGCTGGCCGTACCGAAAGCGTGACATTCGTGAGAAAATTGGCGTGATTGCCTGTTACTGACTATACTTCCCGGCTTTTGTTTCCGCGAACCGTCGGTTCGGGACAAAAGCTGTCAACTAACTTTCGGGCTAAGAGTGCGACTTGGCTCAGCTGAGTCAAGGAGTACTCATTTTGAATTTTGAACAATTTTCTCTTGATCCGCGCCTGCAGGCCGGTATCAAATCTGTAGGATTTACCACACCAACCCCCATTCAAGAACAAGCGATACCTGTTATCCTGGACGGCCGTGACGTGATGGGATTGGCGCAAACCGGAACCGGCAAAACGGCCGCTTTCGCCCTGCCCATCTTGCATCGCCTCACCAAAGGGCCGCTGCGCCGGGTACGCGCCCTCATCGTCGCCCCCACCCGCGAACTGGCGGAGCAAATCCATCAAGCGATTGGCGAACTGGGCCGAAACACAAAAATCCGCAGCGTGACGGTGTATGGCGGCGTGGGCAAAGGGCGGCAAATAGACGCCCTGCAGCGCGGCGCGGAGATCGTGGTGGCCTGCCCCGGCCGTCTGCTCGATCTGTTGGGCGCGGGCCAGATTGACCTCTCTCATGTGGAAGTGTTGGTGCTGGACGAAGCTGACCGCATGTGCGACATGGGCTTCTTGCCGGACATCCGCCGCATCCTGAAGCGCGTTCCGGCCCGGCGGCAGACGCTCTTCTTCTCGGCCACCATGCCCAATGATATTCGCAAACTGGCGGACAGCATCCTCGATGATCCGGTGACGGTGCAAATCGGCATGATCGCCCCGGCCAAGACTGTTTCTCACGCCCTTTTCCCCACCCCCAACGGCCTCAAAACCAGCCTGACCATCGCTATGCTGGACAAGCTGGCGATTGGCCGGGCGTTGATTTTTACGCGCACCAAATACCGGGCGCGGAATCTGGCGCGCAAATTGGAAAAGATGGGACACAGGGCGGCGGCTTTGCAAGGAAATATGTCGCAAAACCAGCGGCAGAAGGCGATCAACGGCTTCCGCCAAGGCAAATATGACATTCTGGTGGCGACGGACATCGCCGCTCGCGGCATTGACGTGGCCGATATTTCGCACGTCATCAACTTTGACATGCCGGACACGGTGGACGCTTACACCCATCGTATCGGCCGTACCGGGCGGGCGCAGGAAGTGGGCGAAGCGTTTACGTTAGCCACGCCGGAGGATGAAGCGTTGGTGCGGAGTGTGGAGAAGGTGTTGGGCCAGCGGATTGAGCGGCGGCGGTTGGATGGGTTTGCCTATGGCGCGTTCGATCCAGAAAGCCGGCCGGAACCGCAACGGCCGCAAAAACGGGCTGGAAGACGGCCGTCTCAATCTCGTAGACCGCAGCGGCGAAACCGGCGGCGTCAATCGCCCGTGGGCGCGGCTGCCAAATCAAGATAGATGGGGATAGACGGCTAAATTTGGTGGTTCTCTGAGCTTTTATGGGGTTAGCCACAAAAACCAATAACTCGCAGCCGAAAATGGGCATAGTTGGGAATACCAAAAGCAATCCGTTTCAGAACCCGAATTTTGCTATTCATTCCTTCAACAAATCCGCTCGTAATG
>JAJRVV010000227.1 GCA_024277135.1 Chloroflexota bacterium | reverse complement strand
CCTCCAGGTGATATGAATTGGGGTAGAATCCGGGCTGATTCTTACCGCATCATACCACCTGGAGTGCCCTTTGGATCTAACTTAATGTAAGAACGATGACCTGGGATTGATTTATATGAATGCGCGGTATTATGTGGTTTATCTTAACCGCTTCATATCAGCCGATTCCATTTGTCGCTCGGACAGGCTTGTACGTTTTGGATGTAAAGATGGCTCATCCGGGTTTGGCAGTCAGCCACGTCAAACATGTGTACGGAGATACGGCCTGTAACTGTGGGCATGTGACGCAGAGTAAACCAGGCCGGTGTCCGGCAACGGCAAATTGGGACGTGGAAATGAGCGAGTGGCGCTTGGTCGGCCCTATGTTAGCCTCGCTTATCATATACCTTTCGTTACGAATGCGGCTATCTCGACCACGTATCCAAGAGTTCTTACACAATTGGTTAGGCATATACTTGAGTGTGGGGGTCATTAACCAAACGATAACAGAGGGTGGACGAGCCAGCGAACCGGTAGAAGAAGAATTGATTGCGGAAATACAGCAAGCCGATTTGGCGCATGCCGCAAAATATCCCCAAAATTCAATCAATTCACCACGCCATCTTGACGGGTTGATTCCTCTTTGTGTACCATGTGAAGAACTGTCGCTTACCTAGCTGCCACTTGATTATCCACATTATCCGCTGTCTGATCAGTGTCCAACGTTTGAAGGAGAATTTTGATGAGCGTTTATAAAATTATCGAGTTAGTAGGAACCAGCCACGAATCATGGGAAGATGCCGCCCAACAAGCGGTGGCAAAAGCCGATCAGACCCTGCGTGGTCTGCGCATCGCCGAAATCGTCAAGCTAGACCTCAAACTGGAGGAGGGGCAGCCCATCACCTACCGGGCGCGGGTAGCGTTATCATTCAAGTATGATTAACGCCCGATAAACGACTTTCAATTATCGAGCCTTAATTCTAGTTCAATTTCATCGCGTATAAGGATACCATCCTGGCCGGTCAGGGGAATCGCTGGCTTGATCTGGCGGGAGATGGTAACTGCATGACGATGCACGGCCGTCAACACAAATCCTCGTTTTTGGTAGAAGCGGAGGGCGTTCAGGTTGTCATTGGTGGTGATGAGCCAGAGACGGCCGCATGGGCGCGTTTTGGCGGCCTGTTTCACCGCTTCCACTAATGCCGTCCCCACCCCCTGCCCTTCTGTGAGGCTGTCCAGTGTCACAATTTCGCAGGTGTCCCCTTCGATGTGAGTGGTGATCAGGCCCAGCCAACGGCCATCCGCCTCACACACAAAGCCGGGCAACTGGTCAGGATGATAGACCGCGCCATGAGCCACCACAATTTCCGCCCCCCAACGCGCCTGGATGAATTGACAGACGCGGCTCTGATCGGCGGCGGTTAACGGCCGTATTCTCATCGCGGCAGTTCTCCTTTCCCGGCCAGATCAAGAATCGCGGCGACGGCCGTTCGCGCTTGTTCTCGCTCTTCATCCGACAAATCAAGTGCGGCAAATTCTGTTTCATCCAGGATGCGGCTCTCTCCCGTCGGCGTTACCCACACATCCAGCGCCAAATCTTCACAGTACACGGCCGTTTCCGTGATGACAGCCGGGCGGCAGATATTGCAATACCACCCCTTGAGACGGCCGTCCGCCCCTGCATAAACGGCAAACACATTGTACCAGCGGTCGGCGTAAAACGTCTCCACAAACCGGTCGCCCCGCCGGAACAGCGTGTAACCCAACTCCATGTCATCCCGGCCGAAAAACGCTTCCAACCACACCCCATTTTCCAGCCACGCCAAAACTGCTGCCGCATATTGCCAGACGGTACGGCCGTGTTCGTCCAATTTGTAAACAACCATGCGGGTTTTGGATTTGAGATTTTGGATTTTGGATTGGGCCGCTTCTGGGGCAGACGGCTAACTCCTCCATCACCTTGTCACCCCATCACCCGGTCACATTCAACTGCGCCCGCAACCCGTTAAGGTGCGCTTCCAATTCCACCAACTGCTGGCGCTGGCCGCCGATCTTTTCCTGCTCGGCGCGGACAAAACGGCTGAACGGGGCGATGGTATCCTCAATGCGCCGGGCGCTGCGCCGCATCTCCCGATCAAACTGCTCCATCAGGCTGGACATCAGCTTGCTCCGCAGATCGGCCAGCTTTTCCTCCAGTTCCCGTTTCGCTTTTCGCCGCCGGGCGGGCAAAATGAGCAGCCCGATGACGGCCGCCGCCACGCCGGCCAACACGCCGGTCACATCCACCCAAACCACATGGGCCGCCACCGCGATAGCCACGCCCAATCCTACTCCCACGCCCGCCAGACCGGTGTTGACCACCGCCTGCCGCGCCGCGCCGGCTATCTCTGCCGCTTCCCGCGCTTTGTCGTAACTTTCCACCGCCCGCCGGGTGGCAGCGCCGATGGATTCGATGAGCCGCTGCCGGTCATAGGCCAGCGTGCCTTCGCGTGGGCCGCCTTCGCCCACAATCCGATTCAGGTGATCATCTTTGCGCCGGGCCATGTGGTCGGCCACGGCCGTCCATTGGCGCAAATCCTGCTCCACCATCCAATCCACCAATTCGCTCACCCGCTTCTCAATCAACTGCGGCGTATCGGCCACCACCTCTTGCTCAAAGGCGCGTTCCATCCGTTTGGCGCGGATCAAATCAGGAATCCGGGCGATCCGCATCGTCTCGTCAAAAAAATCGTTACCCCGCTTTTCCATCTCATACAGCAGGTTGTCAACTTCGCCCAGCCGCGCCTTGAAATTGCGCTGCATGTCTTCATCGTAGTAGGTCATCTGCCGCTCGATATCTTCTAATAGTTGACTGTCCTCTTTCAACGAATCCAGGTCAGACTCGCGGGCGTCCAACTGTTTTTTGACCAGTTTGTGCCCTACGCCCAGGGGATTGAGCAGTTTGAGCCGGAAACGGCCGTCATCATCCAACGTCTCCCGGATAAACTGCTCCAGCGGCTCAAACCCGCTGGTTCGCCACATCTGTGGCTGGCCCGATTTGGCCTGCTGCGCCTGCCGCGCCGACACCGCGTAAACCGCCGAAATTTCCCCCACCAGGTTCCGCGCCGACTCCTTGACGAACGCCATCACCTGCTCCTTCTCCGCCGCTTCCGTGAGAATATCCACCTTGTTTACCACCAGGACGATTTTCTTACCCCAATCCCGGATTTGGGTCAGAAAACCGCGCTCGCTTTCGGTGAACGGCCGATCTGCCGAGGTGATGAACAACACCAGGTCGCTGCGCGGCACGAATTCGGCCGTCAACGCCTCATGCTCACGCAAAATAGCATTCGTTCCCGGCGTGTCCACGATGCTGATTTTTTGCAGAATGTCCACCGGCGCCGTCTGCACCCACACCCCTTTTTCTACCGGCTTCTGCTCCGTTTTATCGCCGTATTTCAGCAAGTAAATCTGGCTGGTGGTCGGCGTCACCCCTTCTTGCAAAAGGGGCTGGCCCACCAGGGCATTGATGAAGGCCGACTTGCCCGCGTTAAATTCCCCGGCCACCACCAGCAAAAACAGTTCGTCTAACTGGCGGATGGATTCCGCTAACGCCGCCCGGTCTGCAGCGGATGCGGCTGTATCCGCCAGCACATCTCGCAGTTGGCCCAATACGTCACGGGTTCGTTTCAGCAGTTCTTCCTGATCGCTATTCAAAATCGCGTCCATTCTTGCTCCTACTATCTGGAGACCTGCGAGGTTTGCGCAAACCTCGCAGGTCTAGCCGGTTACCATTTCGCTGAGAAAGTATAGCACAAGACATCCGATTTCTTATCAATCCATACTCGACAGCTAGAAATCGGATGTCTGGATAGCTACTCGTGAAAATCTTTTTTTGACAGGGCGTAGTAAACGTGGTAACGTTCATTCGTTATTTAGTTCTGCGCCGGATTTTGAAAGTCCACCACCCAGAATGATAGACGCTGGGCGGTTTTTTATTCCGGCATCATGTAAGGAAGGTTTTAGAGATGGAAGATCAAGAAACAGGAACCGTCAAATGGTTCGACAGCCAAAAAGGATTTGGGTTCATTGAACGCGATTCCGGCAACGATATTTTTGTTCACTTCTCCGCCATCACTGGCGGCGGGTTCAAGACCCTGGAAGAAGGGGAACGAGTATCCTTTGTGGTTGGTGAAGGCAAGAAAGGCCCTGCGGCCCAAGATGTCCGTCGGGTTGAGTAAATAGTCACTATTCACTAAAAACCCTGAAAAGCCGTGAATTAATTTCACGGCTTTTTTTATTTCTATGATTGCCCGGCAACATGCCTACGGCCGTACCGCCAAACTTGGTGACGGCCGTGCCTCTTGATATAGTTCTGGCCTATGCGCCGACTGATTTTCCCCCTGTTGCTCACCCTTTGGCTGGCCGCCCCGCCCCGCCCCGCCGCCGCCCAATCCCGTATTCAAGAAACCTTCAATCTGGTCAACCAGGTGCGGGCCGAACAAGGGCTGCCTCCCTTCCAATGGAACGCCGCCCTGGCGCGCGCCGCTCAATGGCAGGCCAATTACATCGCCGCCAACAACCTCTACAGCCACACTGGCGAAAACGGAACCCGGCCTCAAGATCGAGCCAATGCCGTCGGCTACCAGGGGTATGTTGTGGAAAATTATGTGGCGGGCTGGCAGCTTACGCCACAGCAGGGCGTCACCTGGTGGGTCAACAGCCCGGTGCATTACAACACCCTCATCTCCACCCGATATGACGAGGCCGGATTGGGTTACGCCGTCGGCAACGACCAGCATTGGTATGTCCTGGTGGTTGGTCGCCGCAGCGACCAACCGGTTGCGCCGCCAACCAGCAATCAGCCTATAGCCGATCCGGCGGCCGTCGTCGTCCCTATCACGCTCAGCCAGCCAAATGAAGATGGCGCCATCGTCCATGAGGTGCAGGAAGGGCAAACGTTGTGGGCCATCGCCGCCCGGTATGAAGTGCGGCTGGAAACGCTGCTGCTGTACAACAATTTGACGCAGGACAGCTTGATCCAACCGGGGGATGAACTGTTGATCCGGCTGGGCCAGGGGCAGGAACCGCCGCCCACGCCCACGCCGCCGTTGACGCATGTCGTCCGCGCAGGGGAGACGGCGTGGACGATTGCCGCCCGGTACCGCCTCAGCCTGAGCGATTTTTTCTGGTACAACGGGCTGGATGAGGATGATTTTTTGCAGCCGGGGGATGTAGTGACGGTGCGGCTGGCGCCGGGGCAGACGCCGCCGCCGACGCCCACGCCGCAAACGACCTACACGGTGCAAAGCGGGGATACGCTGCTGGGGATCGCCCTCCGCTTTGGCCTGTCGCTGGCGGATTTGTTGGGGTACAACAATTTGACGACGGACAGGATTTTGCAGCCGGGCGATGTGCTGCAACTGGTTGCGCCGGTTTCGCCCACCCCGATGCCTCAGCCTCCCACGTTCACGCCAGCGCCAGCAGCAACCCCAACGTCAGGCACGGCCGTTGCCCAGACCACCCCCACCCTTGTGCCTACCGTTACTAACACGCCCACGTCGTTGGCGGATACGGCCGTGCCCCCATCCCCCAGCCCCGAATCAACGGACACCGGCCAACTCGTCAGCCGCGGCGCTTTTCTGGCGGCAGCCCTGCTGGCCGGATTGGCGGGAGCCGGCATTTTCCTGCTGCGGCGCGAAACTGCTTGAACATCTCAACTTGTAACTCAAATTAAAAGCCAAATTGGTTACATTGGGTACAATAGGTCGCTGATGGTCAAATCACTCAAATCAGGAGAACCCCATGCGCATTCTTATAACCGGCTCCAGCGGGCAAATTGGCACGAACTTGGGTCTACATCTGCAAAATCAAGGACATTACGTCTTTGGCGTGGACAAACGGCCCAACACCTGGACACACGACATCGAAACCCTGTTGCAAGATTTAAGCCATCCCTATCGGGAATTTACAAAGGGTATCGGCGTCGAATATCCCGACGATTTAGATGCGGTGGTCCATTTCGCCAACCACGCCAAAGTGCATGAACTGGTGGTCAATCCGCACCGGGCGCTGGAAAACATCACCATGACCTTCAATGTGCTGGAGTTTTGCCGTCAGAACGACATCCCCATCATCTTCTCCAGCTCCCGCGAAGTGTACGGCGACATCCACCGCTACATCACCGAGGAATCCTACGCTGATTTTGCCTTCACCGAAAGTCCGTATTCGGCCAGCAAAATTTCCGGGGAAGCGTTGATTTATTCCTACGCCCAATGTTATGGTTTACGGTACCTGGTATTCCGGTTCAGCAATGTGTACGGCCGTTTCGATAACGACCTGGAACGGATGGAGCGCGTCATCCCTTTATTCATCCGCCGCATCAACGAAGGCCAGCCCATCACCATTTACGGCGAAGACAAGCTGCTGGACTTCACCTATGTGGATGATTGTGTGGCCGGGGTGACGACGGGTATCGAACGGCTGGCGAGCGGCCAGATCGCCAATCACACCATCAATCTGGCTTATGGGCAGGGCAACAGCCTGGTGCAGATGACCAAGTTCATCAGTGAAGCGCTGGGCAAGACGCCGGAATACACCATCGAACCCTCTCGCGTCGGCGAGGTGACGCATTATGTAGCCAACGTGGGCAAAGCCCGCGCCCTGCTCGACTACACGCCCAAGACCCCCCTGCGCGAGGGCATCCAAAAGGGAGTGGCCTGGTCGCTGGATTGGTGGGCGAAGCATCCATAATAAGCTAAATAGCGAGAGAGTTTACACATGAAGCACAAGTCAGACATAATCGCATATTTCAAATCGTTGACGTCATCTCAGATATTGGCGCTCATGCCGGGGAAATGGGGGGATTATGAACTGCTGGACGTTCTCCACTATTTTGATGAAGAAAACCTGGAAGACCAGTCTGCAGCTTTAGCTGAACTAATTCTTCGCTCCCCGGAAAACAGCGATATGGTTTTGTATTCAGATATCTACTCTGATCTGGCGCAATATCACAAAGCAAAGGACGACTATACAGCCGCTTTGCGCTGGCTATATGCGTCGTTCGCCTACGATGAGCAGCATGATCCTGATCTCAACCGCCATAACCGGTATCGTGATCTGGCGGAGACATATCTGGATGCGGGCGAAGTTGACACCGGGCTGTCCATAGTGACCCGCCGCCTGCAAGCAGCTCCTGATGACATCTGGACGATCAATATGTTGGCGTTCACGCTCCCGTACATTGGCTTGAACGATCTGGCAATTGAGACGCTTGAACGCGGGCTAGCGTTGACAGAGACAGCAGACCTCGAAAATATCCGGGATGAATTAGAAGAGATGTACCAGGAGGCGATAGAGAGAAAAGAGAAGGATACTAAAACCTGGATCGGCGAAATTCACCCGGCCGTTCTGAACCAGTTTCGGACGGCGCTGCAATTACCGGTTCCGCCGGGTGATGGGAAGGATTTGCCGGAACCATATCTGCCGCCGTTGGATCGGCTGTTGACGGCCGGGCCGGAACCAGACGTCTCCCTATATGCCGAGATCATGGCCCAGGGGCAAGTCCTGGCGCCGGATTTGATCCGGATGGCTTTTGATGAGACGTTGTGGGATACGGCCGTGCCCTCCCACGCCATCTCCCTGTTGCGCCAACTACAAACCCAAATGCCCGAACTGGCCCAATTAGCCCTTTGGTTAGAGCGGGCCGAAGGCAACTGGCCGGTTGATCTGCTAACAAAAAGGATAGGGAAAGTGGGCGGATACACCACGCTGGAACTGGAAGCCATTGCCGCCGACACCGACTACCATCTCTACATCCGCTCGGCGGCGACAGACGCGCTGGCCGAACGCGCCCAAAAATTACCCGACCAACGAGAACGAATTACCAGCCTCTTCCGCGCCTTGCTAACCCGTCCCCAGGCTCATGAAGCCGCAGAAGAAACATTCATCGGTTTCCTGATTGGCGACATTGTTGACATGGGGGCGCGAGAATTATATGATGAGGTAAAACGAGCGTATGATGAAGATCGGGTAGACCTGACTATTCTTGACTTCCCCTACATTCATGAGAAATGGGGACTGGAGCCTTTGCCCCAACCCGAAATACGTTCAGATGGCCTGTATCTAATGTTGCGCTGCACCCATTGCCATCGAGAGCGCATTCATTTTGTTCAGCATGTGATCGTTGACCTCAATACGTTAGAAAGAGACAAAAAAGGGCTGCCCATAGAATATGATGCCCATATCATGGATCGGGAGATTGTCTGTCCCAAATGTCAGACGGTGGATCAGTATGAATTGACGTCGCAGGCAAGCTTGAGACTGTACATGCACGATGCCACTCCTGACGATATTATGGCGGCCCTGACCGGGGGCAAGCCCAAAAAACGGCCGCCGAATCCCTACATGAGTTCTTTTCGCGCAGCGGCTTTTGGCCGGTCCATGCACCCATTGGCCGCATTAGCTCAATACCGGAAGAAAATCGCGGCCAATTCCAATGACGGCATGTTGCATTTACGCCTGGGCAATCTGCTGCGCACATTACGGCGGCAGGCGGACTCTCTGGATGCCTTCCAACGCGCTTATGAGCTGGAACCGGACAATCCGGAAATCTGCCTGGCACGAGGAATGGCGGAACATGATTACGGGGATCGCACCATTGCTAAAGCCATGTATCAGCAGGTCATTCGGCTGATCTCGCCGGTGCAAATGCTGCGGCAGGACAAAATGGCCGACATAGCAATGACCGCAGCCGATGGTCTCAAACGACTCAAACGCAAACAAGGCAGTCCCCATCAATTGCCTATCGTTAAGGAACCGGAATCAAGCTCGAAACCGGCAAAACGGAAACTATTTCAACGCCGGCGCGCCAAGAAAAAGAGAAAGAAACGCCGATGATGATCTATCTCGACATCTCGGCGGCCGTCCACAGCCGGGCCGGGTTAGGACGATACAGCGAGCGGCTGGCGCAGGCGTTGATTGCGGAACGGCCGTCCCGTTTTGCCCTCTTTTACAACCAGGGGCGGGACGGCCGTTTCCCCGCCACACTCCCATCATCCATCCCCCAGACCAGCATCCGCTGGGGCTACAAACCATGGCGCATGGCGATTCTACTGGCGCAAATGGGCCGCATCCCGTTCAACCGGCTGCTTCCCGACGCCGAACTGTTCCACAGCGCCGAACACCTGCTCATGCCCCTGCGCGGCGTGCCCACCGTCCTCACCGTCCACGACCTGATTTACAAGCTGTTCCCCGCCTACCATAAAAAACTGAACTACTGGTATCTTAATCTAGCGATGCCGCTGTTCTGCCGCCGCGCCGAGGCCATCATCGCCGTTTCGCAGGCAACTAAGCGAGACATCGTCAAACAATACCGGATTGATCCGGCTAAAATTCATGTCGTGTATGAGGCCTCCTCTTCCCATTTCCGACCACCGCCTCCGGCCAGGATCGAACACGTGAGGCAGACATACGACTTACCCCAACAATACCTCATACACCTCAGCACCATCGAGCCTCGTAAAAACCTCAGCCGCCTGCTCGATGCCCTCTCCGTTCTCCGAAAGGATTTCCCCAACCTATGCCTGGTTCTGGCCGGAGGCAAGGGGTGGTTATTCGACGAGTTTTTCGCCAAAATTGAACAGGATGGCTTGCAGGATGTGGTTTTACCGCTGGGATGGGTTCCCGATGAGGATTTACCGGCAGTGTTGGCCGGAGCGGCGCTGGCAGTTCAGCCCAGTTTGTACGAAGGGTTCGGCCTGCCGATTTTGGAGCATATGGCTTCCGGGCAGGCAGTGGCCGCCAGCGGCGTCAGCAGCCACCCGGAGGTGGGCGGCGAAGCGGCGGCTTATTTTGACCCGGAGAATGTGGCCGAGATGACGGCCGTCATCCGCCGCCTGCTCACTGACCAAGAAGAATATCGCCGCCGCCGCCAATTGGGGCTGGAACAAGCCGCCAAATTTAGCTGGCAGCGGGCGGCTCGCGAGACCCTTGCTGTTTATGATCAACTACTGGCAAAAATTTAACCATCACCCCAAAGTGGCAGGCTTTCTGCTTGCTGCCTTCTTTCTTCTGATTTATCTGCTTACGCTGGCGCAAACGCCGGTGCTGGGCGACCCTACCGAGTACACCTTTGTCGCCAACATTTTGGGCATCGCTCATCCGCCGGGCTACGCCTTCATCACGGTGGCGGGTAAGCTGTTCCAGACGCTCGTCCCGTTTGGCTCCATTCCCTGGCGGATGCACCTGCTGTCGGCGGCGATGGGGACGTTGGGGGCGTTGTTTGTGTTTGGCACGGTGGCAACAATTAACAATCAACAGTTAACAGTTAACGGGCAACAATTTTCCGCCCTCCGTTTGTTGCCGGCGGTTTTTGCGGCGCTGGTGGTGGGCACGGCCGTCAACTATTGGCAGCACGCCATCCACGCTAACCCGCACATTATTACGGCCGTTTTCCTGGCCGCGAATCTGTTTTTTTTGACTAAATGGGCGTATGGCGGCAAGGTGACAGACTCAACCAAAGATGTCACCTTGTCACAAAAATGGCTCTACGCCTTCTGCCTCTCCGCCGGGCTGGGCGTCACCCACCACCCGCTCACCGTCTTCGCCTGGCCGGGATACGCCCTGTTCATCCTCGTCGTCTGGTTCCGCTACCCGCCACCCGCCACCCGCCACCCGCCGCTCATCCGCCTCCTGCGCGTCTTCCCCAAAATGCTCGCCTTCGCCCTGCTGGGGCTGAGCGTCTGGCTCTACTTCCCCATCCGCAGCCCGATGAAACCGGCGTTCGGCCCATCCACCATGAACACGCTCAACGGCTTTCTGGATCATGTGCTGGCGCGCAATCTCCGCGTTAACCTGTTCTACTTCGGCCCGGCCGACCAATTTGACCGGCTCGCCGTCTTTTGGTCGCTGCTGCGCCTGCAATACGCCCTGCCCGTCATCTTCCTGGCCGCGCTGGGCCTGTTCTGGCTCGCCTTCCGCCACAAGCTGAACCGGCGCTCCCGCCCCCTCACCCCGCTGCTCCTCCTCTACGTCTTCACGTTCCTACCCACTTACCTGTTCGTCATGAACACGGTGCAGGATGTGATGGCCTATCTGCTGGGGCCGTTTTTGTGGGTGGGGCTGATGGCCGGGATTGGGCTGTGGGGATTGTTGGAGATGATGGAAAGGGCGCTGAAACTGGAGCGCACGGCCGTCTCCCTCCTCTTCATCGCCCTTTTCCTGCTTGGCCCCGGATTGCAAATCGCCCGCAACGCCCCCCGCGTTTCTCTGCGGGATTATGATGAAGGGGCGGCTTTTGTGGACGCCGTATTCACCCAATTTGATGGCCAGGGGCAAGGCGTCACCCTGCTCACCGATTGGGAACATATGACGCCGTTATGGTACACCCAATTCGTGGAAAACCGCTGGCCCGATCCGGCCGATGTGCGCCCGGAATTCGTCTCCTCGGCCCGACCCTGGCTGGATAATGTGTTCGACTACCTGCCCGGCGGCCCCGTTTACCTCAGCAACTACCGCCGGGATGTAGTGGATGCAGGGTTCCGGTTACGGCCGTCCGGATCGTTCTATCAAGTTGTCGAGCCGGGGGATGCCTCTATCCCGCCAAAATTGACATTAGTCAGTGCGGTTGGTGAGGCAATTGAAGTGGTGGGGTATGATTTGCCGGACACGGTCGTTGCCGGCGACTACATCCCCTTCATCCTGGCGATGAAAACCAAAACCGGCACAGATGACTTTTACGTCCCTGTCTTGAGCGTAGGCGAGATGAGCCTCCCCTTCACCACCGACAGCCACCTGACCACCCCCAACTGGCAGCCGGGCGAAGTTATCGTGGAACCGTTCAACTTTGCCCTGCCCCACAACTTACCCTCCGGAGAGTATCCGGTAATGCTCAACTTAATAAACCTCAGCGCCGATGAAGACATCCCCTTGAACTTGTCTTTAGGCAATCTATCCGTCACGGGGCAAAAGCACCCCATTAGCGCCGATCTTCTTTTGGCGAATTTTCGGCAACGGGTGGGGTTGGTGAGCGCCAGGGTGAAGGGGGGGGACGGCCGTCGCACCGCCCCTTGGAGCGACCCCCTTGCCGTCCGCCCCGGCGACACCTTACGCATCACCCTTAAATGGCAAGCGCTGGCCGCCGCCGAAGAAAGCTACACCGTCTTCGTCCACCTCATTGATTTAGCCAACCAGCCCATCGCCGCTCTGGACTACACCCCCCTCGGCGGCGCCAGTCCCACCCATCTCTGGTTCCCCAAATGGCTGCCCGGCCAACAGTTCACCGATCCCTACCGCCTGCAAATCCCCCCCGCCCTGCCGCCCGGAACCTACCTCATCGAAGTGGGATTATACGAAATGGTCAGCCTGCGCCGCCTCCACATTGCCGACGCCAACGGCAACCTGGTAGGAGACCGTTACATTTTAGGCAGCCTAAGCGTACCCAACCCATAAATCCACTCTAAAAAAACTAAAAAAAACAGATCATCAATAAAATGCGTATGATTCGTTCGGCTGGATGAGCCAGGTTGTTGAACCTGAATGGCTTTTTCGATGGGACATTCTCTACCTAGTGTGAGAATCGAATAGGAAAGAAGTACTAATTCGAAAGACTCGGCGTGACTATCCAGACTACAAAGCGTCTTTACAATAAAACGACTTGAATGGATTATATTTATCGGTGGCTTTATGGTTCTTTAGAAATTCGTGGGGTAAACATAACGTAACACGTAACACTTGAAACGAAAGGTCTCCACGCATCACCCAGAACAACAGAGTGGCTTATGAACATCATCCCAACCAAAGCATTACCTGAACCGGCTCTATACAAGCCGTCCATCCTGAATAAAGCCTGACGCCTGACTAATGTACTACACAGGAAGAGGGAAAGTAGTACTGATCTCATCTTCCCACAATTACGGTCAATATCCTATCATTAGAGTTTATTATCGATGTTTTGCTCCCGCAATACCCTCAAACATCATCTACGGTCGGAGACTGCGGAGGCCAAGAATATTTGTTTTACGAGCAGGTTGAGATATGGGAACAGCACAAACCGTTTTAACGTTGCAGCTTAATTTGATGTTCCATTTATGGCTACGACCTGTTTTTGTTCTAGAAAAGCCAGGTCATGTGAAATAGGGTAAGTACAATGACAACAGAGACTTCCAAGCAAAAAAATAGCCGGTTAGGACAAGCTTTAGTCGAGTTTGCCTTAGTCATACCCATTCTACTGCTCATTTTATGGGGAATTATTGAATTCGCTCGGATTTTTCAAGGCTATCTGACCGTTCAACACGCAGCGCGAGAAGGCGCGCGCTATGCGATTACGGGACAGTCTATTCTGCTCCAGGATGATGATGGTATTCCGGGGAATAACAGCCCGGGCGAGGTATGGGCCGACCGGGCCACCTCTATCATTTCGAAAACGCACGAAGCCGCATTAGGGTTAAAACTGAACCCCTTTACCGACACCCCTCTTAATCAATGGATAGCCAATCAAACCTCCCCTTACTATTTTGACGTGGTATTAGACCCTGTTAGCGGCGGCGATCCGTATGGCCTGGGAGGGCAGGACATGATCACGGTGACGGTGCATTATAATGTGCCCATTCTGACGCCGCTGGTGAAGGATATACTAGGGGGCGTGATCCATGTAACCGGCCAGGTGATGATGCAAAACGAAGCGTTTGACCCAACGCCAGGGGCGCGATCGTATGCCACGTTACCGGCAGGCACGCCGACGGCGACGCCCATAGGGGGAGCCACGGCAACGGCAACTATTAACTTCAACACGCCAACTAATACGCCGCCGGTGACTGGGACAGCTACGATAACGCCTACCATAACCAATACGCCAACAAACACCCCCATTCCGCCCACCTCCACGCCGCTGCCGCCAACCAGCACACCGACAACGCCTGTAGACACTTTACTGTTGAGCAAACCGTTAACGGAAGGCGACACGGTCATTACCGGCACTGGTACGCCGGGCAACACCGTCACCCTCCGCGATTTCAGCCAGCCCAACGCGCCTGTCATCGGAACCGGGACAATTCAACCGGACGGTACATTTTCTATCAACGTTTCTTCGTTAATTGCTTACCATGTTATTGTGGGAGTGGCCGGCACGGCCAGCGACTATGCCATCGTCCAGCCATTGGCCACGGCGACCTCTACCCCTACGACGGCGCCAACGGCTACGCCTTCTGCCACTTGCTTTACCAGCAGTACCACACAAAACAACATTCCCAGCAGCGCCGATGCAACCACCTTCACTCTGAGTAATCTGACAGGGATTGATGATGGCGACAAGCTGAAGGTAGTGGTGGATGATGGCGTTCATACCTGGGAATACAAGATTGATTTCAAGGGAAATCCGGCCAAGATTGACAAGATTCAGATCAAGCTGGATGGGAAT
>JAJRVV010000226.1 GCA_024277135.1 Chloroflexota bacterium | reverse complement strand
AGCTCGACTTTGTACATTCCTAACAGATTGCTTCCAAACCGTACTCGACCGCGTGGGTTTGTATTCAAATAATATTTGCATGTCACTCTTTTTATGCGATGTTCAAATATTCGTACTCTAGTAAAGTTGCATTGACTAAAATCAGATTCTCACTCTGGTTACAAAATTATCTGGAAATATTTCTGATTTCGAATTTTGTACAAAGTCGAGCTTAGAGCCTCTCATTATTTATAGAGTGTCTTGACAACACTGTCTAGCGTCGAATGGCCTTATGGAAGAATAGGCCATTTGGCGCGTGGCGATGTGACAAATGGTACCTGCCCAACTATGACAAATATCAGCCTGATTGCTTTGCAGAGTAGCATCTCAATAACCAGGGGAACCTCCGGGAGGTATATTGCAGCATCCAACGTACCCATCGAAACCTCCCGGAGGATTGCCCCGCAATGTAAGCTGATTAGCCTGTCCCGCCAATAGGCCATATTGCCCTTGCTGTCGGCATAGCCAACACCTATCCTTGCCAGTCCGGCGTTCGCGTCCCGTTGGCGCAGCCCGATATTTTTATGAGAGGAATATGCATGACAGATAAACGACTGGCGACGCAGCGGTATGGCGGACATTTGGTTTTGATCGTTCTGGCCCTATTTCTTTTGGTCATGGGGCGATCCTTGGTAGCCGACGCGGCCGATGGCGATGATGATGTGGAAACGGCCGTACCCACCGATGGAGACGATACCGCCGATAACTCAGAAATGGATTCACCCGCCGACGAAACGAGCAGCCCGATCACCCACACAGAAGAACTGCCCGTCTTTGAAGATACCAGCCTCTCTCCCGCCCTAAATCCGTACACCTACCAGCCCAAACTGCCGGAACACACCTTCCAAACCTACACCGTGCAGCGCGGCGATACCCCCAACAAAATCGCCGAACGCTTTGGCATCCAGCCAGAGACCTTGTTGGGCGGCAATCCCTTCCTCAGCGAGGAGTCGAATCTGCTGCAATCCAATGCCGAACTGACCATCCTGCCTGTTGATGGCCTCCTGCATGATGTTGCTCCGGGGGATACGTTGGAAGGATTGGCCGCGCGATATAGCGTGCCAGTAGAAGAGATCATTGCCTACGCGCCTAACAATCTGGAATTCCCTTACCGGCTGCAACCGGAGACGCAAATTCTAGTTCCAGGGGCTGTGCGCGAACTGTTTGTTTGGGAGCCGCCAACCCTGACGACAGTCAGCAGCAATACGTCGGGCGGGATACGGCCTGTTGTGCGTGGAACAGGAACATTCGTCTGGCCGATCATCAGCCGCTACTTTACCCAATATTTCTGGTATGGGCATCGCGCCATTGACGTAGCTACTCCGGAAGGGTCGACGACGGTGGCTTCAGACACAGGCACGGTGACGTTTGCCGGGTGGAATGTGTATGGATACGGCAATCTTATTGTCATCAATCATGGCAATGGGTATGAAACCTTTTACGCTCATTTGAGTGGGATCAATGTCGTACCGGGACAAGTTGTTGTACAGGGGCAATATATCGGCGCGACCGGCAACACCGGCAACTCCAGCGGGCCGCACATTCATTTCGAGGTGCGTTTGAATGGGAATCAAGATGATCCCTGTTTCTATATTTCTTGTTAGAATCAGTAGATCAAAGTTTTCGCCACGAATGACAGGAATTGCACGAAAAACAAGTTCTTAATTTGTGAAATTCGTGAAATTCATGTCAGATTCTGGTTCTACTGAGAATGGTTGCTCATGAATAAGTTCGCATCGCTTTATTTGGGATTGGTTGTGCTATTGTTGGGCTGTCGGCAGCAAGCGCCTGAAGCGGAAACGGCCGTATCCCCAACCCCATCAGCCCCGCTGACAGCAAGCGCATCTCCCACCCCGCGCCGCACAGAAACAACGCCTGAAGCAGCCCCCGTGACCGCGTTACCGGCAACCACGACTACGCCAGCGCCAACAGTCACGGCAACGGCCGTTCCCGACAGTGGCATACCAGACATTCCCGGCGCGCTTATCAGCGTCTCCATGACCGGCCGGGTGGGGGCGCTGCTGGACGAATTTCCCATCGAGATGCGCGATCGGGTAGCAACGGCCGTACTCAACCAGTCCGAAGATATATGGCTGGCGCGCGCCGCCCGGCAGGTGCGCCTGACCAGATTGCGCCTGAACTTCCGTAATTTCGTCAATCCCGACAAAGGGCAGCTCCCCTTACCCCCGCCAGAACTTTGGCAGATTCAACTAGATCCCGCCGGGCCGTCCCGCCAGACCATCCAGGGACACGATCTGGTGTTGGTAAACTACACCTTTTCCACAACGCTGCTGACAGATGCCGCTTCGCCGGAACCAGCCGAACCGGCCCTTGCCGCCGTTGGCGGTATTTGGGAAGAACCATTTATCTTCCCTGCCGACCCCGATTTATTGCTCCAGCGCACCGATAACGCCTGCGTCAACGAAGGTGGTTTCCCCCCTAACAGCTTCGATTCAGAAAACGTCTGGCACTTTTACGATTTCGATTGTGAAGCCGACAGCAGCGGCGCGCTTGGCTGCCACCGCACCAGCCTGCCGAACCTCTCTTGCCGCGAAGCGCTCGCCGCCCGGACAGGCGAAGTGGAAGCGACATTACGTTTTGAACGCCTGCCCTGGGATGACGCCCTGGCCGCCCAGGTGCGAAGCGGCCCCCTCACCAGCCTGGATACGCCCGACTTGTCGGTTGTGGGCGACGATCTGGAAACCAATCGCCTCATTTATCGTTACCTGGAACCAAATGACTGCGCCATAGAAGAAAGCGCTGTTGGCGGCAGTGGCTGGCGACGACTGCTCCAATTTGACGCCACTGTCTACAACGTTGGCGGCCAAACGCTGCACATCGGCCCGGTGATTGCCGAAGACCCGGTTAATTATGTATTCGACTACAATGCCTGCCACGACCACTTCCACTACACCAACTATGGCGACTTTTTTCTGCAAAATTTAGACCAGCTAACCGGCAGTAAACAAGCATTCTGCGTGCAGAGTACCAATCGCCTAAGCAACAACGAGACATCGCCCCTTACGCATGACTACTCCTGCCGTTTCCAGGGCATCCAGGCCGGGTGGGTGGATGAATACATCGCCGGTCTGGACGCGCAGTGGATTGACATCACCGACCTGGACCTGCCGCTGGCGGGACGGACGGTACAGCTTGGCTTTACGTCAAACAGCGACCGCTTTTTGTGTGAAGGGTCGCCGTTAGTTGATGAGAACGGCGATGTGCTGTGGGAGAAAAGCGAATTCACGACGGACTCCGGCGAAAGCATCAACCGGCCTCAGTGCGCGTTTATCCCCGATTGGGATGCCAACAACGAAGCAGTCCACGCTGTCTTCGCGCCCGCGGTCGGCAGCTTTGTGACCACGCCTTGTAACAATGATGAAATTGGCCCATTGCGTAACTGCGGCTTCGCGGAGATGGAACTGACAGATGCCGATCCAGCCTGTCAGCCAGGTGAGCCGGTGACGTTAAGCCTGCGTGTGATTGATGATGAGACGCCACAAGTAGTGCGCGTTTGCCAGTGGAGCGCCGTGTTAGGCACAGGCATGGCCTGTACTTATGAAGATTCGCTGGCCAACGGCGTCATTAGCGGCGCAGCCAGCGAAATAGCCTTCACCTGTCCGCGTATCCGGGATGCGGGCGCGGAAGACCCCGATGGGAGTTACGCATTATACATAGCTCCTGTCTGGCCGGGAGACGCGGTTTTGCTGGCGACGCCTGGCGAAAACGAATAAATTTTGGAGAAAATAGACGCGGCCTCGATTGTTTGAGGACAGCCTGCCAGCGCTGCCACCGCGCCTATCACAATCGTTGCTGGTGAAGCCATCCCTTGCGCCCGTTCAACAATGTCGGCCAACGTGCCGGCGACGACCTGCTGTTGGGGCGTCGTTCCCCACTGAATCACCGCCGCCGGGGTGATGGACGGCCGTCCCGCTGCCGCCAATCGAGCCACAATCCGGGGCAAATTCCGCATCCCCATCAAAATCACCAGCGTATCCATCCGCGCCAACGCCTCCCAATCCTGGCAATCCGCGCCGGGCTGGCGGCAGCCGGTGGCCACCGCAAAGTTAGCGGCGTACTCCCGGTGCGTCAGCGGGATACCGGCGGCGGCGGGCGCAGCCACCGCGCTGGTGACGCCGGGGATGACCTCGTAGGGCACGCCCGCCGCCCGCAGCGCCGCCGCCTCCTCGCCGCCGCGCCCAAAGACAAAAGGATCGCCCCCCTTCAGGCGCGCCACCCGCCGCCCGGCGCGCGCCTGTTGGATGAGCAGGGCGTTGATTTCCGCCTGGCTCAGACGCTGTTGGCCCGGCCGTTTACCGGCGTCAATCAGCCGGGCGTCAGGGCGGGCGTCGTTCAACAGCGCGGCCGGGGCCAGGGCGTCGTACACGATCACGTCGGCCGCCTTCAGCCGGGCCAACCCTTTCACGGTGATCAGTTCTGGATCGCCAGGGCCAGCGCCCACCAGGGAAACCGGCGGGCAGTTTTCAATCTTCATGAGGTAAATCTCCAACAGGCAGGGAATTGGCAACGGCCGTGCCCATCGCATCAGCTACCCAGGCACGGGCTTCGGGGAGACGGCCGTCCGCCAACAAAGCCAACAGCGGCGAATCCACCAACGCCACCCACCGCCTTTTACGTTCATCCGGGTCAGAAAAAGCTTGTTTAACGGCCGGACGTATCGCCGCGCACCAGTCGGCCAGGACGCCGTAGGCCGGGCCGAAATGCACTTCCAGTTCCCGGCGGACGCGGGCCGCCAACGCCGGCGCCGCCCCGCCGCTGGCGATGCTGACGACGAAATCCCCCCGCCGCACCAGCGCCGACGCGAAAAAATGGCACAACGGCGGCGCATCCACCACGTTCACCAACGCGCCCTGCCGGCAACCCGCTTCCCATACCTGCCGGTTCAGCGCCGGGTCATCCGTCGCCGCGATCACCAGGAACGCGCCGGCCACATCCTGCGGGTCAAACGGGCGTGCCCGGTATTCAATCCGCCCCTCTGCCGCCAGCGCCGCCAGCTCCGGCGTGACGGCCGGGCTGATCACTACCGGCCGCGCCCCGGCCTCAATCAGCCCCAAGACCTTGCCCGACGCTACTTCGCCGCCGCCGATGACCAGGCAGCGTTTCTTTTCCAGCCCAACCAGGTTAACCGGATACGTTTTCATACCAATTCTCCCCGCGCGGCGCAACGCCACATCAACAAAAATTCATAATTCATAATTCATAATTCATAATTCATAATTCATAATTCAGATGCAGTCCACATTCCGTTTTGACAAACCCGGCCCAACGCCCGGCGCGGGGGTCTTCCCCTGGCCGGACGGCCCGCGTGCAAGGCCGGCAGCCGATACTGGGATACCCTTGCCGGTGCAGCGGGTTCACGGGCAGATCGTGCTGGCGAATATGTTCCCAAACCTGGGCTGATGTCCAATTAGCCAGCGGGTTGATCTTGACCAGTCCGTTGACCTCATCCCATGCCACAACTTGCGCCCCGGCGCGGGCCGGGGTTTGGTCGCGGCGGATGCCTGTCACCCACGCTTTTTTGCCGGCCAAGTGGCGGCGCAGCGGGGCCACTTTGCGCAGGAAGCAGCATAGATCGGGATTGTCCCGCCACAGGTCAGGGCCGTACTGCGCCGCCTGCTGCGCCGGGTCTAGCTCCGGATAGACGGCCGTGATGGTCAGTCCCAGCCGCGCTTGCAGTTGGCGGCGCAGGGCGTAGGTTTCCGGGAAAAGCAGTCCCGTCTCGATGAAGAAGACGTGGACGGCCGCGTCTATCTGGGAAACGAGGCGCAGGTTGACGATCCCTTCCGGGCCAAAGCCGGTGGCGACGGCCAGACCGTCGCCGTAAGTTTCGATGGCCCAGCGTAAAACGGCCGTCGGGCCTTGGGCTTCTAATTCACGGGCAACGGCCGTCAGGTTGATGGTCGAGTTGGTGTGGTTCATTCTGTGTCTCTCCGTTGAGAGACCTGCGAGGTTTCGGAAACCTCGCAGGTCTACGCAGCGCATTCCCCTTCGCCAACCTGGAGGGCGAACGCCGTTTCCTGCCCCCAATCCCGGTACAGCTGCGGCGACTCCTCAGGCGCGGGTAAAAGCTGGAGGTCCTTAAACGCGCCTTTGAAAAAAGCGATGCCGGTGCGGTCAATCCAATCGCAAAAAATCTCGTCTGCCTGATGGCCGAGGCGGTACAAGGTCAAAACCCGTTCTACGGCCGCCGGGACGTTGCGCGCCGGAATGACCGCGACCGGCGCGCCAAACACGGCCCCATTTTCACCGACACGGCCGCCCAGCAGCAGCCGGTAATGGGGAACCAGACGGCCGTTCACCCGCCGCGCGCTGCCGTGCAGGCCGATGGCGGCGATGTGATGGTGGCCGCAGGAATTGGGGCAGCCGCTCACCTTGATGTCAACCCCTTCCAGGTCGTCGCCGCCGTACATGTCGGACTGCTGTCCCAGGCGGCGGTTCAGCTCCAACGCCAACTGGTGCGAGGTGGTGATAGCCAGGTTGCAGGTGTCGGCGCCGGGGCAGCTGACGACGTTGGCCGGCCGGTTGACCCCCGGCTGGCCCAGGCCGATTTCGCGCAAAGCTAGGTACAGGCCGGGCAGGGCGTGTTGGGGAATCCAGCGCAGCGCCAGGTTTTGGGTCACAGTCGCCACGACTTCGCCCCCGGCAAAACGGCGGGCGATGGCGGCCAGTTCCTGGAATTGAACGGCCGTCAAATCGCCGCCGGGCACGGTGATGAAGGCGGCGGCAAAGCCCGGCTGTTTTTGCTGGACGACGTTGGCGGCCTGCCACAGCCGGAACGCCGGGTCGTCCGATGCGGCGTGGATGCGCCCGTTGGCGGGATGGGGGACGGCCGTCCAGCCAAACTGTTCGTCGTTAAACGGGGGGTAAGGTTGGGCGTTCAGCAGGGGCAGAATGGCGCGCTCGGCAAACACCAGATCCCGGAACGCTTCCATGCCCATATCGGCGATCAGGAATTTCAGCCGCGCTTTGTTGCGATTTTTCCGGTTGCCCAGCCGGTCAAAGAGACGGATGACGGCTTCGATGGTGGGTAAAAGCTGGCCGGCCGGGGTGAATGGTTCCAGCCGCTGCGCCAGACGGGGGGCGGCCCCCAGCCCGCCGCCGATGAAGATGTCGAAACCGGGTCTGGCACGGCCGTCCACCTCGGCGATGCGGGCGATGGCCCCCACGTCGTGGATGGGCGCGTAAGCCCGGTCGGCCGGCGAGCCGGAGAAGGCGATCTTGAATTTACGCCCCATCGCCTGGCAGATGGGGTTCCGCAGCAGGTAGCGGGCGGTGGCGTCGGCGTAAGGGTACACGTCAAACGCTTCGTCGGCGGCCACCCCAGCCAGCGGGTCGGCGGTGACGTTGCGCACTACGTTGCCGGACGCCTCGCGGCTGGTCAGCCCGGCGCGCCCCAGTTCGGCCAGAAAATCGGCCGCCTGCCCCAGGGGAACCAGGTAAAACTGGAGGTCTTGCCGGGTGGTGATGTGGCCGTGCCCGCTGGCGTAGGTTTCCGCTGCGCGGCCCAGCGCTTCCAGTTGGCGGGCGGTGAGACGGCCGTAAGGCGCTTTTACCCGCACCATCTGCACGCCGGTACGGTTGCGGACGCCGTAGATGCCTTGCTGCAGGCGGAAGCGGCGGAAGAGGCTCTCGTCCATCCGCCCCGCCTGATAATCAGCGATGACCTGGCGTATGCGTTCGATTTCTGCGGGGATGACCAGGCTGGTGTCCAGGGCCGGTTCCGGCGTTTTGGTTATTGGGATTGATAATTCGGTTTGTAACATGTTACCTCCGGGAGACTTTTGAAGTTTTGCAAACTTCAAAAGTCTGTAGACAACAAAAAACGCCCGCGCGGATTCCCGGCGGGCGTTTTGAAATCGGTTAAAGGTTTAACGACTTATCTCAAGCTGTTTCTACCCCCTCTCTCCAGACCGGCAGGGTGAATCCGCGCGCTTGGCGCTGCATACACATACAACAACAGGTCTGGGTCTGAGCAAGGGTTTGTCTCATAGGCAGCATGATACAGGCGTCGGCGACGGGTGTCAATGGGAATACGCCATTTGGCTTGTTTGGGATGGGGGATAGTACGCTAGGAAACGGCCGCGCCTCTGTCTATAGTGTAGACATGCGCGCGTCAAACTAATTTTCGACAAATCCTCCCGGAGGCTCATGAGTGAGATGATGTTTTAACCATCTCAGCCTCCGGGAGGGTGAACGCTTGCTTGAGGACGTTATGAAGGGCGCTGACCGGAAAACGGCCGTGAATAACAGCAGCGTATTCATCATTTGCCCGTACCCTTTGGTGTGTGAAGGGCTGCGGTTACTGCTGGGGCAGGATGAGGACGCTCACGTCGTCGGCGCGGCGGCGGACGCCAACGCGGCCCTGGTCTCCCTTGCCCGGCTGCTGCCGGATGTGGTTTTGATCGTATCGGTGGTGGATGAGGGGTGTGCGGCGGCCGTGCGGGTTCTCAAAGCCGTCCGGCCGGAACTTTCTCTGCTGATTCTATCGTCGGACACCCGCCCCGAACAGGTACAGGCGGCGCTGTCCGCCGGCGCCGCCGGCTATTTACCCTTTTCCGCCCACCCCGACGAACTCATCCGCGCCATCCTCACCGCCGGCCGGGGTGAAGTTATCCTGCACCCGGCCATCGTTCCCCCTTTGTTGGCCTATCTGGCCGGACAGTCCCAGGCAGAGACCCATCCCGACCAGCGCGCTCTGTCGCCGCGGCAGCAGGAAGCGCTGGCCTGCCTGGCGCGCGGCCTGAGCGACCGGGACATCGCCCAGGAACTGTTCATCAGCGTGCGCACCGTACAAACTCACCTGGCCCACATCTACGCCAAACTGGGGGTTCATTCGCGCACTGAAGCGGCCGTTCTGGCCGTGCGCGCCGGTTGGTTTTCGGAAGATCAGCCAAATCAGTAATTTGACGGATACCGCCATCCGCCACTCTGCGCTTATGTCCAGAATCATGCGAGGTCTATACTGTGAATGTGGCTGAAGCAAAAGAAACCTTAACAACGAAAAGCCGCGTGGCCGTTTTGGGCACGCTGGCCGAACTGCACCAGGAACCGATCAAGTATAACCTGAATGCGCTGCGCCGTCTGGTCAAAGAGTTGCAGCCAGACCTGCTCTGCGCCGAAATTCACCCGAATGATTGGCAGGCGGGCGACCTGAGCCAATTGCCGCCCGAATACCGGGAGGCGCTGCTTCCCCTATCCCGACGGACGGACATCATCATTGTGCCCGTTAGCGGTTCCAACCAGCGCCAACTGGTTGCGCCTCGCGGCCAGCGCTGGCTCCGCCTGCGAACCTGGATCGTCCGTTTGTTGAACGGTCAACTCAGGCTGATGCAGCGTCTAGCTAACGGGCCGCAAACCATCAACTCTGGCGGGTTTGGATTGCTTTGCGATGGGGTGTGTTCGCTCACCGCCTGGGTGTGCGGCCCGGAGGCGCGCCGCGCCTGGGACGAGAGTAATCAGGCGTTATTGGATAACATATTGGCCGCTATCCGGCGCGACCCCGGCCGGCGGGCGCTGGTGACGGTGGATTGCCGCCGCCGCCACAGATTAGAACACAGCTTGCGCCACGCGCCTGAAGTGGAACTGGTAGATTCAGTAGATCCAAAATCTGCCACGAATTGCACAAATTTCACGAATTAAGAACGTGTTTTTCGTGTAATTCGTGGCATTCGTGGCGAAAATCTTGATCTACTGAGATTATAAGCAGCTTTGATTAGTTAGATTGGTTCAATCTGGTAGATTAAGCCGATCTTGAAGGATGTTTTCATGGATTACGACGTGATTATTGCCGGAGGAAGTTTTGCGGGATTGGCCGCCGCCGCTCAATTACGGGGCAAGCGGGTGTTATTGATTGAACCGCACCAGATTGGCAAGGTGCCCACATCAGCTTGCGGCACATTGCTGTCTGTACTGGAAGCGACGGGGACGATGGACAGCTTGCGCCAAATTCATGACCAGTACATTTTGAACCTGCCGCGGCGCACGCATACCATTCCCCTGCCCGATCTCTTTTGCACCTTTGATTACGACATTTTCTGCAACCGGCTGTT
>JAJRVV010000225.1 GCA_024277135.1 Chloroflexota bacterium | reverse complement strand
CTGTCGGAGAATGATTTAATGGATACACGGATGATACGGATCTAACGGATTTACACGGATTTTCCCTTATTTTATCCGTGAAAATCCGTCCAATCCGTTCTACCCGTGTTGCTATTTCGACTCTTCCGACAAGCTGCTAGCCGGTCAAACCGTTGGGTCACAGCCTCCAACCGGGTTCGGGCTTCACCAGTGAGCTTTTCCTGTAATTTGTCTAGCCGGTGGCAGCGCATCAAACAACCGCCAATCGTCAACTTGGGCATATCACCCCGGGCCATCACCCATTGCGTCGCCTCGCTCATGAGATATTCCTCCATCTCGGCCGCCATCATCTCCAGGATTTCCAAATCCCGGTTCATCATTTGGTTATTTTCGTTCACGGTCGGCTCCTTGAGCGCGGGAAGTTCGTTCACTTCGCGCCGCAATCAAATCACTCACAATCCCGATCAAAGATGAGAATAAGACTTACCTCAACCTACCTACAGCATACTGAAATTTAACGCTGTGCGTCAAGAGCAATTTACTTACAAACAGTGTCGTTTCGGGGGCATGGCCGACTATTTGGGACGGCCGTATAACCACCAAAACTCAGCCGGCGGATAGGCGGGCTGCCACGCCTCCGGCCAGACAAATGGGCCGGCCTGCCACCGGCGGCGCAAATTACTGTCAAACAGCCTCAACTGACGGCTGATGTCGGGTTGCAACTGGTATGGCGGCGTCTGCAATTTGTCCGCCAAAGCGTGAATCATCGCCCGTGTCTCGACGGCCGTGCCATAGTTGGCCACTGCCGCCCGCTTATCCCAATCCAGGTCCTTGAGGTACTCCTGCCACTGCCGCAACCGGGCTGCCAATTCCTTATGCGCCTTTTGTTCAAAGCGGACGATCTTTTCCGCTAACGCCAGGTTGAATTGGGTGACGGCCGTTTCCAGCGCCGCCACCTGCGCCGGCGGCAGCAAATCCCGCAGCGCCCACAGCCGCCGCTGCCGCAGCAAATACCCCCCCATCGTCAACTTCGGCATTCCCCCTTTCATCATCTGCCAGAACAACGCCTCGCTCATCAAATAATCCGGCATTTCCCCGGCCATTTCCGTCAAAACAGCCAGATCACGACTCAGCTTTTCGATTCCGTCCAAGAAACACCTCCATTGCGTAATAATCTCTTGGGGTAACTGCTAACCACAAAGGCACAAAGACACAAAGTTTCTCTGGTTTTTCTTTGCGCCTTCGTGTCTTCGTGGTGAAATTCCAGAGGGGCTTAGTAGTTACCTCTTGGGGTATAATAGGCGGCGCCTCAAATTTATGCCACCGGTCTGGACAATCTCGTCCTGATCCGCCTGGCGAAGGAGGGCGCAATGCCCGCAGTTCGACGAGCGGCCATCTTGAGAATGGCCGCCTCCGCCCGTGAAATGAAGCTAGATGTGATGAATGGCGCTGTAGCCCGGCAGGCTGACGGCCGTTGGCGCATTGGCCCCTATGATCTCGATGAGTGGCTGAGCCAACATGAAGGGGAAGAGGTGGCGCTGGTACTCGGCTCATTGGCCGATGACCGCCCGGTAGAAACCCGCACCTGCCGCACTTGCGGCCGGGATTACACCGACCTGGAATGCCCCCACTGCCGCGCCAATCGCATCCGCTTGCGCGGCCACGCCTGAGCCTGGCTTGTTCTCCCGCCCGATTTGTTCTAGAATTCACAAAATCTTTTCAAAACTAGAATTCACAAAATCTTTTCAAAACAGGATTATCAACCATGAAAAAAACCATCACTTTGTTGCTTGTTCTTTTGGTTCTGCTGGTTCCCATTTCAACCGGGCTGGCGCAGGAACCTTCACCCACCCTGGATTCGATGCTGATTGATGTGTGGCCCGACTATGACCGCCCCTCAGCGCTGATTCTCATCTCGGCCATGCTGCCGGCCGACACTCCTTTGCCCGCAACCGTCACCATCCCCATGCCGGAAGGGGCTGATTTGCTGGTGGTGGCCCGCATTGATGACGCCGATGGCGTCATGAAAGATGACATCGCTTACTCCGAGACGGATGGTGCGGTGACGCTGACAACGCCGGATCGGGAGTTTCGAATCGAATACTACATTCCATATGAAGCCAATGGCTTGGATCGCAGCTTCGATTTCACCTGGACGGCTCCATTCGATGTCAATCAGGCCGCCTTTAAGTTGCAACGGCCGTCGGCCGCCACCGCTTTCACCTTTGAGCCGGCCACAGCCAGCGCCTTTCAGGAAAATGGCCTCACCTATCACCAAACACCCCCCCAGGAAGTTTTAGCCGGTCAACCATTTTCGATAAACTTAAACTATACTCTGTCCGCCAATCGGCTTTCCATCGAAGATTTACGCAACAACATCACCGACGCCCAAACCACCTTCTCGGAAGAGGCGGCGCCAGTTGTTGATGCGGGAAGCGGCATCAATTGGCCCCTGATCGCGGTCGGCATCGGCGGGCTGTTGGTCATTGGCGCATTGGGTTACCAATTCGCTGCGAATCGGGGCGGCGGCAATCGCCCCTACAAACCCCGCCCCATTCGCGCGGCACGGCCGTCGGCCCCACCATCACGCGGCAGCAAATTCTGTCATAATTGCGGCGAATCAGTTGGCAGCAGTGATAAATTCTGCGCCAACTGCGGCACGGCCGTAAAAAGATAAAGCCCTCGCACACCCACCCACAAAAAAAGCCCGGCTGATTCTTCATCAGCCAGGCTTTGCTATTTCAACCCGTCATCACTGGCCTAGCAAGTAAGCCAGCAAATCCGCCATATCCTGCGGGTTGTTGCTAATTCGGTCGCCAAAATTCGGGGGCATGCCGCTGGGCGAGGCACAAGGCCCGGAAGGGCAATCCGGCGCCACAAACGCATTCGGATTCAAGATCGACTCATAAATGTATTGAGCGGCCGTGTACCCTTCCACCCGCGTCGCCCCGGCCTCGGCGATTTCGCCCAAATTGGGGCCAACAGCCGCCGGCAGCGAGCCGTCCGGGCTGCCGTGACAGCCGGAACAGCCATAAGGAGCCACAAAGACCACTTCCCCGTTGGCCGCGTCCCCTGGCTCCACACTGGCCAAGAACTCATCAACCGATTCCGGCCAATCATACGCCACCACCGGCTGGCTGCACAGCGCCGTGCTTTCCCAATTCAGGACAAAAGCTGCTACATTAGCGATCTGATCGTCCCGCATCGGTCCGCCAAACGCATCCGACCAGGCCGGCATGGCCGTACCGGCGCGGCCGGCCGCTATGGTACGTTCAATAAATGTTTGTTTAGAGCCTTCCCATCCCAGTGACTGCATTCGGGAGCTTTTATCTCCGCAAACCAGCGCGTTCGCGTTCAAAGGGAAACCCTGGCAGCCAATCGCTTCGCCGGCGGCATCAAAACATGCTTCTGCCTGACCGTTCACGCCATGACAGGTGGCGCAGTTATTATCATAAATAGCTGCGCCATTTTCGATGGAACGGCCGTCAAAAGCCTGAGTGAACTCTTCCAAACGGGCTGGCTCTTGCAGGGCGGCAAAGCCCAGAATGATCATCGTCAGCATGAAAGCAATGGTTCCAATGACAACTTTTACTTGCATGAGTAGTTATCCTTTCTCTTCATCTCTATAACATCAAACAACGCTGCCCTGACTAACAATTCTTGTTCAGGAAACGGCATTCTTCCTCGTAATTCGAGTCGGCATGACGATAGGATGTCGTCTCGTTGATTGTTTGTTCGCCTGTTTTAGCGTCCACCGATTCAAAACGCAGCGTCAACCGCTTGAGGCCAGGTTGAATTTCTTCCACTATCAAACTGGCTATGGGATCGGGCATTGCCAGCTTACGGGAACTGTTTTTGTAATTGCCCGGCTCACCGACGCACGAATCGTAATCGGGGTTGCCGGTCAATGTACAGCTATGCTCAAACATCGCTGTCCCGAACTCTTCCAATGCTTTGGTCAGATGCGGATTCCCCTCAATTTCTTGATTGGGGAAATAAGCGCCGACAGGCATATCTTCATAGGGGACGCCCAGAAGCGTGCTGGGGCCTTCCTGCGGCATGATTTTCTGGCTCACTTCTAAATCAGGCGAACTGGCAACCCGGAATTCAGGCGAACCCATCCAGTTGGAAACCAGCATGGCGGCGATGAAGATCGTGGAAACGCTCAATCCCACCCGGCGATCAGCATACCGGCGGCTTTTGCCTACTTCAAAGTATGGCATCACGATGAATGCGACCAACAAAAGCGGGATAAAGCCGACGACCAGCGTTTTATCTGCCAATTTGAGCCAGCCTTGCGACCAGGAGAGGTACCAGGGAGCCACCACATGCAAGGGGGTGACGATGGGATCGGCATGATGTTCTAGCGGCGCATCCCAGAACCAGAGGGAACCGGCCGTCAGTAACAGGGTTATCAAAGCCGTCCACATCAATTCGCTGGTGAAAATATCGGGGGTGAAGTAAGTGCGTTCATCGCGTGGCACGCGCTTGGCGGTGTCTTCGCCAATTTTTTCTCGGCTGGGAGGGAGTGAAAAGCCATGGAGAACAACTTTGTAGTAATGGACGAAGAAAAAGATAGCCAGGATCAGCGGCAAGAGCAGCACATGGAATAAGTACCAGCGCAGCAGACCGCCGGCGCCCAGGGAGGGCGCGCCCTGCAAAATCAACAGGACATTTGAGTTGATAACGGCCGGGTCAATGATGCCGGGAAGCGGGGAGGGCGCGGCTTCAGCCCCGCTGAGGAAGACGGTCAAAGCCCAGTAAGCCAGCTGGTCCCAGGGGAGCAGATAGCCGCTGAAGCTGAGCAGCAACGTTAGCACCAATAAAATAACGCCGGTGGCCCAGGTGAATTGGCGCGGCTTTTTGTAGCTGCCGGTGATAAAGGTGCGCAGCATGTGCAGCGCCACCACCAGAACCATCACCTCAGCGCCCAGGCGGTGCATATTGCGGAACAATTGGCCCAAGGGTACGTTGCTGATGATGTTCCACATGTTGCTGTAGGCGGCTTGCGGGCTGGGGGTGTAGAAAATCATCAGGATGATGCCGGTGATGGTTTCCCACACAAACATGAAGGTGGACAGCCAGCCCAGACGGAAGGTGGGGTAGATGTGAGTGACTTCGGTGTGATAGAAGCTGGGCCGGATGTGGAACCAGAAGCTATCGGCATGGGGGCGTAAGCGGGGGTTGGGACGCCGGGGCGCATCGCCGCGCAACGCCGCGCGGACATCGGCGATGTTCATGCCGGCGGTGACACGCTCAACGGTTTCGTCAGCTTTGGCGATGGCGGCCTGCTTGATCCCCATTTCTTTGACTTGATCAACAAAGGTGGTCATTTCTTCTTCATCTCCTTCTGTTCTGCCCCGGTTATGGGCATTCCCCAACGAAATCGCACAGGAGGGTTTGGGATGCCCCTAGTTGTCTGTCGCCGGTGTCAACGCGGATGAATGCGGCGTTGGCCGGGAGTTCGACGGGCATGTAAACTTCGGTCTCGTTTATTGTTCCCAGGCTGGCTGAGGCCAACACCGTTTCTTTATCCTCTGCCAGGAATTCGAGTTTGAAGATGTCGAGGGAACGGGGGGCGGGGGATTCGATGCGACGGCCGTCTAACCGATACTTGGAGCCGTGGCAAGGACATTCAAACCGGTCATTCGAGGATGTCCAATTATAAATACAGCCGAGGTGGGTACACACTTTGTAAATAGCCGCCACCCCTTTTAAATTGGCCGGGTCGTCATCCCGCCGGTACATCCGTTCATTCGGGGCGCTGTCATCCAGGTTCACCAGCCAGAAACGGCCGTCCGGGAAATTAAACGGCTCGGCATTCACTTCCGGCAACACATCCAGCGGCAAGATGAAATTGCCGCCAAACTCACCCTCACGAAACTTTGGCTTCAAAAACCAGATCAACAAGCCCACACTTTCCAGTGTAAACAAGGCCATAGACGCGCCCCAAATGTAATAGAGGAACTCACGTCTTGTAACGCCATTGTTGACATCGGCTTTAACTGCTACGTTTGCCATGCGGCTATTCTCCTGACTAAAAATGTCTCACAGGTGACAGTCACTTTTAAGTGACTGTCACCTCCCACGAAAGCATTAAGAATGGGCGCTGAGGGACTCGAACCCCCGGCCTCTTCGGTGTAAACGAAGCGCTCTAACCAACTGAGCTAAGCGCCCACAAGACGGCAAATTATAGCGGGCAACGAAAATTCGGGCAAAATCAGCGCCTCAAATTTGGGGCAGCATAATCTTCTGTTGATTCTGGTACTTCCCTTTGCGGTCCGCGTACGAAACCTCACACGCCTCATCCGACTGAAAGAACAACACCTGGGCGATGCCCTCATTGGCGTAAATCCGGGCTGGCAGCGGCGTTGTATTCGAGATTTCCAGCGTTACAAACCCCGCCCACTCCGGCTCAAATGGCGTCACATTCACAATAAGGCCACACCGGGCATAGGTGGATTTCCCCACACACACCGTTAGCACATCACGAGGAATACGGAAATACTCCACCGTCTGCGCCAGCACAAAAGAGTTCGGTGGGATGACACAAATATCTCCCTCATAATCAACAAACGATTTCGGATTGAAATTTTTCGGGTCTACAATCGCCGAATGAACATTCGTGAAAATCTTGAACTCATTACTGACCCGAATATCGTAGCCGTAAGAAGACAAGCCGTACGAGATTGCGCCTTCCCGCACCTGACCGTCCACAAACGGCTCAATCATCTTTTTTTCCTGCGCCATCCGGCGAATCCACGAATCAGATTTAATGCTCATTGTCACCTCATTCCGATTAACAATTCCCGTTTTACATCACTTCCGGCGCACTCATCCCCATCAGGTCAAGCGCGCGGGCAAACAAAAGTTTGGCTCCCCGGTAAAACCGCAGCCGGGCCAATTGCAGCGGTTCCGGCACGTCGCTGTGCAGCACCCGGCAGGTTTCATACGCCGGATGGAACAGCGCCGCCAGATCATACGCATAAAAAGCGATATGATGCGGTTCGGAAGTTTCCACTATCAACTCCAGCACATCCGGCAGTTCCATCGCTTTGCGCAAAAAGGCCAGCTCATTTTCGTGCGTCAGCAGGCTCAAATCGGCGTCGGCGTCCGCGTCCGGGTCATGCCCAGCGGCGGCCCATTTGCGGAAAATTCCGGCGCAGCGGACATGGGCGTTTTGAATGTAGTACACCGGGTTTTTGTCCGACCGCTCCACGGCTAAATCCATGTCGAAATCAATGGGGCTGTTGCCGGAGCGGGAGACCATGAAGTAGCGAATGGGGTCGGCGCCGACGGCGTCGGTCAACTCATCCAGAGTGACAAATTCTCCGGCGCGGGTACTCATCTTCACCAACTGGCCCTCTCGATACAGGTTGACGATTTGGTGCAACACGGTGCGGACGAAGCTGGGATCGTAACCCAACGCCTCTACGCCCATCAGCACTTGCGGCGCGGTGGCATGATGGTCGGGGCCAAAAATGTCTACCACGATGTCGAAGCCGCGCTGTTTTTTGTGGTAATGGTAGGCGATGTCGGGCATACGATAGGTGGGTTCGCCGGTTTTCTTGACCAGCACCCGGTCTTTATCGTCGCCAAATTCGGTGGTTTTGAACCACTTCGCGCCATCTTTTTCGTAGACATAGCCCCGCTCTTGCAGGGTTTCTAACGCTTCCCAAACCCGGCCGCTTTCATACAAGCTTTGCTCACGATAATACTCGTCAAAAACGATGTTGATGCGCCGGAGGCTTTCTTTCTGGTTTAGGGAGATGCGGGCTTTGGCGTAGTCGGCGAAGGCGACGGCCGTTTCATCGCGCCAGCCATCCCCATGTTCCGCCAGTAGTTCGCGGGCGATGTCAATGATGTATTCCCCCTGGTAATGATCCGCGCCCAGTTCGACCGTATCGCCCAAAAGCTGCCGGTAGCGGATTTGGGTGGATTCGCCCAGCTTGGTCACCTGCCGCCCGGCATCGTTGTAGTAGTATTCCAGAGTGACGTCGTAGCCGGCGGCGCGCATGGCGCGGGCCAGGGTGTCGCCCATGACGCCGCCCCGCGTCCGGCCGATGTGGATGGGGCCGGTGGGGTTGGCGCTGACGCATTCGATTTGCGCTTTTTGGCCCGCGCCCATCTGGAAACGGCCGTACCCCATCCCCTTCTCCACCAACACCTCCACCAACTGCTGCAAATACGCCGCCTGCACCCGAAAGTTGATGAAGCCGGGCGGCGCGATTTCGGCCGCCGCCAGAAAATCGAGCGGGGGCAGGTGGCTGGTGATGGCCTCGGCGATTTGCATGGGCGCTTTGCGCGCCAGCCGCGCCAGTTTGAGCGGCATGGGAGTGGCGTATTCGCCGTGAGAGGGATCGCGCGGCCGTTCCACGATGATTTGGGGCAGATCGAAGGGAGGCAGGGCGCCAAATTGTTGGGCGTTTTCTATCGCGGTTTTCACCGCAGCTTCCAGGTCATGCTTAATGGTCATACATCCTCTTTTTTCGTTGGGAATCAGGGCGGGATTTTAGCACGAGCCGGGGAACCGGAAAACCTAATTGTTTTGCATTACCTGATCATACACCAACAATGTCTCCGTCGCCGTCTTCTGCCAACTAAATTGGGCCGCCTGCTGCACCGCTTTGGCCTGCAATTCCGCCCGCATCTCATCCTGGATGAGGGTGGCGATGATGGCCCCGGCCATGCCCCGGTCATCGTCAGGGTCTACGGCAAAACCGGCATCCCCCACCACTTCCGGCAGCGAACTGGCGTTCGTCGTCACCACCGGCACGCCGCAGGCCAGCGCTTCCAACACCGGCAAGCCAAACCCTTCGTGGCGGCTGGGGAAGATGAAGGTCTCGGCGTTGCGGTACAACGCTGGCTTGTCCGCCTCGTCCACAAAGCCGATCCAGCACACGTACTCTTCCAGGCGTAGTTGGCGGATGTAATGGTCATAGTCGGGATAAACGGCCGTCGCCCCCTCCGGCTTCTTCCCCGCCAACAGTAACGGATACTCATCCCCCAACGCCTGCGCCACATAGGTGTAGGCCAGCAGCAGCGTGGTCACGTTTTTGTGAATCTCATAGCCGCCCAGGTAGAGCGTGTAAAAATCAGGCAGGTCGTATTTTTTCCGCACCGCCATATCGGTCAACGACTGCTCTCCCGGCGTGTATTCCGGGCCGACGGCGAGGTAAATGGCGGTGGTTTTTTCTTCGGGGATACGCAGCCGATCCATGATGTCCAATTTACTGGCAAAGGAGTCGGTGATGATGTGGTCGGCCCCTCTGGCGCTGGCGCTGACCAGGGCGTTGTAGAGGCGGGCGGAGAACGGCCGTCTATACTCCGGCACCATCACCGTGGTCAAATCATGCACCGTCACCACCAGGGGCGCGGGCGAACGCAGCGGCCCGCCCCAATACGGCACATGGGCCAAATCTGCCCCCACCTCCCGGCACGCTTTGGGGAACTGGGACTGCTCGAACCACACTTTGCCCACATTTCCGGGCCGGACGGGGACGGGGTGGATGTGGACGCTGGGGGGGACGGCCGTTGGTCGTCCGGCCGTTGGCTCTGCCTTGCCGGGCAACTGGGGAACAACCAACGTAATCTCCAGGTCAGACACCAGCCGGTTCAGGTGATAGACAAGCTGGCGGGTATACTGGCCGCTGCCGGTATTAATGTGGTTCCAGAAGTAAGCGTTGATGGCGAGGTGCATGAGTTTGGGAAAAACGAAAAAGGAGTCGTCAACCAGAAAATTCGCCCAACCAACGAACCCAGGGCAACTTTTCAGCAACCGCATGGTACAGCCGCTTATCGGCCGTCCAAAATTCGCAGCCCACATACTCGGCCAGAGCTAGGTAATGAGCGTCATAAGCCGCCGGACGATTCAAACGCTCGGCCAATTGCCACGCTTTTACATGAATATCCGGTACAGCCAATAACCTGATATCCAGACGCATGAGCTTTTGTAAGGCTGACAGGCCATACTCCGGTGTGATCACGCTGCGATAGACGTTTTTTCGCAAGACAGATGTAATTTCAAACGAGAAAAGTTGAGGGGCCGTAAGCTGGCGATTTTCCTTAGCAAGCTGTTGCCACAGTCCTTTGGCTTGCAGACTATCTTCTTCTTTCAAAACCAACTTCAACACAACGCCAGAATCAAGACAAACCCATGAGGTCATTCAGCCGCTCCTCCCTCACCTCGCGCAACACCTCTACAGAGTCTGTCATTTCATTCATGCTATCACGCAGGGTATCCATCTCGGCCAACAAATCCATCTGTTCCTGGATATTGCGGTCGGCTTGCGCTGTTTGCGCCAACATCTCTAATTGTTCCAGGTCTTCGATACTGATCAGCGCCGCGCGGGGTTTGCCGCGAGAAAGGAGGATGATCCGCTCCTTGCCGTAAGCGGCGCGATTGACGATCTCGCCCAGATTTCGTTTCAAATCAGTCAAAGAAATTGTAGATTGAACCATAATAAACCACCCTTAACGCACTTTTTGTCCGTTAAGGTCATTATAGGCGATTAGCCTGCAAAAACAAACCCCTACTACGTCGCTGCCTCTGGCGACAAGCCGCTGAAAACTGATTACTGAAAACTGCTTACTGGCGCTACTTTTTCGGAGGAAACAAGATCGTATCAATGAGGAGTTTACCCACGTACACAATCAACACAAACACGGCGTCCACACCGGCATCGGCGCCACGGCGATGACAAAGGTCACGGCCGCTGCCAAAACCACTCGTTCAAAAAACCGGCGCCACTTTCGCATGGTCACTCACTCAAACCGCAGCGCATCAATCGGATGCAGAGCGGCGGCGCGGGTGGCCGGATAAATGCCGAAAAACAGCCCCACCGCCGCCGAAAAGCCCACCGCCAGGGTGATGGATTGCACCGTCACCCCCGCATCCAACTCAGGCACGTAAAAGCGCACGGCCGTGGCTCCCGCCCAGCCCAAGCCAATCCCCAGCAAACCGCCCAACAGCGCCAGCGCCACCGCCTCCGTCAAAAACTGGCCCAGAATATCCCGCCGCTTGGCCCCCACCGCCTTCCGCAGCCCAATCTCCCGCGTCCGCTCCGTCACCGACACCAGCATGATGTTCATGATGCCGATGCCGCCCACCAGCAGCGAGATGCTGGCAATCGCGCCCAGAAACAACGTCAACACCCCCGTCACCGCCCCAAACGAATCGAGAAAATCCTGCTGCGTCAGCGTCAAAAAATCATCCTCATCGCGGAAATTGATGTTGTGCGTCTGCCGCAGCGCGTTGGCGGCGTCAATCAACACATCCCCCACCGCCTCGCTGTCCACCGCCTGAATCAGGATCACGTCCACCCGTACCTTGCCGCTCTGCCGGTCGCGCAAATTGTACAGCCGCGCCTGCGCCGTCGTCAGCGGAATCACCACCAGATCATCCTGGCTGCCAAACAAGCCGCCCCCTCTCGGCTCCAGAATTCCTACTACCCGGAAATTGAGTCCGCGAATTTTTATATCCGTCCCCACCGGGTCCACATCCGGCGGAAACAGATTTTCCACCACGTCTGCGCCCAGGACGGCTACGCGGGAACGGCCGTTATAATCCGCCTCATCAATAAAACGCCCCCGCGCCGCCTCATAACCCCGTAGCGGGCCATAATCCGGCGTCGTCGCCCGCACCATTGTCCGCACCGACTCCCCTTGATACTGCACATCATCATTGCGCAGCGCCAATGGGGCCAGCGCCGCCACATTGGGAACCCGCGCCGGATCAGACAGCGCCGCCGCGTCATCCATCGTCAACGTGGCGCCAACTCGATCCGGATCATCCGATGGCAGCACAAACACCAGGTTGGTTCCCAGGCCAATGAATTGATCGGCGACGAAGCGGGTGACGCCCTCGCCAATCGCCAGCAGGGTGATGACGGCCGCCACGCCAATCATGATCCCCAGCATCGTCAGCGACGCCCGCAGTTTGTTAGCCCTCAATGCTTTCAAGGCAATGCGAAAGTTTTCACTCAATTGCATCAGTTATTCATACCGCAGCGCATCAATCGGATTCAGGCGGGCAGCCCGCGCCGCCGGATAAACGCCAAACAGCAGCCCAATCAACGCCGAAATGGTGATCGCGCCCAGCACGGCCGTCCAATCCACCGTCGGCGTCAAACTATCAGACAAATTGGCGATGAGCCGCGCCCCGATCACGCCAATCAGCAGCCCGATCAGCCCGCCCGTCAACGCCATCACCACCGCCTCCACCAAAAATTGCCACAGGATGTCCCGCCGCCTGGCCCCCACCGCCTTGCGCAAACCGATCTCCCGCGTCCGCTCCGTCACCGACACCAGCATGATGTTCATGATGCCGATGCCGCCCACCAGCAGCGAAATCCCGGCGATGACGCCCAGAAAAATCGTCAGCACCCCGGTTATCTGGCCGAACGCCGACACCAGCTCATCCTGGCTCAGCACCGTGAAATCATCCTCGTCCCGAAACTGGATGTTGCGGCTCTGGCGCAGGCTGATGGCGATGTCGGCGATGGCCGCTTCCTGCCGCTCCTCGCTGACTGTCTGGGCGTAAATCATATCCACCCGCAGTCGGCCGTCGGCGCGGCGGGCCGGGAACAAGCGGCGTTGGGCGGCGCTGATGGGGATGAGGATCAAGTCGTCCTGGTCGTTGAAGCCGGAGCCGCCCTTTTCTTCCATGACGCCGATGATGCGGAAGTTGACGTTGTTGATGCGGATGGTTTCGTCCAGCGGCAGGCCGCCGTCTGGAAACAACTCTTCGTAAACGGTCTGGCCGATGACGGCGACGCGGGCAGCGGAGATCATCTCGGCCTCGGTGAAAAAGCTGCCGCTGACGGGGCGGAAATTGCGGATATTGGTGTAATCGGGCGTGGTTCCGGTGATGCTGGTGCGGGTTTGATGACGGCCGCGCACAACGGTGGCGTTACGGCCGTACTCCGGCACAAAAAAACGCACATCAGGAACCAGGCCTGGCTCCATCAACCGCGTCAAATCATTCATCGTCAGCCCGGCGCCGCCGGCCCGGTGCGGCCCCCGCGGGTCTGGCCCCACCTGTCCCGGCAAAATGAACAGCAGATTATTGCCCAGCCCCTCAAATTCGGCCGTGACGAAATTCTCCACCCCCCGCCCCACCGACACCAGCGCGATCACCGCCGCCACGCCGATGATGATGCCCAGCATCGTCAGCAGCGAGCGCAGCTTGTTAACGGTCAGCCCAATCAGGGCGATGCGGAAGTTTTCGAAAAAGCTCATTTTCAGTATTTAGCCTAAATTTCGCACCTTTCCAATCGAATAGAAAGAGGAAAAACATACCAATCTTGCTGGCCGCATCGCGTTAATCCGTTTCCTGGTCAGTCAGGCTTACCTGACAGATTGGCAAGATTGTATTTCTG
>JAJRVV010000224.1 GCA_024277135.1 Chloroflexota bacterium | reverse complement strand
GTATGAAAGAACTGTTAAAGAACAATTTGAAACAGCCGTTGCCCACATTGAAGGCATTTTGGCTGTTGATTGGCCGCAGTTGGCTCAGTCTGAGCCGATTGCGACCCCAATTTTACAATTTACTTGACACTCAGTGTAATAGCCGCGGTTTCCATACCGCGCTGGCGGAATCGCGGTATGGAAACCGCGGCTACAGTCAAAATCTTTTTCTGAAAAGCTATAGACGTAAAAGTTGGTATAACGACCGACGATAACTGTGTTGTTGTAATTCCTCTTGCAACTGCCATAGATTGCGCTCCAGGTCAAATTCAAAGCCAGCCACGGCGACGCGATTTCGCTTGCCGCGGCGGGCAGACAGGAAGGCGAAGTAGAGATTGACGAAAGTATGAATGCGCGGGTAAAGATTTTTATATGTTTTCATTCCATATGATAGAAATCACGGCTTTAGTAGGAGTCGAGGCTTTAGAAGACCGGCTAAAGCCTCGACTCCGGAGAAAATTCGTAAAAAGCGCCCAAGCCCGCCTTGAGCGTCGAATCTGTCGCCAGACCTACCACACAAGGCAGGGGGCAATTATCTTTGGTTGAACCCGCCTACATCGACAAGCCCAACCGGGAACAGACCTGGAGCATTCTCTCTGGGCGCTAGCGCCGCGTCCGTGAACCCGGCGCACCTGGCCTTTGAGGAATGTTTTTGGGGCGGAGACGCGCCGGAACCCCACATTTGAGAAACCAAAAGACCCGGCTCATCACCGGGTCTTTTTTCATCCTTTATCCCTCATCGTTCATCCTTTCATTTCGCTGGCAGGATGCAGTCCGGCCTGCACCCAGCGCCGCCGGGACAGCTTAATGCGCGGCCGATTCATCTTCAGCCGGATAACCGTTGCCCGGCCGATAGGGGTGATGCCCCGGATGAGGGTGTAATCATCTTCCCAGGCGAAATGGTCTGCCCACTTCTGTAGCCGGGGATGAAAGAGGGGAACTTCCTGTCCGATTTCCGGGTCAACGGCCGTCACCGCCGCCGCCTTCGACAAATTGCAATTCGGGCAGGCCAGGCAAAGATTATCCGAATCATCCCCCTCACCCGGCCGGATATGTTCCACGTGCATTGACTGCCCGATGTTGATCTCATCCGTCTGGCAGTACTCGCAGCGGCCGCGCGCCCGGTCATGCGCCAGCTTTTTAATTGTCTGCCAGGGTGGGTCACTCATGGGGCGTCATCAAGTCTTGAGGAGATTTTGCCGCCCCGCGCCGAACGAGGATAGCCGCCGCTTCCGCTTTGCGCAGCACCAACTGCTCGCCGCGCTCCACCAGAGCTGCCAATGTTTCCTGTTCTTCCCGGCTAAGGCTGCCCTGGCTGTTCCGTTCCATCAACTGTGCCATCAGCGCCTGGTTGGCGGGCGACATCTGCTCCGCCGCAATCGCCCGCAGCGCGTCATTGGACAAATGGTGCAGCGCGTTCAGTTCCACCTGCTCATCCGCCGGCAGTTTATCCAACTCTTCATCCAGCGCCGTGAACAGGCGGTCAGCCAGAACGGTTTCCACCGGCTGCCGCCGCCGGGCGGCCAGTTGGCGCAAACGGGTTGAAAGGTTTTCAGAAAGCGTAATTTGCATTCTGCATCTCCGTAAACATGATAACTGGCGTCATTATAGCATATTACACTACGCGGAGTCTCCCTTCAATCTCCACTGCCGCCCCTACATGACCATCAAGCGTCGCCTTCTTTCCAGGTCAAATTCAAAGCCAGCCACCGCCGTCCGGTCCCGCTTGCCGCGGCGGGCAGACAGGAAGGCAAAGTAGAGATTGACGAAAGTATGAATGTGCGGGTAAAGATTTTTATATGTTTTCATTCCGTATGATAGAAATCACGGCTTTAGTAGGAGTCGAGGCTTTAGAAGACCGGCTAAAGCCTCGACTCCGGAGAAAATTCGTAAAAAGCGCCCAAACCCGCCTTGAGCGTCGAATCTGTCGCCAGACCTACCACACAAGGCGGGGGGCATTTATCTTTGGTTGAGCCTACCTATGCCGGCAAGCCCAACCGGGAACAGACCTGGAGCATTCTCTCTGGGCGCTAGCGCCGCGTCCGTGAACCCGGCGCACCTGGCCTTTGAGGAATGTTCTTGGGGCGGACGCGCACCGGAACCCGATATTGTTGTTCGAGTTCGTCGGGTTGTCGTTGTTCCGGTTGGCGGCGCGGAGGGGGCTCCAATGGTTGGGCCAACCGCCCCCACGCACCACCTTTACGGCCTGTCCCCACTGCCCGTTATCAGTGAGCAGTCATCAGTGTTCAGTGACCCATCCACTGATGACTGACCGCCGATCACCGTCTTTTCCCTTTCCAACCTCCCATAAGCCTGCCAATTTCATCCGTGAGCCGTGCAGCATGTTCATATTGGCCCAGGCTGATGCAGTGCAAATCATAACTCAAGCGAATGTACAAGCGAATCTTCGTCAACATCCGGTCCGCTTCGTCCAAAAACTCAGCCTGCCGCCTGGGTTCCATGATGGCCGATAGAATCAGATCGTAGAAGTGTAGCGCCATACCGCTCAAACGCTCGGCCAGCAAAAAACGCTGCGACTTGGGGAACTTCAATGTCAATGGAATGAGCCATAATAAAAAATCATAGGTCTTGACGAAAATAGGGGACTGCGGTCGTTCCTTCATCCCGGTTTTCCCAACGGATAATCGTGGAAAATGCGCTGCCGCAGCCGCCACGTATCGCCATGAGTGGCGTGGGCGATCCAACAGCGAACAGATGTGGTCATCTCTTCATACGAGAGGTCTCCTTGCTGGAAAGCTTCACGCTGGCGGCGCAGGCGGCGCACAAAACGGCGCACGCTGCTCTTGCGTAGACGACGATGGGTGGGAAAAAGGCGAAAGCCACAAAAATCAAGGCCGGTACGCACCGGAAAAACGACACTTTTGCGCGGATGTAACTGTAAACGTAAATTGGCGGCTAAAAAGTTGCGGATGGCTTGGCGCCACTGGACTAATTCTTGCTTGTTATCGCTGAAAAGCAGGAAGTCATCCATGTAGCGCAGGTACGCCGGGCAATGCAGGTCATGTTTGACGAATTTATCCAACTGGTGCAGATAAACGTTGGCCCAGAATTGGCTGGTGAGATTGCCGATGGGCAAGCCGCGCGGGCGGGTTAAGGCTAACAAATTGTCGCCGGGGAAAAGGGTTTGCGGCGATTCAGCGGCCTGAACGCCGACGCCGCTGTTAAGAATTTGGTCAATGAGCCACATCACTTGCTGGTCGGCAATGCGTTTGGCCAACAGGCGGCGCATGATTTGATAGTCAATGGCGGGGAAGTATTTGACGATGTCGCCGTGGAAAACGTAGGCGTAACGGCGCGTCCAGATATGCGCCTGATCCAGCGCGCGGTGTGTCCCCTTACCTACCCGGCAGGCGTAGCTGGTGTGGATGAAGCGGGTTTCCCAGATAGGTTCGATGATATTACACAGGGCGTGATGCACCACCCGGTCGCGGAAAGGAGCGGCGCTGACCAGGCGGCGTTTCGGTTCGCGGACATAGAAGTTGGTGTAGGCGCCGGGTTGGTAAGTTTGTGTACGCAGTTGTTCCTGTAACTGCCATAGATTGCTTTCCAGGTCAAATTCAAAGCTGGCGACGGCAACACGGTTCCGCTTGCCGCGACGGGCGGCTAGATACGCCCAGTACAGGTTAGCGAAAGGGTAGATTTGCGGGTACAAGTTTTTATATGTTTTCATCTACCTGATGTTACTCTCGGAGTCAAGGCTTTAGCCGGGTGAGATTAAGGCGACTGACTAAAGCCTGACTCCGATTTGAAAAAAAATTTCGACGCGCTACGCGCGGAGATGGTGGGGGACACCCCCACACCCCCGTCAGAAGACCAGGGAACAGAAGACCAGTAGATCATCCTCCTGGGGCGGACGCGCACCGGAACCCGACAGCGCTGTACGAGTACGTCGGGCTGCCGACGTACCGGTAGGCGGCGCGGAGGGGGCTCCAATGGGAGGGCCAACCGCCCCCACGCACCACCTTGTACGTGCCGCTGGCCGGGCCGGGCGGGTTACTGTAGGGGGAACTGCTGTAATAGCTGCCGCTGTACCAATCGTTGGTCCATTCCCATACATTACCGGCCATGTCCAGCGCCCCATACGGGCTGGCCCCGGTTGGGTAGCTGCCCACTGGCGTCGTGTCGCCTACACAGTACCCATTATCGTAGAAGTTCGCTAACGTGCAATCGGCCGGGGCATTTCCCCATGGGTACATGCGCGTATCGCTGCTACCCCGCGCCGCCTTTTCCCACTCCGCCTCTGTGGGCAGCCAGCCGCCGCTGGCCGTGCAGTAAGCATCGGCCCCGTACCAGGTCACCTCAATCACCGGGTGGTCGCCATACCCACTTTCTACCACGTATTGGCCGCTCTGGTAGGTGATGTGCGTATCCGGATCATCCAGGTCTACACATTCATAGCCGCCACAATCATTGCTGTTTCGCGTGTTAAGAAACGCTGCGTACCGGTCATTGGTCACTTCGTATTTGTCAATCATGTAAGCGTCCAAATACACCGTATGCAGCGGCTGTTCATTACTGTAGCAATTCTCGCTGGGGTTGCTGCTGTCGCAGCCCATCTGGAACTCCCCGGCGGGGACTAACACCATTTCGCCGGTGTTCAGCCCCACGTAAGCGGTTGTTGTCTGCACAGCGGTGTTACCCAGGTTGTCATACGCCGTCGCCGTTATCGGGTAGGTTCCCGAAATGGCATAGGTGTGGCCGGCGGGGAACCATTGGTCGCCGCTGCCCCCATCCCCCCACTGCCAGTTAATGCGCGTTATCGTGCTGTTCGTGGCCGTCACCGTCCCGCTCACCGTCACCGTCAGGCTGCTCACCTGCGGGTAGTTGAGGGTCAGCGTGATGGCGCTGGTTGGCGGCCCCGTGGCCGTGGTGAAATTCCACACCGGCCCAGCCGTGACCGCGCCAACCTCGTCCTGGGCCACGATTTGCCAGTAATACTGCGTGGCTGCACTCAGCGTTCCCGGATCATAAGTCTGCCCGCTCTGGTCATTTGATACCAGCGCCCCCGGTGTGGGATTGCCCGCTTCCAGGTACACATCATACGTCACCGCATCCCCGTCCGGGTCACCGCCAGTCCAGTTTAGAACCGAGTTCACGCTCTGGTTTGTTGCCCCATTTGAAGGTGTCGGATTGGAAGGCGCGTTGGGCGGGTTATTGGGGTCGGTGCATGGGCCATTGCAGAGATAGTCGCCGTTTGTGAAAACAGGCAAGATACCATTGTTACCCAAATGTTTTACCAGGATGCTGTTTTCAATAAAATAATAGGTGGCCTGGATATCAGAGCCATCCCCGATATCCGGCAGAGTGGTTATGCCCGCAACACAAGGGTACAAATTAGGAACGCGAATCCACATTGGGCTAACCCGGCGGTCTCCATTTGTATCGGTGTATTCTATAACTACCACCATCCCATCTATACGGTCAAAGAATGGAAAAGTATATTTCAATCCCGCAACATCTTGTAAACCTAAGACAAATCCCGTTGCAAACGCTCCTGGAAAGCCAGGATAACTGATCCCTTCGTTTTTAAGGTAAAGGTTAAAGAAGAGTTCCGATTCGGAATTCCCAGCCCCAGGAATAGTGGTTTGGAAAAATTCCTTTGAGGCGCCGTATTGAAGCGAACAATTACCACTGGAGAGCTGACTGGAAGACGACAAATTGGATACCCCTTTAGTAGTAGTATCACCAAAGCCGTTCCACAGTAACCACTTTTGGATATCATTTCTAAGATCCGTATAGTGAAACATTAGTTGAATATCGTAGGCTAATGGTTTTACAGCCAGATTCAATACCAACTCTTTGAACAGGAGTTCCGTAATCGCCACCTCTGATCCAAGAGTCCACTTCACCAATTCCAGACCAAAAGACACGCTTGTTGATGCTTGACTGATACGTTCTAACATTTCGTTGAACACAATTTCATCATACCCCTGGCTATTCAACGCTTCACCAATATCTATGACCGCCTGGGCCATTTCTGTCCAATCCGTAACGTTTGCACTCGGAAATTTAGCATTGATATCTTGAGCCGAGGTGCGCTTAAGCGAACAGATATCTTTCTTCGCCAACCAGGCAGCGCCATCATGGTCAACACTCAACATAGGCTGTAAACCAGCCTGATATGCTTCAATCAGGTCTTTGTGGACAGATATCCGTTTCAGAAACTCCCGACCGGCTTCATAAGCGTTTTTCTGATCCTCAGTAAATACATCTTCGCCGCGTAATTCCCCGCAGGATGGAATTATCAGCCACCATAGTGATAGGTGATTTGTCTCGAACACAACCTGATTGTTCTCCGCGTCAACAATTCCCGGTACCATGATCCAACTCAGGCCGTTGTGGTAAGCTGCGTAAATATCGGTTTCGCTTGTGCCAATGGGTAGGCTGCCAGGGTCATAAGGCAAGGTCACAGTTATCGGTTTGGAAATCACGTCCCTATCGCCAATGGCGACCTCATAAGCCGCACTAACGGATGTTCCCCATGAGCTAGTCATCGGCAAGCTGGCAAGCACAGAGATGGTTAATTCTGTGTCAGTATAAAGTCCACCGGGCGCGATGGTCACATCTGCGCCGTCGGTCGTACTTACACTTCCCCCGGAGTCGGCGTCTATTTGTGTTCCTTTAGCTTCGGTGATTTCTACAACCACTATTTTCCCCGTAACCGCGCCTGGGGCATATTTGCTGTAGTAGGCATAGGTACCTGGGGTCGTGAATGTGTAGGTGAATTGTCCTCCAGGAACAATGGTTCCACTATCAAAGATGGGTGTGTCCTCCATAGCAGGCGAGGCGGCACTGACAGCCTGTGCTGCACCTGCGCCTGTCCCCCCTAGCACCGATGGCAGGAACAGGCGAAAGATGGGATCGCCTTCGGTGATGGTATGGTTTTTGGCGCCGTTGTTGGTCCACACCATCGGCTGCCCTACCAGGGCAATGGTGGTTTCAGGATCAGTTCCATAATCACGCAGGTCAACCCGGACAGATGCCCTATTCTGAGGGGGCTGCGCTTCCACCGCGCCGATGTCGCAAGTGGCGGCGCTGTCATTGTCCCCGTCATACGGTCGGGCTTTACCCCTTTGATCCGTTGCCGGACAACCCGAATTCGTTCCGGCGTCAATCGCCGGGCTGCCGGGCTGGAGGGCATGGGTCAACGTGTCGCCGCCGTTGTCTGCCAATGGCCCCAGCATCGGGTCTGTTCCTTCCTTGTCGCCCACCTGTGAAAAGGCGCAGGTGAAATCATTGGACAAGTTGTATCCAGCCGAATTCCAATTGCCAGTGGTGCCGCCGCAGTTCTGGCCGCTGTTAAAAGCAATAATTGTGTTGAGGAAGGTGGCGGTGGCGTTGTTGCCGATTATCAACCCGTTGAAACCAGTGCCAACCGAGTTGGTGCGGGTATTGTTGGCAATAGTCGAATTAACCAGGTTCACCGACGTGTTTGGCCCGCTGATGTAGATGCCGCCGTAGTTATTGCTGGCAGTGTTGCCGCTGACGGTGCTGTTGGTGAGGGTGATGGCCCCGATTTGGGCAAATATCGCCGCCCCGTTCCCGGCCTGGTTGCCGCTGAGGGTGACGCCAGCCAAGACGCTAGTGTCCCCCAAGAAAAGCCCGCCGCCAAAACTGCCAGCGCTGTTGTCGCGCATAGTGACGTTGGTCAGGTAGAGGGGTTGATTGGTGTAAATGCCGCCGCCATAATTGTTGACCGCCGTATTCCCGCCCACGGTACTATTGGTGATGGTTATAACGCCCAGATTGTAATTGTAAATGCCGCCGCCGAAGTCATTGGCGCTGTTATTGAGTACGTTGGTGTTGTCCAGGATCAGCGTGCCGTTATTGAAGATGCCGCCGCCGCTGCCGATGGCTGTGCTGCTGATGATAAGGCTGTCCTGAATAGTGAGCTTGGCAAGGTTTTGTATCGCGCCGCCGCTGGTGTCAAAAAGATAGCTGGAAACCGCGGTCACATTCCCGTTTTGAATTGTCATGCCGGAAAGAGTGGATTCCATCGAAGTTTTAAAGATTCGTCCGCCGCCGCTGCCATCCACAATGGCGCTGCCCACACCAGCGCCGACCAGGGTCAATCTTTTGCTGATCGAAATATCGTTTTCAGCATACACCCCGGCCGCGATTTGAATGGTGTCGTCATTGGCGGCTTTACCCACTGCCCCGGCGATGGTCAGACAGGCGGCGCCGGGCGAAAGGCAATTGTTACTGTCGCTGCCAGCGCTGGCATCTACATACCAGACGCCAGCGGGCTTTGCTAATAATCCGTTGGCTAAAGTCAATAACAACGCAAGAACCAACCCACCACCGATGATGATGACAACAACTAGCGAAGATGAATTTCTATTTCCCCGGTACATTTCCACACTCCCTGCATATCTGATAAACGTATGCCGCATCTTCTCAAAAGGTGAGTGACACTAAACGAGCAATCCCTCTGTTTTGAATTTCTGGAATTTTATGAACAAGTTGACAAAAAGAATGAGTTTGACTTTCATGGCAACGCGACCTCCCGAAATCGCCGGCTCCTGGCTGACTCGCCAGGCGCAATGACTGCTCATTGAAGCAGTATCTCAATTTACGTCTTCTCAGTATATGCGCGGCGGCTGTCTTTGTAAAGACTCGCTCTGGCACGAGTATAGCAGCGTTTTTTGGGCGTTCTGGATTTATTGGCGGAGTCGAGGCTACTTCGGCTACGCTCAGCGCAGGTTTAGCCGGTCAATATTAAGAGAAGACCGGCTGAAGCCTCGACTCCGCTAATCCCTGGTCACATTGCCAAACATGACCTGGGCGTGACCTCTGGCACATCCAAACCATCCCCTGTTTTGTTAAATTACAACCAGATTATTTGACTATCTGGAAAATAAGGAGAAAACATGGCGACATTGACCAGCCAACAAGTGTGGCAGGCGCTGAAAAAAGAATCATTTGCCGTTTTGGGCATGGTATCGGCTAACCAGGAAGCGCGAACGGCCGGAATTGTCTACGTGGTGCGGGCGGGGAAGTTGTACATCTCCTCGCGCAAAGAGGCCTGGAAAGTGCGCCATATCGGGCAAAACCGATGCGTCTCCCTGACGGTTCCCATCGCCAAACGCATTCCCTTCATGCCCTGGATCAAAATTCCGGCGGCGACGATCACCTTTGCCGGGGCGGCGGTGGTACGGGAGCTTGACGAGGTGGATGATGCGATTTTGCAGGCGCTCATGCGCGGCTTGCAAAACGACCCGGAGGTGCGGCAGACGACTTGTGTGATTGAAGTGACGCCGGTGAAGGATTTTGTGACATACGGCGTGGGCGTTCCGTTGATGACGATGCGCGACCCGCAGCAAGCCAGGGGGCGGGCGCCGGTAAAAATGGCGGGCGCCGGTAAATGGGAGTAAATGAAGATGAACAACGTGATTTTGGAAGTGAAGGATTTACGGAAGCGGTACGGCGACCACGAGGTAGTCAAAGGGATTAGTTTCTCCGTGAAAGAGGGGGAAATCTTTGGCTTGCTTGGCCCCAATGGAGCCGGCAAGACGCAGACGATTTCGATGTTGACCGGAGTGGTAGAGCCGACAGAGGGCACGGCCGTCATCGGCGGCCACGACATTCGCAAAGAGATGAACCAGGTCAAAAAAATCAACGGCCTGGTCCCGCAAGATTTGGCCCTATACCCCACCTTGAGCGCGCGCGCCAACCTCAACTTCTTTGGTCGCATTTACGGACTGCGCGGCAAGGCGCTCAAAGAGCGCGTCGAAGACGTGCTGCGCGTCGTCGCCCTCACCGACCGCGCCGACGAGCCAGTGGAAAACTACTCCGGCGGCATGAAACGGCGCGTCAACATCGCCGCCGGGCTGGTGCATCACCCCCGGCTCCTCTTCCTGGACGAGCCGACCGTGGGCGTTGACCCGCAAAGCCGCAATCATATCTTCCAGAGCGTGCAGCGGCTCAATCGAGAGCGGGGCATGAGCATCGTCTACACCAGCCATTACATGGAAGAAGTGGAACTGCTCTGCCACCGCGTCGCCATCATTGACAACGGCGAGATCATCGCTCTGGACACCGTTAAAAGCCTGATCGCCATGCTGGGCGGCGGCGTCATTTACGTGGGGCTGAACCAGGTGGACGAGGCGTTGCTGGCCCGGATTCGGGCGCTGCCCGGCGTGGAACAGGCGAGCATAGCGCCCCAACCGGCCGCGCCGCCCGCCAATGGCGGCGAAGCGGCGGATACGTTGGCGATAGCGCCCACCCGCCCGCTGGTGAAGGTGGAAGCCAGGCACAGTCAAACGGCGCTCATCAACCTCATCAGCTTTCTCAACGAACAGGATATGACGCTGGCATCCCTGGAAATCCTGGAACCGAACCTGGAAAATGTTTTCTTGCACCTGACCGGCAAGAAGCTGCGGGAGTAGCCGATGAACATCTTAAGCATAGCGTTCAAAGATTTGCTGATATTTTTCAAAGATCGCGGCTCGGCGCTACAACTGTTTGTGCTGCCGCTGGTGTTCATCTTTGTGTTTAGCGGGCTGGGAAATGTGGGCGCGAGCGAGACGGCCGTGACGCCGCTGCCGGCAGTGAATTTGGACGAGGGGGATACGGCCGTCACCCTCCTGCAGAAAATAGACGCCGCCGGCGGCGTCAAAACGGAACTGATGGCCCAACCTGACGCCCAAGCCCAACTGGAAGCGGGCCAGATTGATTGGCTGCTGACCATCCCCGTCGGTTTTTCCGACGACGTGGCCGCCAACCGGCCCACCACCTTACGCCTGACCAGCCACCCCGATGCCGACGACGCGGCGCGGGAGGCGGTGCAGTTGGTGATAGATGGCGCCGCTCAGGAGTTGACGCTGCAAACTCAGATTTTAGCCAGTTTACAGATGATGGCCGAGATGCAGGCGGCGGCCGCGCCAGAACAGCAGGTATTCACCACGGAGGCCATCCAGGCGCAGGCCAAAAGCCAGTTTGAATCGTCGGCGGAACGGCCGCTCATCACCATCAACCAGACCCGCCCCGGCCAAACCGGCGAACCGGCAGCCCCGGCCCCCTTCAGCGGCCCCAACGTCACCGTCCCCGGCTTCACCGTCCTCTTCGTCTTCCTGGCCGCCGGGGCCACCGCCCTCTCCATTTATAACGAAAAGAAAATCGGCAGCTTCCGCCGCTTGATGGCGGCTCCCATCAGCAAAGCGGAACTGTTGCTGGGCAAGATGCTGCCCACCTTTTTCATCGCCCTGATTCAGGTCGGCGTCATCTTTTTGGTGGGCGTCCTCCTCATGCCTTTGTTGGGATTGGAAGGGTTGACGTTGGGCGAAGACCCGCTGGCGGTTCTCCTCATCGTGGTCATCATGGCCTTGTGCGCCGCCGGACTGGGCGTTCTCATCGCCGCCTTTGCCCGCACCGAGGGGCAGATTGGCGGCGGCAGCGCGGTGCTGCTGTGGCTGATGGGCGCGTTGGGCGGGGCCTTCTTCCCCACCTTTTTGCTGGAAGGTTTTTTGGGACAGGCGGGCAAGGCGGTCCCCCATTATTGGGCGGGCAAGGCGCTCTACGGCGTCCTGGCTCGCGGCCAACGCCTGCCGGACATCACCACCGAATTGGCGATTTTGTTGGGCTTCACGCTGTTGTTCTGGCTGGTGGGCGTGTGGCGGTTTGATTTTGACTAAAATGAGGTTTGCGATGGATATGATTCGATACACTCTGGCGGTGGCCGGGAAAGAGTTGCAGGTGATGTTCAAGGATCGGGGGTCGTTGGCGGTACTGTTTTTGCTGCCGCTGCTGCTGGCTTCGCTGCTGGGGTCTATGTTCCAGTCGTTTGGGGTGATGGGTGATGGCGAGGAGACGGCCGTCACCCTCGACATCTTCCTCGTCAACCAGGACGACGGCCCCTACGCCGCCCAAATCGTCACCGCATTAGAAGGGATTGACGCGCTCAACATCGAAAAGCTGGATTCAGCCGACGAAGCGGACGAACGGGTAGCCGACGCCCAGGCGTTGGCGGCCGTCATCATCCCCGCCGGATTCAGCCAGCAAATTGATGATTACAAGCCGGTAGAACTGCAAATCATCGTGGACCCGGCCCAGGAGATCGCCGCCAGCATCGTCAGCGGCATCCTGCGCCAGGTGGCCGGCGAAGTTGAAGTGGCCGGCGAAATTTCGTATGGGATTGGCGCCGTTTTAGGCGAATCCGGCGCGCTGGCCGATGCGCCGCCACAGATGCAGCGGGCCATCGCCGCGCAAACGCTGGGCGTCATCATGACCCAGTTGCAACAGATGCGGCAAAACCCGGTCATCACCGTCCGCAGCGAAGAGCTGACCGGGGCGGCAAAAACGGAACTGGTTAACCCGTTCGGCTACGTCGTCCCCAATTTCGCCGTCATGTTCGCCTTCTTCCTGGTGGGCACGATTGCCGCCACCTTACTGCGAGAGAAGGAAGAAGGCTCCTTCCGCCGTCTGCTGGCCGCGCCGCTGCCTCCCGCCGCCATCATCGCCGGCAAGATGTTGGCCTACATGCTGATCGTCGTGCTGCAAGTGACAGTTCTGTTTGGCATCGCCAACGCCGTGTTTGATATGCCGTTGGGCCAGTCGCCGGCCGGCTTGCTGGCGCTGACGCTGACGCTGGCGCTGGCGGCGTCGGCGCTGGGGATGTTGCTGGCGGCGATTGTCAAAACCAGCGGCCAGGCGGATTCGTTGGGAACGATCATCGCGTTTGTCCTGGCCGGGCTGGGAGGCGCTATCGTCACTTTCCCGGACGGCAGTTTTATGGACAAGGTGACGCTGTTCACGCCGCACGGCCATGCTTTGCGCGGTTTTTATGGGCTGTTGAATGATGGATTAGGAGTGGTGGACGTGCTGCCGCAAGCTGGCGCGGTGGTCGGGTTTGCGGCCGTTTTCTTCCTGGCCGCGATGTGGCGGTTTAAGTTTGATTAGTTGAATTGTTGACACTTTTCTGGAAACGGCCGTTACGCCTGGTTAACTGCCGATAACCGCTTGCAGTGACGGCCGAACGATGGCCTCTAATTCTGCCTCAGAAATCATGCCGGTTTGCAAGTGGCGGATGACGCCATTGCGATCCAGGATGATGATAACCACCTCGCCGGCATAATCGGACAGGGCAGCGGCACGGCCGTTCAACGTCGGCAGCTCAAATTCAGGCGCGGGGTTACCCGGTTGGGCCGGCAGGTGAGCGGTGGGAGATGGGGTCACAGACGGCCGTGAGGTTTCTCTAAAAACCTCGCCGGCCTCCTTCACCCGGTTTACTTCAACGTAAGCATGAACGCCACTAAATCATCAACCTCTTGATCTGACAACTCAGCGCCATAATTAGGATACATGACGCCTTCAGCGAATCCTTCCACAATATGATCGTTGGGATTGATGATGGAATTGCGAAGATACTGTTCGGCGCTTTGGCCGGAAACACTGGAACCAGCCCGTGAGGCTACACCTGCCTGCGAAGGCCCCACCAGCGCCACATCCACATCAAGCGAATGGCAGGTCACACATCCTGGCGAACTAGCTGATCCAATCACGGTTTGTTTGAACAGTTTTTCGCCAGCGCTGCCATCATCATCGCCTCCGCCACAGGCGGCTAACCCCAGAGCCAGCGCCAAGAACAGGGCCAGCCACACCAAACGTTTTTTGTGCATTAAAGAAACCTCCCACTAACTAAAAATTGGTAAGGGCGCGTTCGCAAATAAGTTGTGGAATTGGCGAATGCGCTTCTTTAGGAACCTGCGGCGTCACAAATCGCTAAGGGTTCGCCTAGAATTAACTTGGGTGGCGCGGTCAGGAGAGCAACCCTTCGGGACTGAGATGCGGCCACAGTAAACTCAAAAGTTATTTATGATGACTCTACGGGAAAAAACACGGGGGCATGGAGATTTTTACCAGAGAAACTCCGTGTTCTCAGTGTCT
>JAJRVV010000223.1 GCA_024277135.1 Chloroflexota bacterium | reverse complement strand
GCCGCTATCGCCAACACAGCCGCGACAACAAGGGCGATGCCTAGATAGACCGCCCGGCGGCGCAAGTTTTTGGCTGCCGTAATCTGTTCATCCGCGCGATGGCGTTCTGTTTCCGCCAGTTGGCGGGCGGTTTCCAGTTCGCGCTGCTGCCGGGCCTGTTCTTCGGCCTCGCGCCGCTCTCGCGCTGCTGCGCTGGCTTGCAGATAGGCGTGTTCCTCCTGGGTCAGCGCCAAATCCAAATCGGCCGCCCACCCGGAAAACAGGTCTAAACGGCTGCCGTGTAAGAGAAAACCGGCATCCTGGTTATTTTGCGTCCATTCGGCGGCAGCGGCGGCCAGCGTTCGTTGTAAGCGCACGTCGTCCCGGCTCTGTTCCAGCCAGCCGCGCAAGCGAGGCCATTCACGCAGCAGCGCTTCGTGAGCCACTTCGACGGTGGATTCGCGGGTGATGGGGTCGTGGTCGAAGGTGAGGAGGCGGTGATCCCCGTATTCGGTAATCGGTAATCCGTATGCCGTATTTCGTGTTCCGTGTTCCGTAATCGGTTTACGGTTTACGGATAACGGCTTACGGTTCACGGATAACGCTTCTAGTTCCGACAGCCGCACCCGCCGCCTTGTATCCTCCACACCCTCGCCCAACGTCACCAGACGCAGGAACAACTGGCATGCCGCTTCCTGCCCGGCTTCATCCAGACCGGCATACAACTCCTCCGCCCGCTGCCCCAGCGCCCCCAGCACGCCGCCCACCGCCCGGTAAGCGGCTCGCGTCATCACCCGATCCTGCCGTTCCTCAAACAGTTCCGTCAGCGCATATTGCAGCAGCGGCAGCGCGCCCGGCTGGTCGTGAACGTCATCCAGGATGGCGGCGACCACGCCCTCTTCAAAGCCCACCCCCATCCGCCGCGCCGGTTCCTGAATCGCCCAGGTCAACTCATCCAGCGTGAGCGGCAAGACCAGTTCCGTATGCTGCTTGAAAAGGGTCGCTAACGGTTGTACCTGCAACGGCCGATCATAAAAATCAGCCCGCAGCGTGACCACGACCCGCAGCGGACAGCGGGGAGCGTTAATCGCTGCCACCAGACTATCCAGAAAATGCGTTCGCCGAGCCTCATCTTCAACCAAAGTGAATAGCTCCTCGAACTGGTCAATGACCAGCAGCAGCTGCGCCCCCTCTTCATCGGGCAGGATACGGCGGATGGTGCGCAGCAGGCCGCGCGTGTCCTTTTGCATCGGTTCCACCAGGCTGGGCGGCGGATCCACGGCGATGGGCAGCAGCGCCAGCTCCAACTCTTCCAGCGGGTGGCTGCCAGGGGTCATCTCAGCCACAAACCATTTCTCAGAGCCGGGCACAGCCCCTTGCTGCAGCGCCGGAATCAGCCCCGCTTTGACTACGCTGGATTTGCCGCCCCCGCTGGGGCCGACGACGGCCAGGAAACGGCTCTCGGCCAGCCGGGCAACCAACTGCTCCACCAGGGATTCACGGCCGTAAAAATCGGCGGCGTCAGCTTCCTGGAAGGCGCGCAGCCCTTTGTAGGGGTTGACGATGTCTACGGCGGCGGGCACGGCCGTCTCTATCACCACCGGTTGGGCTGCATCCTGTCCCCGCACCGCCCTGCGAAACGCTTCGGCCATCGCCAACGCATCCCCATACCGGTCGGACGGCCGTTTGGCGGTGGCGCGTTGGATGACGGCATCAATTTGCGGCGGCAAATCCGGCCGGCTGGCGCTAACCGGCGGAATCGGCTCCTCTAACTGTTTTTGTAAGAGCATGGCTATCGGCATGTTGGGAAACGGCCGTTCTCCGGTCAACGTCTCATACAAAACTGCGCCCAGGCTGTATAAATCAGAAGGGGGGCTGACCGGCTCATCCCGCAGCTGCTCCGGCGAAATATAGTCCGGCGTACCCATGATGCCGCCGACGGCCGTCAACTGTAAATCTCCCGCCATCTGTTTGGCAATGCCAAAGTCGGAGAGATAAGCGTTGCTCGCTTCGTCAAACAAAATATTGGCCGGTTTGATGTCCCGGTGGACGACCCCTTGACGGTGGGCGGCGGCCAGGGCCGAGGTGATCTGATCCAGCATCTTGAGCGTCGGTTCCACGTCCCAGGGGCCGCTTTTCAGGGAGGTCAGCAGATTACCGCCCCGGAGCAGGCGCATGACGAGGTAGGCCCCGGCCGGTTCGCGCCAGTAATCGTACAGCGGCACGATGTAGGGATGCTCCAGCCGGGCGACGGTTTGCGCCTCAGCCTCAAAGCGGCGGATAAATTCCGGGTCGTCGGCATACTTGCGGCGAATGACTTTGACGGCCACTTCCCGCCCCACCGCCGGTTGGATGGCGCGATGGATGGCGCCATATGCGCCCTCGCCGATTTTCTCCTTCAGCTCAAAACCGCGCACTCCCTTGGCCGGCGGCGCGGCAAAACTCAAATCCCCGGCCCGAATCTGCTCGTAGACCTCAGTTGTCCGGGTCGTTGGCGCCATCCCCAGTTCTTCGGCAAACAGGCGTTGGCAGGTTTCATACAAGGCCAGCGCTTCAGCCCGCTGGCCGTTGAGCGCCAGAATTTTCATCAACTGACGGTAGGCGCTTTCGCGCAGATTGTCTATTTCCAACTGCCGTTCGGCGTAGACGCGGGCTTCGGCATAGGAAGTTTGACGGGTGGCGACGGCCGTCAACGTTTCCAGGGCATCCAGCATTTGGCGGCGATACCCCTGCCGCTTAATTTCGGCCCACTCTTCAAAGGCGTTGCTGTCGTCCAGATAAAAATCGGCCAGGAAATCGCCCGTGTAGAGGGCGACGGCCGTTTCCAGGTTCTGGCGGCAGTCGTGACAGAGGAACATGTCCAGATGGTTGTGGGTCTGGATGCTTTTGGCCAACGCTTCAAAACGCATGACATCGCTGCCGACATCGGCCAGCGGATTAAGTTGGATGGTTTGACGATTGGCCTGGAGGAGGGGAACGGCTGCTTCGGCTTCGCTCAGTACAGGCGTTTCCCCGTTACGCTTTCCGGCATCTGTTTGGGGCGGCAGATTGGGAACGGCGCGGCGCAAGTTGTAGAGGATCTGGCGCAGGTTTTGCCGGGCTGACCGTTCCGGCATCCCCGGCCAAAGCAAGGTCATCAACGTTTCGCGGCGGTGGGGCGTGGTTGGCTCGGCCGCCAGATAAATCAGAAGGGCCTGCACTTTGATAGTGCGAAAGCCCGGCAATGGGTCGCCATTTAGCATGGCCTGAAAACGGCCGAACAAGGAAAGGGTTAACGCACTCATCAGTTTTGTCTCCTACTCTTCTAAATCCCCTCGAAGGGCGAACCTCCAGGAGGATGTCATATCTCCGATGGTCGGTGTGAACGTATTGCTTTGGCTTCATCGCAATGGGCGTTTAGTGGACCGTTACTGAGAGAATCCTGCTCACATTTCCCCAATCCTAACACAAAACCCACCAAAAAGGGGGTTTGTTGACGATTTTGGTCGATTTGTTGACGGTTGGCAACGGAAAGTCGTCAACGGCCGCTGCCGCCATGATGCGCCGCAAATTGCATTTTTCACCCATTTTCATTTGTTGATGAATTGTTGACGCAACGCGCCGGCTTGTTGACGGCCGTCAGACAGGCCGGTGACGGGCAAAAGCGAGACTGAGAACAAGAGAAATCACACAGCGTCACGAGGCGCAGCGAGGTGGAAAATGTTACCCAAACTCTTGTTCATCGGTTTAGCCCTTCTATTATTAAGCAGCGCGTTAGGCTTCACGAAATTTAACCGGACGGTTCTGGCTTCCTCGTACACGATTGACAAAACCACCCAGCAGCGAATCTTGGCGGCAACGGTGCGCATCACCCTGTTCGCCCCCCTGACCGATGAGCAGGGCAACCCGCAGTACGTGACGGTAAACGGGCAGAAGGCGATCCAGTATATGGTGGGCGAAGGGTTGGGGACGCTGACGCGCTCCGGCCAGGATACCTTCATCGTGACCCATGACCATTGGACGCTGCTGACGCCTAATCTGACCAAAGTGCAATTCCACAACACGGCTAACGAACTGCTCTTGGAAGTGAGCGGCGCGGAATTTCAGCAGCTCATCCGCTACCGCGATGGCGGCACGATGGTCTTGGATGCGGCGGATGAATTGGTGGGAGGATTAACGGCCGTCTCTACCGGCAGCAGCCAATCCGTCGGCAAAAACAGCATTATCCACCTGGCCTACCGCCAGCCCCACAGCGGCGTCATCAGCGTAGCGGCGATGCTGGTGCAGGAGTTGAGCGATTTCCGGGGACAGCCCGTTTACCGCCTGGTCAGCCTGGATGGGGCCAGCGTCGTGGGCGGCAACTCTGGCGGCGGCGCTTACGTTGACGGTCAACTGGTCGGCAACATGTGGACGACAACGATGGAACGGGAAGTTTCCGTGGCGACGGGCGAAGAGGTTGGCAGCCGGGCGCAGACTGACCTCAGCCTGGTAGCCCAGTTGCCGCTGGCGGCGTTGGCTCAGTAAGCGGTAAGTTTCTCTTGTCAGTTGGGTATAACGGCCGTTCTCCGCTGCGCTTGGCGGGAACGGCCGTTTTTCTATTCTCCCCCAACATCTGCTAAACTTCCCCCATGAACAAGAAGGTCTACATCGCCTACACTGGCGGCACGATTGGCATGAAACGAGTGAACGGCACATATCGGCCCGTCCCCAACTATCGGCAAGACCTGATGGCCGCCAACCCCGCCTTTAACCATCCCCGATTACCTGGTTACACCATTCACCAATACGATCCCCTGC
>JAJRVV010000222.1 GCA_024277135.1 Chloroflexota bacterium | reverse complement strand
GGGAAGATTATAGGGCAGAACATGCCCGCTATGAACGTCGTCAGGAACAATTCCGTCGTCGCTATCGCTGGCGACACAATAGAGATGCTGTTCTTGAGCAACGGCTTGCTGATTGGGCTGAGGCTGCCCTTGATGTGTGACGTGCTGTTTTTGCCCTAATGCGAAAGAACGCACCGTCACCATCTCCAGCCTGGGCAAAACCTTCAGCGTCACCGGCTGGAAAGTGGGCTGGACAGTGGCACCAGCTGCATTGAACACGGCCGTCTTCCGCGCCCACCAATTCATCACCTTCTCCGGGGCCGCTCCATTGCAGGAAGCCGCCGCCGTCGCCCTGGCCTCCGGCGCAGATTATTACCGCGAATTGACTAACACCTATCAGGCCAAACGAGATTTTCTGGCGAATGGCCTGCGCCAGGCCGGGATGGAGCCGCTCACCCCCCAGGGAACCTACTTCATCATGGCCGACATCTCCTCGCTCGGCTTCGCCGACGACGTTGCCTTCTGCCGCTACCTCACCACCGAAGTGGGCGTGGCCGCCATCCCGCCCAGCGCTTTCTATCACCGTCCCGCCGACGGCGCCGGGCTGGCCCGATTCGCGTTTTGCAAGTCACAGCCGGTGTTGGCAACGGCCGTCGCCCGCCTGTCTCAATTTCAACCCAACCAATTGTGATATTTATCACAAGTAAGATATGACATTCTGCACTAATCCTGCCCCCACCCGGATGATATGATTTACATGGTGGTAAAAGGTCAGCCATCCGAGCCAAAACACCGACCTTTGCACCCTCCATGTTGGCCCGGACATGGCGTTCCACAAATCCACTTCACCACTCCAACACGCTGGCGCTGGCCTGATCATTGGCGCAAAAAGGCGCTCGAAAAAGGTTTTGTCCAATCTTTTTAGAGCTTGTCCATCGGGAGCTGCTCACCAAAACATTGTTTATCAACCAGGATAGCCGGAACCCTGTCAGGGGCTGGCAACTGGTTCATAGTCCTTTCAGGTGGTGTCCTTTGGATCAACCATCTATTTTACCGATGGCAGCGGCTTCGCCTCCCAGAGATTTTCTGGATGAAGCATTGGCGGCGACTCCGGGAGATTCACGGCTGGAAATGTGCATTCAATGCGGCACATGCGGCGGCTCTTGCCCGTCCGGCCCTGACATGGATCATACGCCCCGCCAGCTTTTTGCCATGATTCGGGCCAACGAGAAGGACGCGGCGCTGGCCAGCAATACGCCCTGGTACTGTGTTTCCTGTTATTTTTGCACAGCCCGCTGTCCCCAAGAGGTACACATCACTGATGTGATGTACTCGCTGAAGCGGATGGCGATTGAAGCCCGTCAGTTTTCGGAAAAAGCGGCGTCCGATTTGTCCCAACATTTTGTGGGGCATGTAGAACAGTACGGCCGCAGCTTTGAGTTTGGTCTGGCCACGCGCCAATTCCTGCGTCACCGCCCCCTGCATTTTGTGGAAGGAGCTTCGATGGGATTGGGCATGTTGAGCAAAGGGCGCATGGATTTGACCCCCCATCGGATCAAGGGGGTAAAACAACTGAAGCGGATACTGAACCGGGCCAAGGCATTGGAGGCTGAAGTATGAATCGGTACATTTTTTATCCCGGCTGCTCAATGCAGCGCAGCGCCCGGCCGTATCTGGATTCGTTGATGACCATCCGCCATGATTTGGGGATGACATTGGACGAAATTGAAGATTGGAACTGCTGTGGAGCCACGGAGTACACATCCGTTTACCGGCTGCCGGCGCAAGTGTTAGTGGGACGGAATCTGGCGCTGGCGGCCCGGCAGGCAAATGGCAGCCGCACCGTTGTCGCCGGATGCAGCGCCTGTTACCTCAATCTGGCTAAAACGGACAGTTACATGCGGCAGGATGAGACGCTCAACCGGCAGGTGAATGAGGCTCTGGCCGCCGGCGATCTGGCCTACCAGCCCGGTTCCGTGAAAATCCGCCATCTGCTGGATGTGATGGTGAGGGACATCGGCCTGGACAAAATCGCCCAACAAGTGAAGAAGCCGCTCACCGGACTGCGGGTGGCGCCCTATTACGGCTGCATGGTGGTGCGACCTGACCCGGACGGCCGTTTCGCCAACCCCGAATACCCCCAATCCCTGGACAAACTGCTCACCGCCCTTGGCGCTGAAGTCGTCAATTACCCGCTCAAGACGCATTGCTGCGGCGGGCACATGACCCAAATCAGCCCGCCGGTGGCGTATGAGCTAATTCGGCGGCTCATCCATGCCGCCGATGAAACCCAGGCCGATCTCATCGCCGCCCTCTGCCCCATGTGCCAGCTCAATCTGGATGCGTTCCAGCACGACACCAACCGGCATTTCAAGACCAACTACCACATGCCGGTACTCTACTTCACCCAATTGATGGGGCTGGCTTTTGGTCACGATCCCGAATCGTTGGGCTTGGGCAAGGAGTTTGTTGATATTCAACCGGCCCTAGCCCGCATTGGCGCTGAGAAACCAAAAGCAGTCACTCCCAAACGGAAGAAACGACGCCGCAAAGATGATCCCAGCTTGCCTATGCCCAAAATGGTTGAGGCAGAGGAGGTAACAGCATGAATGAAGAAAAGACCGGCCGTGAACGGATCGGCGTTTACGTCTGCCACTGCGGCACCAACATCTCCGCTGTCGTCAACGTGGAAGAGGTATCAGCCTGGGCGCAAGAAGTGCTGGCCGATCAAGGCGTGATCGTCTCCCGCGACTACAAATTCATGTGCTCCAGTTTGGGGCAGGAGCTTATCGAACAAGACATCCAAGAGAAAGGATTGACGCGGGTGGTCGTCGCCGCCTGTTCTCCCCACTTGCACGAACAAACCTTCCGCGGCGCCTGTCAACGCGCCGGGTTGAACCCCTTTTTGAGCGAATTAGTTTCCATCCGCGAACAAGTCTCCTGGGTTCACACCGACAAAGAGAAAGCGACCAGCAAAGCCAAAGCGGTATTAGCTGGCGGCGTGGCCCGGGTAGCGCATCACGAACCGCTGGAACCGCTCTCGGTTCCCATTAACCCGACCACGCTGGTGGTGGGCGGCGGCATTGCCGGGATTCAGACGGCATTGGAAATCGCCGATTCCGGCCAAAAAGTAATTTTGGTGGAGCGGGAGCCGTCCATCGGCGGCCACATGGCCCAATTCGACAAAACCTTCCCCACGCTGGACTGCGCCGCCTGCATCCTGACGCCAAAGATGGTGACGGTGGGCAGTCATCCCAACATCGAGCTGATGAGCTGGAGCGAGGTGGAGCGGGTGGATGGGTATGTGGGTGATTTCACCGTCACCATTCGCCAGAAGCCGCGCTTTGTGGACACGGAATTATGCACCGGCTGCGGTATTTGCTGGGAAAAATGCCCCAAGCAGGTGGTGGATGAGGTGTTTGAAGCCGGGCTGGGCTACCGCAAGGCGATTTACACGCCGTTTGCACAGGCGGTTCCCAAGTATCCGGTGATTGATCGGGAAAACTGCACCTATTTCATCAACGGCAAGTGCAAGGCGTGTGAGAAGTTCTGCCCCACCGGAGCGATTCAGTTTGACCAGGAAGAAAGTGTCACGACGGTGACGGTGGGCAATATTGTGCTGGCGACCGGGTTTGACTTGTTTGACCCGCGCCGACTGCCACAGTATGGGTACGGCCGTCTCGCCAACGTATTCACCAACCTGGAATTTGAACGGCTGTGCAACGCCGCCGGGCCAACCAACGGGGAGGTGGCGCTGCGAGACGGCGTCACCCGGCCAAAGAGCGTGGGCATCATCCACTGCGTGGGCAGCCGCGACCGGCACACCAACAACTACTGCTCTGTCATCTGCTGCATGGCCAGTCTCAAATTCGCCCATCTGGTGAAAGAACGCACCGGCGCCGAAGTATACAACTTCTACATTGACATGCGCACCGCCTACAAAGATTATGACGAATTTTACCAGCGGGTTCTGGGAGAAGGGGTTAAATTTGTGCGCGGCCGGGTAGCCGAAGTGACCGATGCCGCCCGGCTGCCTGGCGAAAATGGCAAGCTCATCATCCAGGCCGAAGACACGCTGATGAGCAAACAGCGGCGCATTCCGGTGGACATGGTGATCCTGGCCGCCGGGCTGGAACCGCGCCACGACGCCGACGAGGTAGCGCACCAATTTGGCATTTCGTGTAGTAGCAACGGCTGGTTTATCGAAAAACATCCCAAGCTGGACCCGATTTCCACGATGACAGAAGGGATTCTTATTGCCGGGGCGGCGCAGGGGCCAAAGGATATTCCCAGCAGTGTGGCGCAGGGAGCGGCGGCGGCGGCCCGGGTGCTCAGCCGGATTGGCATGGGCAAGTTCGCTCTGGAGCCGATTCGGGCCTCGGTCAACGAAGCGCAATGTTCCGGCTGCCGCATTTGCAATGACCTGTGCCCGTTTAATGCGATTTTGTTCCACGAAGAGCAGATGGTTTCAGAGATTAACCCGGCGTTGTGCCAGGGGTGCGGCACGTGCGTGGCCGCCTGTCCCGCCGGCGCCATCAGCGGCACCGGGTTTAGCAATGAGCAAGTGATGGCGCAGATTGAGGGGATTCTGACCTACAGCAATGGGCATTCCCTCACCCCCGAACTCGTTTTTGCCGAAGGAGGCGCGCGATGAGCGAACCTTTTGAACCTGTCATTCTGGGCTTCACCTGCAACTGGTGCAGCTACCGGGCCGCCGATCTGGCCGGAACCGCCCGCGTGAAATACCCGCCCAACATCCGCCTGGTACGGTTGATGTGTTCCGGCCGTCTCGACCCCACTTTTGTCATGCAGGCATTGGCCGGCGGCGCGGATGGGGTGCTGATCACCGGCTGTCATCCCGGCGAATGCCATTACCTGGAACAGAACTACAAGGCGCTGCGGCGCACGCTTCTCCTGACCCGAACCATCAGCCAGATGGGGGTGGAGCCGGAACGGGTGAAGCTGGTGTGGGCCAGCGCCGCCGAGGGGGTGCGGCTGGCGGCGGAAATCAGCAAATTTGTTGAGGAAATTCGGGCGTTGGGGCCATTGGCCTGGCCGGAGCATTTGCAGCAGGTGGGCGTGAACGGCCGGGTCGCCCATCTGGAGGAGGTGACGGCATGAGCGGCAACGGCAAACCGAAATTCGCCATGTACTGGGCCGCGTCCTGCGGCGGCTGCGAGATCGCCGTGCTTAACATCAACGAAAAAATCCTAGACGTGGACGCCAACTTTGAGGTGGTATTTTGGCCGGTGGCGATGGACGCCAAGTATAAAGATGTAGAAGCGATGCCGGACAAATCCATCACCCTGACGCTGTTCAACGGCGGCATCCGCAACGACGAAAACGAACATCTGGCAAAGTTACTGCGGCAAAAATCCCAAATTCTGGTGGCGTTCGGCTCCTGTGCTAACGAGGGGTGCATCCCCGGCCTAGCCAATTTCAGCCAACCGGAGCAGATTTTTGCGGCAGCGTATGACTCGGTGACGACGAACAATCCGACCGGCCTACGGCCGCAAACGGAATGGCAGACCCCGGAGGGGCCGATGATTCACATTCCCACGTTCTATCCAGCGATGAAGACGCTGGATCAGGTTGTGGAGGTGGATTATTTCATGCCGGGTTGTCCGCCAGAGTCGCACCAGGTTGCAGCCGTCATCGAACTGGTCATCCAGGCTTTGCAGGGGAAAGCGGAACTGCCGCCGCCGGGCAGTGTCATCGGCGCCGGCGGCTCGACAGTGTGCGATGATTGCCAGCGCCAGCGGGGTGTGAAGAAAATCAAGGGATTTACCCGGATTCATGAAGTGGAAAATCTCAACCCGGAGGTCTGTCTGTTGGAGCAAGGGGTGTTGTGCAACGGCCCGGCCACCCGGAACGGCTGCGGCGCGCTTTGCCCCAACGTGAATGCGGCTTGCATCGGCTGTTATGGCCCGGCGCCGGGGGTGGTGGATTACGGGGCGCGAATGATGACGGCCGTTGCTTCCATCATTGACAGCCGCGACCCCGACGAAATTAACCGCATCCTGGACGGCATCCCCGATCCGGCCGGATCGTTCTACCGATTCAGCTTACCACACTCGTTGATGCGGGCGGGGAAACAAGCAACAGTTAACAGTTAACGGTCAACGATTAACTGATCATCAGGAGAACTGCTATGGAACGAATCACCATTGATCCAATCACTCGATTAGAAGGGCATGGCAAGATCGAAATTCTGCTGGATGATGATGGGAATGTGGCCAACACCTACTTCCAGATTCCCGAACTGCGCGGGTTTGAGCGGTTTTGCGTGGGACGGCCGGTGGAAGAGATGCCTTTGCTCACCAACCGCATCTGCGGCGTCTGCCCGGAGGCGCACCACATGGCCGCCGCCAAAGCCGGCGACGCCGTCTACGGCGTAGAGCCGCCGCCTGCTGCCAAAAAGCTGCGGGAACTGCTCTACATGGGCTTCTTCTTCACCGATCACACCACCCATTTCTACGCTCTGGGCGGCCCTGATTTTATCATGGGGCCGGACGCGCCGGTGGCGGAGCGCAACATTCTGGGCGTGATTCACAAGGTGGGGCTGGAGATTGGCGGCAAGGTGATTCAGGCGCGAAAAAATGGGCATCGGGTGATAGAGATTTTGGGCGGGCGAAAAGTCCATCCCTGCACCTCGATCCCCGGCGGCGTCACCAAGGGGCTGACGGAACCGGAACGGCAGGAAATCGCCGACATCGGCCAATGGGCGGTGGAATTCGCCCAGTTCAGCTTGAAGCTGTTCGATGACATTGTGCTGAAAAATCAAGCGTATCTTGATTTGGTTCTGGTGGATATTTACACGCACCGCACCTATTCCATCGGTATGGTGGATGAGAACAACAAGGTGAATTTTTATGATGGATTGGTGAGCGTGGTGGGCCCGGACGGCCGTCGCCTGGGCAAGTACGCGCCCCACGAATACACAGAGTGGATTGCCGAACACGTCGAACCGTGGACGTACCTCAAGTTCCCTTACCTTAAGAAAGTGGGCTGGAAAGGGTTTGTGGACGGCAAAGAATCAGGAGTTTACACGGCCACGCCGCTCTCCCGGCTGAACGCCGCCGATGGCATGACCACGCCGCTGGCGCAGGCAGAATACGAGCGTTTCTACCAAACTCTGGGGGGAAAACCGGTGCATCAACGACTAGCGACGCACTGGGCCAGACTAATCGAACTGCTGTATGCTGCTGAGCGGCTGGCGGAATTAGCCGGCGATGCAGAAATCACCTCGCCCCACTTCCATACGATACCCACCCAAACGCCGACAGAAGGGGTGGGTATCGTGGAAGCCCCACGCGGCACGCTGACCCATCATTATTGGACAGACGAGCGGGGCATTCTGACAAAAGTGAATCTGGTTGTGGGCACGACCAACAACTACGCTCCCATCAGCATGTCCATCAAAAAGGCGGCGCAGAGCTTCATCAAAAAAGGGGTGGTGGTGACGGAGGGGATGTTGAATCGAGTGGAGATGGCTTTCCGCGCTTATGACCCCTGCTTTGGCTGCGCCACCCATTCGCTGCCGGGCCAGATGCCGCTGCAAGTGACGGTGCGGGATGCGGCTGGCGAACCAGTTGAAGTGTTGCGACAGTTTTGCTGATGAATCCCAAAACGCTGGTGGTAGGATTGGGCAATCCAATTCTGGGGGATGATGGCGTGGGCTGGCGGGTAGTGGAAACGGCCGCTGCCCACGCCCCATCTTCCCCGCACATCGAGTTTGACTGTGTGGCACTGGGCGGCCTCAGCTTGATGGAACGGCTGATCGGCTATGAGCGGGCCATCATCGTGGATGCGCTGGCTTCGGCGGACGGCCGTCCCGGAGAAATCATCACCCTGCCCTTAGCTGATCTGCCCGATCATTCCGCCGGACATCTGACGGCCGTTCACGACACCTCTTTACCCACCGCTCTGGCGCTGGGCCGACAAATGGGGGCCGACTTGCCCCAAAAGATCATCATCGTCGGCATCAGCACACACCCCACGTTTGATTTTTCTGAGCGGTTATCGCCCGATGTGGCTGCGGCCGTGCCGGGGGCGGTGACGGCCGTACTCGAATTAATTTCAAGCTCATATTGACCAACAGTTTAGTTATGGGGTATCTTATGCAAGGGGCGGCTAGCAGCGGCCGTCCGTTGTCATCATCTGCACATCGAGCAAGTCCTGAACCAACTCATTCGGGCATAGGAAATCGGGCAACGTGTTACCCCATCAACAACAAACAAACCGGCAAACCGCCGCCGCTTCCCTGCGCGCCTTGCGCCTTACTTTGTGGGCAGTGCCTTTGTTGATGGCCGTATCTGGCGTTGCATTTACATTGTATGAAAACGGCCGTCATCAGGGAGAAGCGAACTGGCCCTGGCCCACCTTCGTCGGCATCGTCGTCCTCGGCATCCTCGGCCCCGTCCTCTCCTGGTTCAGCCTGCGCTGGGCCATCCGCGCCGCCGCCGCCTATTTCCAATCCCAAGACCAACTCAGCCACCGCGCCGATGAATTAGCCACCCTCAACCGGCTGTCCCTCGCCTCCAGCCGTTCCCTCGACCCCAAAGAGACCGTGGCCACCATCCTGGAAGAAACCATGACGGCTCTGGACGCCAACGCCGGCATGATCTTCATTCAGCGGGAACATCAGCCCGGTTTAAGACTGGAAGCGCATCAAGGCATTTCGGTGGCGATGGCCGAAAAAGAAGCACGGCTCCAACCAGGCCATTGTCTTTGCGGCCAGGCCGTCAGCCAGCGGCGAGTATTGTTAGCCAAAGATGTGGGAGTGGATCCACGCTGCACCTCCAACCTGTGCATTTGTGAGGGGTTTCGCTCCGTCGCCTGCGCCCCGCTGGAGGTAAAAGGGCAGTTGGTGGGGCTGATTCAATTGGCGAGTACGGCCGTCGCCCATTTCAAAGATGACCAACGTGATTTCCTCGCCGCCGCCGCCGCTCAGGTCAGCGTCTTCATCGAAAACGCCCGGCTCTACGACCAGGTACGCGCCTTCAACATCGAACTGGAACAAAAAGTGAACCGGCGCACCAGCGAACTGGAATCCGCCCGCTGGGCTTTGGCCGAAAAAGCGCGGCAGTTGCAGCGACTGCTCAGCGAATCCTACCGCGTCCAAGAAGACACCCAGGCCCGCATCGCCCACGACATGCACGATGGCGTCACCCAGATGATCATCGGCGCGCTGTACGAAACCGAAGCGGCCAAACAAGCGCTGCTGGACGACCCGGATCGCGCCGCCGAAAGTTTGCAGCACGCCCAGGATTTACTGGCCGAGGTAGAAACGGAAATCCGCCGCGTCATTTATGACCTGCATCCTCCGGTGCTGGACATGATGGGGTTGGTGGTGGCATTGAAACGGTTCGCCGCTACTTTTGAGGCTGCCTTTGGTTTACCCTGCCGCGTCAACGTGATCGGCCGTCCCCGCCGTTTGAGCAAAGATACAGAAATTGCCATTTACCGCATCATCCAGGCCGCGCTACACAATGTCGCCTCCCATGCCCAGGCCAGCGAAGCCCAGGTTGTCTTCGATTTTGGTTCCGCTTCCTTGCAAGTGAGTGTCAGCGACGACGGCCGTGGCTTCGACATCGAGAAAATCATGACCACTCCCGGCGAAAAACTGGGGCTGGTGGGCATGAAAGAGCGAGCCGCCGGGCTGGACGCCCATCTGGACGTCGCCTCCACCCCAGGAATCGGCGCTCGCATCAAGCTAATCCTCCAATCCCCCCATTACCTAACAGAAGATAGAGGGGAGAGATAGAGTCCGTTTACACTTTAGTCACTTGCAACTTTAGTCACTTCACACCTATGAACTGGCAGCCCATTCGCATCATCATCGTAGACGATCATCCCGTCGTCCGGCACGGCCTCAAAAGCTTGCTGGCCGGGCATCCCGATTTGAACGTGGCAGGCACGGCCGAAAACGGCGCTCAGGTCTTGCCCTTATTAGCCAATCAAGCGGCCGACGTCTTGCTCCTCGATATCCAGATGAAGGGGCAGAACGGCATCGAAATCGCCCGCCGCGCGCGCCAAAGCTACCCCGATCTGCGCATTATCATCCTCACCACCTACGATGATGAAAGTTACCTGCAACAAGCGCTGGCCGCCGGGGTGGATGGGTATCTGCTCAAAAGCGCCTCCCACGAAACCCTGCCCGACGCCATCCGCGCCGTCATGCGCGGCGAGAAGCTGCTCACTCCCTCGTTAGTCACCCACGTCGTGACCGATTATCGGCGGCTGGCGGTGGAAAATGCCCGGCGGGAAGCGGGGTTGACCCAATCCGACCTGGACATATTGAGAGCCATCGCCGACGGCGCCGGCAACAAAGAGATCGCCGAACAGCAGTTTGTCAGCGAAGCCACCGTCAAACGGCGGATTCAAGAGATTTTGGAAAAGCTGGGAGCCGCCAACCGGGCGCAGGCGATTGCCGAAGCGATTCGGCAGGGGTGGATTTGAGGTTCTTCATCCCATCCAGGCGGTTTTAAGAGCGAAAGATTGAATCTTCCACTTTATTGATGCTGCGAATGATGCGGTTGAATTCTTTCAAAAGCGCTTTCTGTTCTCTTGGTGAGGATACGGCCGTCTCCGCAAACGCCAAACTCGCCTTAACCAGACTAAACGCCGGCGCCCACGTCGGCGGAGAACCGCTTTGAGCGCGCAGCTTCTTGGCTGCATCAGATAACTCCGCCAGCGCCGGCTGCCAATCTTTCAAATTCACCTTGAGTTTGGCTTTGGACTTTGCCTGAACCTCCGGATTAAAGCTGACGATTAGCTCCCCCTTCCGCTTCGCCTCCATGTAAGTATCTTTGTATCCACGCGCCATATTACGGCCGATCATGATATTGCCCCCCAACATCAACCCATCATAAACAATGTGATCGCCAAAAGGCAGCAGAACCGTCTCGACAAACACCGGCAGCGCCCGTTTAGGAATCATCTCATCAAACGAACTCTGAAGCCCCAGGACGCCGTACACCTTATCATTCCCGATGAAAATAGCGTACTTCTTCAAAAACCGTTCAATCACAAACCGGCCTTTGACGAATGATTGCCAACTGGCGACGATTTCCAGATGTTCCGGCGGAAGATGATCGGGATTCTCGGCCACATATTGCCCGATCAACGCCGGGTTCTCCCACAATTCATCTCTGACCAGCAGTTGAAATTCCATATCCATCTCAACGTAGTCGGCTGCGGATTCAATTTCCGGGAACATCTGCTGCTTCTGATTCACATAAAGCTGAAGTGGAAACATCAATTCAAAAAACAAGTCGGCATCTTTTTTTGATAGTTTCATGGTTCTTCCCGTTTACTTTCCCGGAAATTCCAAGTTTCCGGGAAAATTAGGCCCGCAAATATCATGCGGGTGTCTCCTGTTCAATAATTTCCAGCGGCGGCAGGTTTTGCACGATTTCGACCGTGTCCAGGCTGACGGTGATGACTTGCTTGATGAGGCGCAGGATGTAGGTTTCGTCGTCGAGGTTGTTGGGGTCGTTGGTAATGCCGCTGCGCTTGTCGGTTTTGACGCGGTACTGGTCAATTACCCAATGCAGGGCGGAGCGGTTGCCCAGTTTGTAGTCGAAGACCTGGGGCGGGATGCCGGTGAGGGTGAGGAAGTCGTTGTACTTGAGGCTGGTTTTGTCTTTGCTCAGGCGCATTTTTTCGACGCGGTAGTTAAGCGGTTCGTCCGGGTTTTCAATTTGTTGCAGGGGGTATTCGGGCTGCTCCTCATAGTGGACGTGGATGTGGGCCAGCCGTTCGCCAGCCTGGACAAAATGCCAGAAATGTTCTGGTTTGACGAAGGGGATGCGGGGCAGTTCGCGGCGCAGGTTGGCGGCGTAAGTTTCGCGGTAGGCGGGGTGGTGCAGCAGGGCGTAGATGTAGTGGAAGATGTGCCATTTGTCGAGTGTTGGCGAAGACCCCAAGGGTTTTTGAAACCCTTGGGGTCTTGGGGCGGCGGCGTAGACGGCCTGGAACTGCGCCAGCGCCCAGTCGGTGATGTTTTCGCGGCGGGTGTAGCTTGGCGCAGAACCTCCCGGAGGTTCGGAACCTCCGGGAGGATTGGCGGCAGCATAGGCGTAGAAGGGAAAGCACTGTTGTGGATCGACATATAAGTTCACGTCAGGAATCGAATCAACCATCATTACAGAAAATGGTTTCCGACCATATCCGCCAACGCAAATCAACACGTTTTCCGAATCGAACTGTGGGAAAATTGATGGCAATAAATAAATACTATTATTGAACAATCTATCAAAGAAAACAAATCGTTTTGTAAACGGACGGTATATGCTGCGCCTAATTTTGTCCTCCGAATGATCACCATACTTTCCTCGGCTCAGTGCCACTTTTAGATCGCCACTCCACTTTATTTTTTTATCATCATGATCAACAAATTCGTCTATTTTGGGCTTTTTTTGTGATGCTCTAACCCAACGTCCAACATGATTGTTATAAACTTCAATCATGCGATTCATATTTTCCGCTAAATTGTCACGGTCAAAATTGTAAGCCCAAGCATCACGGTTTGTTTTAAGCCCATTGCTAAAAATAGAAAAAATAGTATTTTCAAGGTTATGGGATTTTTCACTTTTTATACCCATTGCCAACATTTCGTCGTATTCTTCAACACCCTGATTGAGCCAGTTGAATTTGCGGTTTGGTTCGATTTCTGTCCACTCGATACTTTGGCATGTTCCCCAAATTTCAAGTTGCTCAAGCCTTTGTTCCTTACGCCAAAAATCATCTACATTTGTGTAGAAGATTTGAGTAGAGCGTTTTTCTGACGAATTGCTTCTTATCAAAAAATTTATGCTTACTCCTACTTGAATACCAAAAACATTATGTGTTGTTCCAGAAATCTTGGGATTCTTTCGCACATTGCCACCTAAATCCACAACGTAAATTGCGTTAAAATCCTGCACAAGGTGTTTTCTCATTCCATCAAAAGCCAAGTCGTGTAAATAACTGTTGTTTGAAACTAAAACAACAACCCCTTCATCTCCAATTCGATCTGAAGCCCAACGAAATGCTTTTACATATGGATCTCCAAGTTGATTTCTGAGAGTCGCATTTGAGTCAATTGAGTAAGTTTCGTAAACTCGCTCATCAATGACCGGATATATTCGATTTTTACTGTTATCATTCTCATTTACTTGGCGAGCGTTATAAGGTGGGTTGCCGATGATGACGAAGATGGGCGTGTTTTTCTGGCGCTGAACGCGCTGCGTGTTTTCGGGGGCAAAGAGGGGCATTTGCCGCCCTTCGGCCAGTTCAAAAGTGTCCACCAGCGAGATGCCGGCAAACGGTTCGTATCGCCCCGTCAGCTCGTAATATTCATGCTCGATATTCATGCTGGCGATGTAGTAGGGCAGCAGCATCACCTCGTTGCAAAACAGTTCGTGGGCGTATTTGTGGGGCAGCTTGCTTTTGGGCATCTGGCGCATGACGCGCAGGATAAAATTGCCCGTGCCCACAAAGGGGTCGAGGATAGCGACGCCATCGCTGGCCAGGCCGTCCACTTTGCCAAATTCGCGCCGCAAAATGTCATCCACCGAGCGCACCATGAAATCCACAATCGGCTGCGGCGTGTAGACGATGCCATGCGTGTCGGCCACTTTGACGCTGAAGCCCTGGAAGAACTTCTCGTAAACGGTGTTGAGGAACGCCTGCTTTTCGCTGTAATCGACGATGGTGGCGGCGGTGGTTTCGATGGCGCCATAAAAGCGATCCAGGCTTTTGAGGAAGTCGGCGCGGCTGAAATGGCGGCTGGTGAGGGCGGCGATCACTTTCTCTATTTCGCGGGCGATGATGTTGCGCCGGGCGAAGCTGGGGTTGTTGAACACTTTGCGGAAGATGCACTCCGTCAGCAAATGCTGGATGAGCATTTCTTCTACGGCATTGTCAGACAGGTTGGGATTGATGGCGTCGCGCATCAAGTCTTTGAAGTCGGCCAGCGCGTCGCGGAATTTCTTGTTTTGTTTGCGCTCGGTTTCGATGAGGGCCAGCAAACTTTGGGCCAGTTCGGGGACGCGCGCTTTGAATTCTTCGACGGCCGTGTCCCACTGTTCATACTCCGGCGGCTGGTATTGGCAAAAGAGCTTGAGAATCTCAACCAGATTGTGAGGTTGGGTGATGTCTTCGTCGGCGATGAGACGGCCGTTTTGGTACAAAATAGCCCGGTCTGGGGCTTGAAAGAGGATGTTGTCCTTGGGGTAGCCCTGACTGAACTTTTTCTTGACTTCTTTGTCCAGGTCGTCGCTGCTGTCTTTGGCTTCCCAGACGCCATGCCGCAATTTGAATTGGTCGAGGAATACACCGTCGGCGCGTAACGGCCGTCGCCCTTTGCGTGGAATCCGATGCTGTTCAGCCAGCGTCCATTTCATGCGGCTGGCGCAAACGCGGAGCAAGTTGGCAAAGTGAGGGGCGACTGCGCCTTCGTGTAAGAGGCTCATCTGCTGGCTGGTCTGGCGCAGGGCAGCGTAGTAGGTTTTGACGGGTTTATGGGTGGTTTTTAGATTGAGTGCCTGCATGGAACCTCCCGGCTTCTGTTATCCATCAACCTTGCGCCATCGTTGGGAGACTGGTGGTATGCCCCTGGATGACTGATGAACGGATTATAGTGGATTCTTAATTTCCCGGAAACTCCGAGTTTTCAGAAAAATGGCGACGCTTTGACCCAACCGGCTCACAACCTGACCCAAACACCCATTACATCCCCCCCCAAAAAACCATAGAATAAAGAGTGGCATGATTCCCGCCGCTTTTTTTGTTTGTTTTCCTGAAACCAGGAGACCTCAAATGGCATTTCGACATCAAATAGAAACCATCAGCGGCCAGAACAGCAACCTCTGCTACCAATGCAGCAAATGTTCCGCTGGCTGCCCCATGGCGGATTGGATGGACTTAAAACCGGCCCAGGTGATGCACGCCATCCGGTTGGGGCAGGAAGAGCTTGTTCTCCACAGCCGATCCATCTGGCTGTGCGTCGGCTGCGAGACTTGCAGCGCCCGCTGCCCGCAAGATGTGCAGCCCGCCGCCGCCATGAACGCCGCCCGCGTCATCGCCCGCCGCCGCGGCATAAAACCCGGCGTCAAGGAAATTGGCCTTTACTACAACGGCTTCGTCAACAACATGCGCCTCAACGGCAAGATTCACGACGCCTCCGTGGCCGGCATCACCCAGCTTCTCACTGGACAGTTAAAAGATAGTATGCCGCTGGCCTGGAAGCTGTTTACCCGGGGCCGGGTCAAACCGCCGCCGCTCCCCTTTGGCGGCGGAGAATTCCGCCGCATTTACAAAAGGGCCATGGAGCGGGAGATGAGAGAGGAACAACACCCATGAACTACGGCTACTACCCTGGCTGTTCACTACAAGGCATCGGCGTCGAATATGACCATTCGATTCGCAGCCTGTTCGATTTGTTGGATGTGTCCATGCAAGAGTTGGATGATTGGATTTGCTGCGGCACGCTGGCCGCGCCCAGCATGGGCAAATACCTGGGGCTGGCGACGCCGCTTTACAACGTGGCCCAGGCGCGGCAGTCCGGTTTCGACCAGTTGATCACCCCCTGTTCCGCCTGCGTCTACCATTTTAAACAGGCGGCCAAGCAGGTGGCCGATTATGGCAAGCTGCGCGCCGACGTGGAAGATGTGCTGGAACTGCCTCTGATTAACCCGACTCCGGCCGTCCACCCCCTGGAAATTTTAATCACCGAACCATTTGAAAAGCAAATCAAACAGATGGCGACGCGGGATATGAGCGATCTCAAGGTGGTCTGCTACTACGGCTGCCACATTTCCCGCCCGGCGGATGTGATGGATTTTGACGACCCGGAAGACCCACAAAGCATGGACGACCTGATGCGCTGGGTGGGGGCGCAGTCGCTGGAGTGGCCGGGCAAAGGGGATTGCTGCGGCGCGCACCTGAGCCTGATCAAGCCGGACATTGTGGTGGAAATGTGTACCCAGATCGTGGATTCGGCGCTGGCGGCTGGGGCGGATGCGGTGGTGGTGGCCTGCCCCATGTGCCACGCCAATTTGGATACGCGGCAGGAGGAGATTGGGGAACGGTTAGGACGGCCGTTCGCCCTGCCCATCCTCTACTTCTCCCAGGTTCTCGGCTACGCCCTGGGCCTGGAAGCGGCCCAACTGGGCATGAAAAACACATCGTTGATCCCGTTCCCCTCATGCTGGCAAAATGCCGGCAAGCGCAAGCTAGAGGATAGAGCTAGAGCGAGAGCGAGAGGAAGCCTCTTATCCTCTCGCTCTCGCTCTAGCTCGGAGTAAAGAAGTATGTTTGTACCCTTGAAAGATATTTCCACGCCATCCGCCAACGGCAAGCCAGTCGGGGCGGTGATGGTCGTGGGCGGCGGCATCGCCGGGATGCAGGCCAGCCTGGACATGGCCGACGCCGGGTACAAGGTGTACCTGGTGGAGAAACAATCCGCCATCGGCGGCAACATGGCGGCGCTGGACAAAACCTTCCCCACCAACGACTGCGCTATGTGTACCATCAGCCCCCGGCTGGTCAGTACCGCCAGTCATCACAACATCGAACTACTGACGGACACCGAACTGGTCAACCTGGACGGGGAAGCGGGCCATTTTACAGCCACCATTCGTCGCCGCCCGCGCTACATTGACCTGGACAAATGCACCGCCTGCGGCGACTGCGCCGGGGTTTGCCCCATCGTTGTCGAAGACAAGTTCAACAACAGCCTGAACCAGCGCAAAGCCGCCTTCAAGCTGTATCCCCAAGCTGTGCCCAACGCCTACGCCATCGAAAAGAAAGGGATCGCCCCCTGCCGCGACGCCTGCCCCGCCGGACAGCGGGCGCAGGGATACATTGCCATGATCCGGGACGGGCGATATGAAGAAGCGCTGCGGGTCATCAAGGAAGATAACCCGTTCCCCGGCATTTGCGGCCGCATTTGCAACCATCGCTGCGAGACAGCCTGCAACCGCAACCTGGTAGACGAACCGATTGCCATCGCCGCTTTGAAACGGTTCGTCACCGATCAGGTTTACGCCCGGCCGTATGTGCCACCACCACCGGCCGCGCGGAAATTTGAGCAGCGGGTGGCGGTGATTGGCGCGGGGCCGTGCGGATTGACGGCCGCTAAAGACCTGGTTCTGGCCGGGTATGGCGTAACGGTGTTCGAGGCGCTGCCGGTGGCGGGCGGGATGTTGCGCGTCGGCGTGCCCGAATACCGGCTGCCCACCCAAATTGTGAACCGGGAAGTGCAGGAGATCGTGGATTTGGGGGTGGAACTGCGGCTGAATACCCGCGTGGAGAACCTGGATGATCTGTTCGACGAAGGGTTTGCCTCCGTATTGATCGCGGTGGGGGCGCACAAGGGCAAACGGCTGCCCATCCCTGGCGCTAACCATCCTGACGTGTTGACGGCCGTCCATTTTCTGCGGGATGTGCGGCTGGGCCATGAAATTGATTTGAGCGGCCAACGAGCGCTGGTTTTGGGCGGCGGCAACGTGGCGCTGGACTGCGCGCGCACCGCCGCGCGCCTGGGCGCGGCCCAAGTCAGCGTCGCCTGCCTGGAATCCCGCGAAACCATGCCCGCCGACGAGTACGAAGTGCGCGAGGGAGAGGAAGAAGGCATCACCCTCCATCCCAGCCGCTCCTTCACCCAAGTTTTATACAACAACGGCCAGATCACCGGCGTCGAAGCCGTCAACGTCACCTTTATGCAGTTTGAAAAAGATGGATCGCTGACATTAGAGACCGAGCCGGACAGCGAACACATCTTGAACTGCGATGTCCTCATCTTCGCCATCGGCCAGAACGCGGGACTGGCCTTCATCCCTGAAGACGGCGATGTGGGCGTCACCCGGCGGCAGGGGGTGGCCGTCAATCCCAATACCTTCGCCACCAGCCGCGCCGGGGTTTTCGCCGCTGGCGACGCCATCTCCGGCACTTCCTTTGTCATCGAAGCTGTCGCCACCGGGCATCAAGCCGCCGACAACATTTTGAAATATCTCCAGGGCGAAAAGCTGGAGTCCCGCGAACATGCCGAATTGCCGGTGGTGAAGATGAGTCCCACCGAAATTAACGCCAAAATTGGTAAGGGTGAAATTTCAGCGCGGCCGCGGGCGGCCGTGGCCGCGCTGGAGGCAGGAGCGCGCCGCCATTCATTTGAGGAGGTCAGCCAGGGTTATTCAGAGGAGGAGGCCAGAGCTGAGGCGGCGCGCTGTCTCCAGTGCGGCGTTTGTTCGGAATGTTTGGCCTGCGTGTATGCGTGCAAGGCGGGCGCCATTGACCACGAACAAGCGCCGCGAACAGAGACGCTGGCGGTGGGCGCGGTGATCATGGCGTCGGGCTTCGAGCCGTATGACGCCCGGCTCAGCGGCGAGTATGGCATGGGCCGGCTGCCGGATGTGGTGTCCAGCCTGCAATTTGAGCGGATTTTGTCCCCCAGCGGGCCGTGCAACGGTCATTTGATACGGCCGTCCGACGGGCACGAACCAAAGCGCATCGCCTGGATTCAATGCGTCGGCTCCCGCCGGCATGACCGCAACTGGTGTTCGGCCGTCTGCTGCATGGTGGCCACCAAGCAGGCCATCATCACCCAGGAACATAACCCCGGCACGGAATGCACCATCTTCTACATTGATTTCCGCGCCTACGGCAAAGGGTTCGACGCTTATTACGAACGGGCGCAAGAGATGGGCGTCCGTTTTGTGCGCGCCCTGCCCTCGGCGGTGCGCCAGGAAGCGGACGAGGATGTTTTGCAAGTGCAATACGCTTTGCCCGACGGCCGTCTGCTCAACGAAGCGTTTGACATGGTGGTGTTGTCGGTGGGGATGCAGCCGACCAGCGGCATGTCCCGGCTGGCGAATGATTTGCAGCTCAATCTGACCAGTGACGGCTTCATGGCAACCGGCTTGTTAGCCCCGCTGGACGCCTCCCGCGAAGGGGTGTACGTCTGCGGGCCGCTGGCGGAACCGAAGGACATCCCGGAAACGGTGATGTCGGCCAGCGCCGCCTCGGCGCGCGCCATGACGCTGCTGGCCGAGGCGCGG
>JAJRVV010000221.1 GCA_024277135.1 Chloroflexota bacterium | reverse complement strand
GACGATTTCCGGTTGGGGATGGATTTCCGGCCGCAGGTGAGCGTCGGCGCAGTAGGCGTAAAGGGGATCAGTTGCGGCGCGGCCGCAGTAATACTTCCACTCCACCCGATCCTGGTAGCCGTCCCGGTCAGAATCCCGGTTAAAACGGAATAGCAGCGCCGAATCGGCGGCGGCCGGCAGTTGATTGAGCGGCGTATTGCCCGCATCCGGCTGCGTCAGGTAGATGTTCCACCAGGCAATGTCAGAGAGGTAATGTTCGTTCCACGCCGGGTCGCCGGTTCCGTTAAATTCCGGCGTCCACAGCGAATTGATATTGCCGTCCGCATCCGCGCCCATGGGGAAGTAGCGGCCCAACACATCCTGCACCGTCTCCACGCCCCAGGTGGGCAGGACGTACATATCCACCGTCTCGTCCCCATCCTCGACGCCATCTTCGATGAAGAAGGTGACGCCGCCGGTGGTCGCGTTTTGGTAGAACAGTTCATCCACGCCGTAGCTGAAATCTCCCATGACAATAGTTAGTGGTTCACCCAAATCAATGCGCTTCATTTGTTCCAGAGTGAGTTCAACCGGGGGAGTGGTCGTTTTTTCTACGCAGTTCTTCTCTCCAGGAAAAAGGTTTTCAATTTTACCGCTGGGGAACTGCTGCCAGGCCGGATAGGAAATTATGGGATTGCTATCATCGCCAAGATAAACATTGAAGGTCAGCCCTGCCACCTCACGGGCATAATCAGTTCCAGTGTTACAAATACGATAAGTCCATGTCAGATCGGCGGCATGAGAGGAATCTACGGCCCAGGCGGTGCTCCAGTTTTGGCCGGTGGTGAAGGCTTCGCCCTGGCTGATGGTGTGTTCTTCGTACACTTCGTTTGTTGTGGTTTGGGAGCCGCCCCAGGAACGGCCGTTGGTGCGGGTTTCGGTGTAGCGCGGCCGTGAAATTTGGTAACTTATATCATAAAGCCCCCGTGCCAGCAATTGCCCTTGTTGGTTGATGGCATACTGAACGCCATCCAGTGAATTTACAATGCCTTGAGTGTCAAAATTATTGTTTACTACAACATTTGCTTGTGCTTGGGCAGAAGATGAGACGTTATTTATATTAATATTGCTGTTATAGTTATTCACACCTGATAGAGTTTGTACTTCATCCGGTTGACTACCTTCAATAATGTCAGCTATACCACCACCAACTGCCAAACTACCGCCTATAACGGAAGCTGCACATCCCACCAAAGCTGTCGCAACACAACCTAGCGCACCTCCTGCTATTCCTCCAACTATTTGAACTACACCCCATCCAACTTGCCAAGGATTGCCATTAGGACTTGCAATACGCAATATTGGGGTTTCAATTGATTCTGACACCTCTTCCCAATCATTCCATGTCACTGAATTGGCAATACTGGTACTCTGCCCATCGGTCACGCTGGTTTCATACGTGTTCGTCGCCTGCGTCATCTGCCCCTGCTGCGTCGTAATCGTCGTCACCCGCTCCACCGTCCAGGAACCGGGCACAACCGACACCTCCGGCACGGGGAACGCGGCCACAAACAAATTATCCCCCGGCGGCTCCACCCAGTTCGGCATCGTGGCCTGGATGTAGTTCCAGTATTCCCCCGCGGGGTAGCTGCCATAGCCGCAGTTGGTGGGCGCGCCGGGGCAGTAGGTCACGCCAAACAGTTCCTGCCCGTCGTCAAACTTGTCATTGTCGGTAGATTCAGCGGGAACCCGGCTGCCCACCACGTATACCTCGGCAAAATCAGGAATGGTGTCCCAATCGCCATCGTTGCAGGCGGGGGTGTTGGGGTCGCCGTCGCTGCCGTTGAAGTCGGGCCAGGCGTTAGGCGGGCCAAAGGGCGGGCCGTATCCCCAGCGCGCGGAACGCGGCAGGGTGAAATCAAGGAGGGCAGCCACTTCTTCGCCGTCCGTGTAGCCGGCGGCATCCCCGTCGGAGTTGGGGTTGAGCGGGTCGGTACACCACCACGCTTCTTCCATGTTGGTCAGCCCGTCGCCGTCGTCGTCCACGCTGCTCAGGCTGGCCAGGGCGGCGCGCTGTTCGGCGGTGGTGGCGTTCAGCAGGGCAGCCATTTCGACGGCGGCGGCCTCACTCTCCACCAACCCGGCGTTGACCCGCTTTTGCTGCGCCGCCGCCTGGGCCAGGATGGGCTGCAAACCAGGAGCTAACCAGGCGGGCGCATCCGGGCGGCGCGCCAGGCTTTCCAGCGCGTCGGTGGCCTGGGGCTGGAAGCGGAGGCGGGCCAGCGTTTCTAACTGGTCGGATGTGACCAGCAGCAGCGCCCACTCTGCGCCAGAATCGAGGACTACAGCCCCCATCTCCTCAATGCGGGCCAGGTCGTTGGGCTGGCGCAGGGCAGCGCGGGTGCGGAATAAAACCGCTTCTGCGGGATTTTCTTCTGGTTTTGTCTGGGAAGGGATGGCGGAGGTGGCGGCGGCCGGCGTGACTGAAATGACGGCGAACTGCCCCAAAACCATGGAAAACAACAAAATGAGCGAAACCCATTTCTGCGAACGCGAGACTGGCGAGTTGTTCATGATACCCCCAATTGTCCGGCAATGACGGCCGGCTGTGGGCCAAGCCCAGATGGGCTGGCTGCTGCTGTTAAACTGTGCCGATGAGAAGCTGGCTGGCAAGCTGGATGAAACAGCCCATCATTTGAGATTGGGGCTGTTTTGTCTGTTGTTGGTGATTGCCTGGGATTTTCATCAATACTCTTCAACCAAACTAACTCATTATCGGAACAGATTACATGGTAGCATATTTTAGTTTGGGAAGCTATCTGAAATCTCAGCGCTTTGGTACTAAATGACTCGATTCTGTGGCCCTTGCAGGAACGACTAAACGTTATAGACAAACTTATAGCCGAAAATCAGAATTTATTAGATCGTTTACTTGACTTATATCTTTCCGGTGAGTTCGCCAAAGAGATGCTTATTGATCGGAAAAAGCGGTTAGAAAACACAATAGGGGCTTTGGAGAAGGAACAAGCCAGCCTCGTTGATCAGCTGGCACAAACGTTGACCGAGAAGCAAATTCAAGGACTACAAGACATTGCTACACGAATATCAGAGGGGGTAGGGGAAGCAGATAAGAATTTTGAGGCACGGCGGCGCATTATTGAGTATCTAGGTGTGGAGGTAACTTTAGCTGTTGAAAATAAAGAAAAAGTTGTGTGCCTGCGTTGCGAATTTAGTTTAAACTCATTATTGATTGTGTCCAGCAATACTCGCAATGCTGAATGACATATTTCGCTCCTGACTTGGGCTTGATGATGCCTTCCCGCACCAGTTGGCCCAGCGACACCCCCTCCCACACCGTGTCAAATTTTGACCAGCGAGTAACGCAGTGCAAGTCCATCGTCACCTGGGTGCGCGGCAGTTGGTTAAACGCTTCCCAATCCCAGGTGATTTCTTCCTCCACCTCGCCAAATACGCGGAAATCCCAGCTTGCCAGGTTGGGTCTGGGCGTCGGTCCGTAATGCAGCACCGGAAACTTCTCAGTAAGCGATTGGCCGGGGGGTAGACGATCTTGGGAGCGGATGATTTCTTCAGCCTGCCGCCGATTGAATACTTTGTCAAACATAGACATAACGCTTCTCCGCACAATTATCCATATACCATCAGTATCAACTTGAGCAGTGGTCAGTGAGCAGTATTCAGGTGGTTCACACTGCTCACTGAATACTGAATACCGCCGTTTTGGGGAGGATTCATTACGAAACACAAAACGTGAACCGCAAAACGGAAACGGGTCGCCTTACGGTTCGCGTTTTTCTCCATCGGAGTATTACTACAAATTATTATAGGAATTATTTTCTTTATTTCCATAGCCGGAAGCAGGATACCCGGATACACTTACGGAATCCTTATGAATTGATTAATGTTGAGGCGGCTATGGCAGTAGGAGAGGTAGGTTTTTTGCGGGAACGGCCGTATCTGGCCGTAGCTATCACCCATTTCTTTGTGGACGTGCTGAACAGCGGTAAAAACCTGCTGGTAGCCGTGCTGGCGTTAGCCATCGGGTTGACCAATACCCAGGTAGGTCTGGCGCTGCTGCTGTACAACGTGGGCAGCTCCCTCTCGCAGCCGTTGTTTGGCTGGCTGGCGGACAAAGCAGGGCCGCGCTGGCTGGTGATCGGCGGTATGGGCTGGATGATGGCGTTTTACGGGATCGCGGCCGTGGCCGGAGATTGGCCGGCGCTCATCGCTCTGACGATGGCCGGGCTGGGGTCGGGCGCGTTTCATCCCACCGGCACCATGGTCGCCAGCCGGGAGCGGCGGGGGCAGCGGGCGCGGGCGACGGCCGTTTTCTTCATGGCCGGGCAGTTGGGCTTATTTGCCGGGCCGGTGCTGACCGGCTTGCTCCTGCACGCCTGGGGACGGCCGGGCTACATCGTCCTGCCCTTGCTTTCCTTCATGGCGTTTGTCAGCGGCTGGCGCTGGTTGGCAGAGGGACATGGACATCAGCACACTGCCCTGGCGCAAACGGCCGTTCCCTCTAAAAAGGAGGCGGCACGGCCGTCCGGCTGGCAAAAACACACCCTGATGATCGGCCTCATCATCGTCGGCTACAGCACCGTCAGCGTAGCCGCCATGAGCTTTTCGCCCAAACTGTTCGCCGAATTGGGCTTTGCCGAAAATTACATCGGCTGGCTGTCCGGCCTGTTCATGTTGGGGTCTGCGCTGGGCGGCGTAACCGGCGGCGCGTTAGCCGACCGGATACCGGGCAAATGGGTCATCGTCTTGGGAACCATGGGCGCGATTTTGCCCGTCTACTTTTACATCCCCACGCCGGGATTAGGCCGCTTTTTGCTCCTGTTCCTGGCCGGATTTTTCAACGGCATGCCGCACAGCATCCTCATCATCAAGGTGCAAACTCTTTTGCCCAACCGGCAGGCGTTGGCCTCCGGATTGGCGCTGGGGTTTATGTTCTTCAGCGGCTCGGTTGGCAGTTTTATTTTGGGTATTATCGCTGATCATGTAGGATTAGGTATCGCCTTGCAAGGCACGGCCGTGCTGCCTTTCATCGGCATGGTAACCGGCCTGTTGCTCCCGCTGGAACGCAATCAGAAACCTTCGACACAGATTTAATTCAAAAGACCTACCAGACTGCAAAAATCTCGAAGGGCTGAGCGCTACCATTTCGTTCATAAGCTCCATGACCGCTTGGCTGAATTTCTCTACCAGTCCGGCATATAACCAGACAACGACGTGGGTATCAAGGTAAATCAAGATTCACCTCGCCTGCCCAACTAATAGCTACCAAATCCTCCGCATCTCCCTGAATAACGTGGGGACTGGAAACTAAATTTTGCAGCTTATCCCCTTTTTCTACCGGCACAATTCTTAATCGCTTATCCCCTTTTTTGATTTCAAGCGGGATGCCGGTGTTCATTACTTCTTCTAACAACTTATAGATATTTGCCCTTAATTCAATGGTTGTGACTGTTTTCATGGTATCTCTCCTGAAAATAGTCCGCAGATGGCGCAGATTTCACAGATTTAATTTGCGTTCATCGGCGTAATCTGTGAATTTTCATCGCTTTTGGTGAGCAATCGCTCATGGGAACTCCTGACGAATAATCTGCCAGGTTTTAGAAGCCTGGCAGGCCGCAACCGCCATACCTTACGTGTATCAATCAATAAGGCGTACGTACATGATAAAACGTAAAGCGCGTCGGGTCAAGAACTACCCCGTATGCGCCGGGCAAATGCCTGCGCCCGGGCGACGGCCGTCCCCGTATACGCCCCCGCATTCATCAGCGCCACAATCTCATCTCGCGGCACAAAGCGACGGATGCGCTCATCATCCGCCAGCAAACCGGCCAACGGGTTTTCTTCCCCCCGGCGCAGTGCCGTCCACGCTTGCAAACTGGCTTCCCGAATCCACTCGTGCGCTTGCTGACGGCTGCCGCCGCCGCGCACCACCGCCATCAACACCCGTTCCGTAGCGGCGAAAGGACCGTAGATCGCCATGTTGCGAGAGACGGCCGTTTCATCAACTGCCATCTCTGCCACCAGCCGCGCCGTCCGCAGCAACAGCTCATCCGTCGCCAAAAACGCCTCGGCCATCATCACCCGCCGATTGGCCGAATCATCCAGACTGCGCTCCAAAATCGCCTGGCTGGCATTGTTCCAGGCGATAGCAGGCAGTCCCGCCACGTAGCGGGCCAGCGAGCAGATGTTTTCGCTGTTTATCGGGTTGCGTTTGAACGGCATCGCCGACGACCCAACCTGTTTTCTGCCGAACGGTTCCGCCCATTCGCCAAACGGGGGCGATTGCAGCACCCGGAAATCCAGGGCAAATTTGTGCAGGGAGGCGGCAATCCCAGCCAGCGTTTGCAGCAGGCGCAAATCTTGTTGGCGGGTGTAGGTCTGGGTGGCGATGGGGAAAAAGGGCAGATCGAGATAACGCATGGCAATCGCTTCCATCTCCAGGGGCGACATCCCCGTGCCTTGCAAAATCTCCTGGTAGCTGGCCTGGGTTCCCACAGCCCCTTTCAACCCTTTGCCGCGCAAATTGGCGATCAGGTTACGCAAATCAGTCAGATCGTCCAGCAAATCCTGGGCGTAAACGGCAAAGCGGTAGCCGAGGGTGGTCGGTTCGGCGGGTTGGATGTGGGTGTAGGCCATGGTGGGGATGACGGCCGCAGCCTCAATCCGATCCGCCAGCAGCCCCAGCAGCGTCGCCAACTGCGCCTCGATCAGACGGGACGCTTCCCGCTGGCGCAAAACGTCCACGTTGTCGATTATATCGGCGCTGGTGGCCCCCCAATGAATGATGCCGCCTCCCACCGGGCATTGTTCGGCGTAGGCGCGGATTTCAGCCATGACATCGTGCCGGGTTTCCCGTTCAATCTCCAGCGCCCGGTCAATGTCAATATTCTCCTGATGCTGTTCTAAATCGGCCAGTTGCTCGGCCGTAACCAACCCGGCTTCATGCTGGGCGGCAGCCAGAGCCACCCATATTTGGCGCATCAATTGTCTTTTGTGGATTTCAGACCAGACCTGGCGCATTGTCAAACCCCCATAGCGCCAGGTAAACGGGGAAATGTAAGTGGAATGGTCGAAAGTCATTCAGACTTGAAGATATTCTGGCTCTTTAGGAATTCGTGGGGTCATCAAAACGTAAAACAAAAAACGAAAGGCTGTACTGGGGACATGAGTGGCGGGTGGCGGGTAGCGCGTATGATCTCTTAACGCGCCGCCCGCTACCCGCTACTCGCAACCTAAAACCCCGCGAATTCCCAAAAAGCCAACATGATTAAAGCTGGCTATTCATGACAATCTCTTCGGTCACGGGTTGGCCTTTCCGCTTACGTCCCGGTTTCCGTTTCGTCCGTTGCTGCAAAGCGCGAGTTTCCTCAACAAGACGTTCACGATCTGCTTCTAAACGAGCTAGAATTTCATCATTTTTCTGTTTTTGTTCTTCTGTAAGCTCCACTTTACGTTTAGCCATACTGAATCACTCCTCTATCCTTGAGCTTTTATCTCTCACAGTAATCATTCACCCTCCCGGAGGTTGAGATGGGTAAAATACCGCCTAACTCGTGAACCTCCGGGAGGATTCGTCAGGGCTATCGTCGCGCCTGATAATTTGGCGCTTCCTTCGTGATCAGGATGCCGTGTGGGTGGCTTTCCAACAAACCGGCATTGGTGATGCGCACAAATCGGGCCTTTTCCCGCAGTTCAGCCAGATCAGCCGCGCCCACATATCCCATACCAGAGCGTAAACCACCCATCATTTGATAAATAATATCGTTGAGTTTGCCCCGATACGGGACTTGCCCCTCAACGCCTTCGGGAACCAGCTTGTTGCGTCCGCCTTTCGCGCCCGCTTCAGCGCCCGCTTCAGCGCCTATGCCAGTTCCATACCGATCGGCGCCATGTCCTTGCATCGCGCCCATACTGCCCATGCCGCGATATATCTTATACCGACGCCCTTCGTACAGTATTATACCACCTGGACTTTCCTCAAGCCCGGCCAGCATAGAACCCAGCATCACCACGTCCGCGCCAGCAGCTAACGCCTTGACTATGTCGCCGCTGTATTTGATGCCGCCGTCGGCGATGGTGGGAATGCCGTGTTTGCGGGCTTCAGCGGCGCAGGTCATCACGGCCGTTAACTGCGGCACCCCAGCCCCGGCCACAATTCGGGTGGTGCAAATGGAACCAGCGCCAATGCCCACCTTCACCGCATCGGCTCCGGCTTCGATGAGGGCGCGAGTTCCCTCGGCCGTGGCCACATTGCCGCCGATGATGACCAGTTCGGGGAAACGGCGTTTGGTTTTGGCGATGGTCTCTAAAACCAGTTTGCTGTGGCCGTGCGCCGTATCAATGACGACCACGTCCAAACCGGCAGCAGCCAGTTTTTCCAGCCGGGTTAGCCCTTTATCGCCCACGCCGATGGCGGCGGCGCATAACAAACGTCCGCCAGCATCTTTAGCGGCATGGGGATAATCAATTTTTTTGAGGATGTCTTTAACGGTGATGAGACCCTTGAGACGGCCGTCCCCATCCACCAGCGGCAGTTTTTCGATGCGGTGTTGGTGCAAGACGGCCTGCGCCTGCGTCAACGTGGTGCCCACTGCGGCCGTCACCAACCCCTCACTCGTCATGTACTCGCTGATCAGCTGCGGGCCGGGCGTGATGAAGCGGATGTCCCGATTGGTGAGAATCCCCACCAATTTGCCCCCATTTTCGATGATGGGCACGCCAGAAATGTGATACCGGCTCATCAACGCTTCGGCGTCCGCCAGCGTGTCTGTGGGACGCAGCGTCACCGGGTCTACGATCATGCCCGCCTCCGACCGCTTCACCTTGTCCGCTTCCTCAGCTTGTTCATCGGCAGACATATTGCGGTGCAGCACGCCAATGCCGCCCAGCCGGGCCAGCCCAATCCCCATCTGCGCTTCGGTGACGGTGTCCATCGCCGCCGACATGATAGGCACATTCAAGAATATATCTCGCGCCAATCGGGTATGAAGGGCAACGTTGGCCGGTAAGACTTCTGAGTAACCCGGCCCCAACAGCACATCGTCAAATGTCAGCGCCAGTTCGGCCGCTTTGTCAACAGATGGCATATCACTCTCCCCTTACCGGCGCGGTTTGGGCTTGCGCACGCGGCGACGCTGCCGTTTTGTTTGCCGTTCGGGCAGTTTGTCGTACAGATGTAAGATGACGACCACGCCGCCCAGAGCGATGAGCACGGCCGCAACCATCGAGTACGTGATCACCGAATTGCCAATCGCCGGTTGATCCGGCCGGAACAGCTCGATCCAGGCCCGGTTGCCGCCCCACCAGATGAGAAAGAGGCCAAACAACGTGCCCGGCTTCCATGTCTCCCGAAAGCGCATATTCAGCCCCGCCAGCAGAAAAAAACCGAGCAGCAGCGCCACCGATTCATACAAAAAGGTAGGGTGAAACCGGGTGGTTTCAGGAAACTGGGCTAAATCAGCGTATTGGGACAGGCGGTAAGGCGGGTCAATCAAAATACCCCAGGGGCGGTCAGTGGGCGGGCCGTACAATTCCTGGTTGATGAAATTCCCCCAGCGGCCAAGCCCCTGCGCCAGAAACAACGTTGGCCCTGCGATGTCGGCGTAATGCCAAAATTTGAGCCGCCGCCAGCGCACAAACCAAAGGCCAATCACGGCCGCGCCGACGAAACCGCCTAAAATGTTAACGCCGCCGGCGCGGATGTTGATGATGTCTACAAATCCATTGTAACGAGCGGCGTTGCCATCCAACACATCTAAAAAGACATAGGTGAGACGGGCGAAAATGTAACCGGCAAACACCACCACGATGATGCCGTTGTACAGTTCGTCCACGCTCTGACCCCGCTTTTCGATTTCGCGGGAGGCCCACGCCGTCCCCAGGATGATGCCCAGGGTGATGATGATGCCATACCAAAAGATGGGGATGCCGTCGCCGATGGGGATGGTAAAGGCTATGCGGTCAATGTTAAGTGAATCGAGCATGTAATCTCCGTAAATGAGTAATGAGTAATGAACAATGAGCAAAGCCTTTGCTCATTGTTCATTACTCATTGTTCATTACTCATTGTTAATTGTTCATTGTTAATCCAGGTATCCCAGCCCGCGCAGTTGGCGGGCGAGGGCGTCGTCAAGTTCAACCTGTTCGCCTGTTTTGATGGTTTGTTGTTTGAGACGGCCGTTTGCCGCCATCTGGTTTAGCTGTTGGTTGAGTTGCTGCGCTGGAGACGGCCGCGCCGCCAGCACATTCGTCTGTTCCCAGGGGTCATTTTGCAAATCAAACAACTCGTCCGGCTGATCATCCACCTGGATCAGTTTCAACGTGGTCGCGTCCGGCTGCGTCTTCACAATGGCGCGGCGAAGGCTGCGGCAGCGGAAAGGAGCCAGCAGGTCAGGCTGGTGGTTTTCGATGGCGCGGACGAAGTTGAGCGGCGGGTAAATTTCGCTGTAAGCCATGCCCTGTTCCGGGTCACGGCCGTGCACCGTGTGCGCCAATGTCAGCCGGTGAATTTCCGTGGGAGAGAGATTGGCCCGTTGCGGCAGCGCGCCCGCCGCATCCAGCAGCGTGTGATACACCCGTCTGGTACTGACCGGGATTTTCACCCGTTGCGGCCGGGCAAAGCGGCGCGGCCACTGCATCAGCAGCGGCACATGCACCAATTCCTCATACGCCACAAAAGCGTGGCCCATGTACCCATGATCGCCCAGGCCATCTCCATGATCAGAGAGGATGACGGTGAGGGTGTCGGCTTGTCGTGTACGGCCGTCCAACACATCCAACAATTCGCCCAAATAATCATCCTGATACGCCACTTCCGCGTCATACAGGTCGTTGAGTACCTGATCTTCTAATTCGCTCAACGGCTCGGCCAAAGGCGCCGCCCACCGGTAAGCTTCCCGGTTCCAGCGGCGCATAACGGCCGTCGCTTCCTTGTTTTGGCGCAAATTGGGCGACACCCGGTCAATGAATTCATCCGGCGGCCAAAAGGGGAGGTGGGTTTCCATCAGGTTGAGGAAGAGGAACAACGGCCGTTCATCCCCCTCATTTTCCCGCCGCCGCAAAAAATGGGCCGCGTCGCGCGCGGAACGCGCATTTTGCCCTTTGAAGTTGGCGAACCGGGACCACAACGGCGTCAACCACGCATTCAACGACACGCGAAAAGCGAGGTCGGATTGGCCGAAAAAATTCTGGATAGGGTAAGAAATCCGGCGTAGAAATTGGGTGTACGCGGCCGTCGCCCGGTTCAGCGGCCAGGGCAGGCTGCTGGAATGGTGCGGCGTGCTGGGAAAGGCGCCGCCGTAATTGTAAAAAGTTTGGAACCCGCGCTTAAACCCATTATTCAAAATGCCGACCAGGGGATTATTGCAAAACCCCGCCGTTTGGTAGTCGGAATCCCGCAGGAGTTCCGCCAGATGAGGCAGTTCCGGGCTGATGCTGTGCGCCGATTGGGTCACTTGATGGGCGGTGGGATACAAACCGGTGAACAGCGAGGCGTGGCTGGGGATCGTCCATTGCGCCGGGGAAACAGCTTGCTCAAACAACACCCCGCGCCGGGCAAATTGATCGAGATTGGGGGTGATGGCTGGCTGACGGCCGTAACAGCCTAATCGGTCGGCGCGTTGTGTGTCTAGCACAACCAGGATGATGTCAGGACGATTCATAGCGCGGGAAACCGCAAAGAGAAAGTGAGTAAAGTGAGTAAAGTGAAAAGTGACTAAAGTGACAAGTGAGCAAAGTGTTGAATTTCAGTTCGGGGTGAAGCGGTAGCCGACGCCTCGAACCGTTAAAATCCAATACGGAGAAGCTGGATCTGCCTCCAACTTTTTTCGCAAGTAGTGAATATAGGGCTTAATGTTATCAATTGCGTCTCTGTCTTTCAACCCCCAGGCTCGTTTCACTAATTCGGCAGTAGGGATCACGCGGCCGGCGTGGTGTACCAACACCGTCAGCAATTGAAATTCGCGGGGGGTTAACTCGACGGTACGGCCGTCAACCTCAACCGTATGCGCCGTCAAATCAATTACCAAAGCGCCATTACCGAAATAGAGCTTGTCCTGCGGCGGCGAGGATGATTGGGTGCGGCGCAGGTGAGCCATCACCCGCGCCAGCAGTTCCGACTGGTTAAATGGTTTGACGATGTAATCATCGGCCCCGATTTGCAGGCCGCGCACCACATCATTCACCTGTCCCATCGCCGTCAGGAAAATGATGGGCATATCGGAATGCTCGCGGATGCGGCGGCACGCTTCCCAGCCGCCCATGTTAGGAACCATCACATCCAAAAGCGCCAGGTCGGGACGGTCATTCAAGGCGATCCGCACCCCATCTTCGGCAGTGTGGGCCAGCACGGCCGTATGCCCGGCCCGGCGCAAAATCTCTGCCACCGTTTGCGCCAGAGCAATGTCATCATCCACCACCAGGATGTTACCAGCCATGACTCCAGAACAGGCGCGAGAGGACGACGGCCGTGTCCCCATCCACCGCGCCCACCCCTTCCGAAACGATGACCGTCAACGTATAACCGCCCTCATTGCCAAAGAAATCACGTACGCGGATGGTGTACTCCCCGTCGTCAGGAATATCCGCCGCCAACAACTGCTCTTCCTCGCCGGTGAAGGTGTTGTCGGCCGAGGTTATTAACGTATTGTCCGGGCCATACAGTTCAACCACCAAATCTATATTTTCATCGCCGTCCACAAAAATATCAACGACGGCCGGCCCGCCAGCAAACAGCCACAGGTGGGCCTCGCTCTCGGCCAAATTGCCCGAAACCGTATCGCCCAGGTTGATAGAGCCTTGCAGTACGCCGTCAATCTCATCATCGCCGCCATTGTCGTTATCGGTATCGGTATCCCCATTGTCGGCATCCCCATTGGCATCGGAATCACCATTGTCGGCCCCGCCGTTGCCATTCGCCTCCGGCGCGCCGCCCGTTTTTAATTCCGCTTCAACGGCTTCATCGGCGACGCCGGTGGGACACAGCGCCATCTCGTCTCGAATCAGGCAATCGCCCAAGACAGAGTCAGCATCCACCGCAACCAGGGACATCATCCGCTCAATGGCGCTTTCCAGCCCTTCCTTGCTGGCGGCCAACAGCACCACCGTCCGCCGCAAAGGGGTGTCATCCAGCAAAATCAACGCCGTTCCCGACATCTGCACGTTGCCCATGGCCGATTCAATTAAACGCAGAGGGTCTTCCTCATCCTCGTCGCCATTGTCATTGTCATTGTCCTGCAACTCTTCTTCGGTGGGAACTGGCGGCTTGATGGTGAGGCTGATGCCCTGGGTCTCCAGGATAGCGACGATTTCATCCGCCTGGTTGTAGAGTCCCACATACAACGCATCATGATCATCTTGTGGTTCATCCGCCAATGACAAATTCTGGCCCACCTGGCGGAAAGCGGTTTGCAGAGCGATGATTTCATCAAACGCATCCGGTCCTAATTCAGGATCGCCGGCGTAAATCAGGTTAACGTCCCGCTTGAATAAAAAGGGGAAATCAGCCAACACAAAGCTGCGATCTTCCGGCTCGGTCAGGAAATCGGCCAGGTAAGCGATGAAACGGCTGTTGTCGTAGACGGTGTAGTAGGGTTCGGTTAGGAAATGGATGTCGCCCAGGGCCAGGACACGGCCGTCACGACCGGCTGCCGCCAACACCAACCCGCCCGGTCTGTCAGTGGCGGTAGACCAAGTATTGTCGTCAGCCGTGAACAAAGCTGTGCCTTCCGGCCCCACTTGCAATGAATGAGAGCCGTAAAAAGCCAGTTTACGTACATTCAGCGTTAACGCCTCATACCCCTCGGCAAATTGATCTTCACGCAAGATGATATTGCGGAAATTACCTTCATTTTCGGTGACGTTGTAGAGGTAATCCCCATTGAAAATGATGTCAAACTCATTAGCCAACGAGTTCAACGGGATTTTGTCGGAAGCGATTTCAAAGGAAAAGTTGAACACATCTTCCTCATCGAAAATCACTTCAAACCGGGTGGGGTCGCCGACCATGAGCAAACGGCCGCCCCGCTTCACAAAATCGGCCGCCGCTTGAATTTCGGCGACTCCGTATTGCGCCAAAGGGGTGATGACGATGAAAGCTGTCACCGGACGCAAGGCGGCCGCCAGATCGCCGCCGGTGAAGGAGAGCAGTTCATATCCCCGCGCTGCCAGACGGCCGTCCAGATAACTGATCTCATCCAGGGTAAAAGCGTTGGCGTGCCCCTGATCCAGCAACACCAGCCCCTCACCCACATCCGGTTCATCTGTAAATTCGGAAGCCGGCGGCGTGGGCACTTCCGCAATCGCGGCCGGATCATATGGCTGCGGCAGTTCCCGTTCGACCCCGCCCAATTGATAAAATTGCAAATATCGCAGCCCAGTGGGAGCCGCCAGCAACACGATGAAGACAACAATCAGAATGATGGTTTTTCGCATGGGTCACTCCCTCCTACCGGTTCGCCGGCAATTCAAGGTAACGATAATAGAGACCGGGTGCCAAATTAGAAGGCGGCGCCCATAACCGTTCCATGTCAATGACGGGCGGCTGGTAGCTGCCCAGAGCGCCATCGCCGTCATCAAAGGTCAGCGGGAAAAGCTCCACCACATCATAATCGGAAACGCCGGCCAGTTCGGCCGCGCGTTTGATGGCTTCATCGTTGGAAATCAAGCCGTCAATCATACCGAACTCCAACGCCTGAACGCCGGTGAAAATTTCAGCCCGCGACAGATAATCGAGCGACACTTCCAGCCGTTGGCCGCGGCCGTTTTGTATCGCTTGCAAAAAAGCGAACTTGGCTCGCTCAATCTGGCGCACCGAGGCGTCCCGCGTGCCGCCGAACGCTTTGTACGGCCCGGTGGTTAGCACTTCTTCCTCGATGAAAACGGCCCCCGGCAATGAGGCGATGACGCCAATGCTGCCCACGGCCGACGTCATTTTAGCGTAGATTTCATCGGCGGCGGCGGCGGTATAGTAAGCGCCGCTGGCCGCCAATAAATCGATGGAAGCGACCACCGGCATCTGTTCACGCAAGGCTAAGACATTGAGGTACAACTCTTCGCTATACGCCGCCGATCCGCCAGGACTGTTGATGAGCAGCAGAATGCCTTTCACCTCCGGGTTTTGCCGGGCATAATCAAGCTGCGCCGTCAACAATTCGGTGGTAAATCCATCAATTTCATAATTCAAACGGGCAATGCCGATCTGGGGTTTGGGAACCAGCCGCGGCGCGGCATACACGCCCACAGCCAACGGCAAAAACACAACGATGAGGAATAACAGGATTAAACGTAACGGAGAACGCTCCGGGCTGTCATTTTCAGCCATCATCCACTCCTTAACTGAAGCTTTTATGAGTCAGGTGCATAGGATAACATGTCGGCATGGCGGTCGCAACATGGCTCACAAACCGGCAGATAAATCTGCGGCTACGTTTGCCAAGTCGGCCTTCGCCGACTGATCGCTAACCGGCGCAGGCCGGTTTCGCAGTTGTGGCCGCGAATTCATTCGCCAGAACCGAGCAATGACAGGCTTTTCAGCTTATGTTAAAATTCATGTTCAAGGTGGAATCGTACTGGTCATGCACTTAACGCATTTATCGCTGACAAATTTTCGGAATTACGGCCGTTTGGAGTTGGACATTCCCCTGGGCACAACCCTGTTGCACGGGCGGAATGCTCAGGGCAAGACGAACCTTCTCGAAGCCATTTATTATCTGGCAACCTCCCGATCTCCCCAGGCGGATAAAGACCAACAAATGATCAATTGGGATGCGGCCCAAACGGATGACCCTATCGTGGTGGGCCGATTGGTGGCCCAGGTAGCCACTAAAACCGAGTCTCGTCATATCGAAATACGCTTGATCCTGGAAAAAAGCCGAGGAATGGGCAACGGTCAGCGCAGTTTTCGCCGGGAAGCGCTGGTCAACCGGCGCAAAGTGCGGTTGATGGATTTGCTGGGCAATTTGCGAGTGGTGCTGTTTTTACCTGAAGATATGCAGCTGATCACCGGTCCGCCCAACGGCCGTCGCCGCTACATGAACATCACGCTATGCCAAATTGATCCTATTTACTGTCGTAATTTGTCCCAGTACAATAAAACGATTGAGCAGCGCAACGCCTTGCTGCGCCAAATTGGAGAAGGGGTTGGCAGCCCGGACATACTGCCCATCTATGATGATCAGGCGGTTGAACTGGGCAGCCACATCTTTTCCCGACGGACACAATTTCTGGCTGACATGGAACGAGAAGCAAAACGAATCCATTACGAAGAGTTAACCGGCGGCGCTGAATCGATCCGGCTCAGCTACCAGCCCCGACTCAACGGCAATAGCGACCCACAAAACGGCCGTGTCAATTCCGCTTCCATTCAAGAGCAATTCGCCAATGCCCTCAAGCAAAATCGCACCACCGATATTGCGCGCGGCGTCACCACCGTTGGCCCCCATCGGGATGATTGGCAGTTTGAGATAAACGGCCGGGCGCTGAGCAGTTACGGTTCCCGCGGCCAGCAGCGCAGCGCCTTATTAGCCCTCAAAATGGCCGAAATCAACTGGATGGCCGCCCAAACCGGCGAAACCCCCATCTTGCTGTTAGACGAAGTTGCAGCCGAACTCGACGAACAACGGCGGGCGCTTCTGCTAAACTATATTCAAAAATCCACGCAGGCCATCGTCACCGCCACCGATCCGGCCATGTTCCCCAATGATTTTTTGCGCCACGCCACCAATTTGGAAGTAGTGTCAGGCCGCATTCTGACGGCGGCAGAATAATAATGAATAATGAATTGTCAATGGTGAATTATGAAGTAAGTTTGAACGAACACCGCCTTATTTCACTTCGCAATTCACAATTCATTATTCACAATTCATTATTTTTTTACTCAGTCAGTGGTAGTACCCGGCGCTGACTGCCATCAACATAGAGAAACAGCCCGTGAACATTTTTGCAGACAGTGACAAACAGAAACAAAGCGTCCTCATTGTGGACGACATGCCCGAAAACAGACTGCTGCTATCTTCCCAACTTCGCATGGAAGGGTACGAAATTTTGCAAGCCGGCGGCGGTCAAGAAGGCATGGATATGGCGCGGGAACGCAATCCCGACATCATCCTGTTGGATGTGATGATGCCCGATATCAACGGCTTTGAGGTGTGCCAGCAGCTCAAACAAGACCCGGATACCCAGCTTATCCCGGTGATCATGGTCACTGCATTACGGGATGTGCAATATCGTATTGAAGGCATTGAAGCTGGGGCAGATGAATTTCTTTCCCGGCCGCATGTCCGCGAAGAGCTGTTAGTGCGGGTACGGACACTCATTCGCCTGAAGCGGGCCAGAGTCAACTTAGAGGAAGAGCGTAATCGGCTGCAACTACTCTACGAAATCAGCCGCGCCATCAGCACCCAGCTCAATCTGGAATCCATGATGGCGACCATCATCGCCCAAACCCAGGCAGCGGTGGGCGCAACCAAAGGCAACATCATGCTGTTGGATGAAAACGGCATGGTCAACCACAAATTTCTCATTCGAGCAGGCCAACCTCTGGAAGTGAGCGATAGCGTCACCCGGGCGGTGATGAGCCGAGGATTGGGCGGCTGGCTGGCGCAGAACAAACGGGGCGACATTATCGAGGATATTCGGGAGGACGGCCGTTGGGTCATGCTGCCCGACGCCCCTGATGAAAAAGGATCAGCCTTGGGCATTCCCCTTTCCAGCCCGAATCGGGTTGTCGGCGTGCTGATATTGAATCATCCCCGGATTGGTTACTTCAACAAAGATCATCTCTCCTTGCTGGAAACAGTGGGCGCGGCCGTCACCACCGCCATCGAAAACGCTCACCTGTTCAACGAAATTAACGAGGAACGGCAGAAACTTAACGCCATTTTGACCCAATCAAGCGATGCCGTCATCACCACCGACGAGGAATGGAACATCTCCCTGGTCAATCAAGCTGCTGAACGGCTGTTTGAGATAAAAGCGGAAGAAGTGGTGGATCGCGCCATCCTGGATGTGACCCAATTAGCCTTTTTAGGCGGCATGTTGGCCAGCGCCAGCGAAAACATGCCGCCCCAAGAAGTCAATATCCCCAACAACAAGACGCTGTACGTCACCCTTTCTCCCATTCGGGAAGTAGGGTATGCGGCCGTCATGCAGGATGTGACCGAGTTCAAGCGAATGGAGCAACTGCGATTGCAGCAGGAACGGCGTGAAAAACAGATTCTCAAAGAGACTTTTTCTCGTTACATGGGGCCGCGTTTGGTGGATCATGTGCTGTCCCATGAGCCGGGCTTGATGGCTAAACGAGAGCGCCGATGGGCGGTGGTGATGTTTGCCGATTTGCGCAACTGGACAGGCGGCATGATCTCCAAAGTGGAACCGGGTGAGGCAATTAATCAGCTCAACGAGTTCTTCACTCAAATGATGGAGATCGCGCTGGATCACGATGGCACGGTGTTTGAATTAACGGCCGATGAAATTCTAGTGGGCTTCAATGCGCCGTTTGACCAACCCAATGCCACGGAATTGGCGCTGCGCACGGCCGTCACCATGCAGCAACAGTTCAACCAGTTACGCCAGGGATGGTATGAACGAGCCGGTACTCGGCTGGGGTTGGGCATTGGCATCGATCAGGGCAACATCGTCATGGGCAACGTAGGCGCCGAATCCCGACTCAGTTTCCGCATGGTTGGCGAAGCGATGAACACCGCTCATCGGCTGGTAGAATTGGCCGGCGACGGCCAAATCATTGTTTCTGAATCCATTCACAAAGGGTTTGAGGCGGATGGCACACTGAAACGATTCAATACGCCGATTACATTCACCATTATGGGAGGGGTGTCGTTAAAGGGGATCGCTGCGCCGCAGAATTTGTATGTCACCCAGATAGAACGGCCGCCGCTGGATTGAACCGGGTTACAACGGCCGTTTGCCGGGGATGCCTGGTCGTCGGGGATAGTTGCCGGGTGTGACGGCCATTTTTGCCACTGCCACCAGATATTGCACGCTAGAGCGGCCCGGAAGATGCACTGGGTGAAGTTTGGAAGCCGCGCCGCCTAACGTTTTGACAGCCGATTCGGCCAGCGCCGCTTCTGCCGCCGCCGCCGGTCCTTTCTGGGCCAGCATATGCCCCCCGATCCGGCACAGCGGCAGCAAATACTCAGCCAACACCCGCAGTTCTGCCACCGCCCGCGCCACCGCCCAATCAAATCGCTCCCGAAACGCCTCGTTTTGCCCCAACGCCTCAGCTCGTTCCACGATGACGGCCGTCTGGCCCAACCCCAGTTCCGCCGCCACCGTTTCTAAAAACCGCGCCTTTTTGCCCACGCTTTCCACCAATGTCAACCGCATCTCAGGGTACAAAATTTTCAGCGGCAGTCCGGGAAAACCGGCGCCGCTGCCCACGTCAACCAGGGAAAATGGAGCATTAACCGGCCTAATGACCAGCGCACAAGTCAGGGAATCGAGGAAATGACGATGGCGAATGGCGTCCGGCTCGCGCACGGCCGTCAAGTTCAGCCGCCGGTTCCAATCCAACAAAAGGGCCAGATATGTTTCAAATTGGGCGATTTGCCCGGCGGAAAGGTGGATGTTGAGATCAGCGGCGACGGCCGTCCATGCCTTCATGATGTCCGCTACCGGCTTTGTTCCAATCGCTTCAAAGTTGCATCTATCTGGTAAGTATCATACTGTTCCCCGCCAGACCGGGCCGGCTGAAAAGTGAGCCAGGTTTGCACCAACTGGTACTCCGCATCGGCATACAACGGAATCATGGGCGAAAGTCCATCACGAGCGAACAGCATCGTTTCGATTTGCCGGTAAAGCGCCACCCGCTGGGCCGGATCAGAAGTCGTAACCGCCTCAATCAACAGATCATCCACTTGGGAACACGGCCGTGCCGAGCGGTTTTCACTCTCCGTGCAGTGTAACAACTGTCCTACCCAATCATGCGCATCCGGGAAATACGCCGCCCAGGCCAACTCCCACATATCCGGTCTGACCGACCCCGCATCCTGCCGCGTATTGGCCAGCAGCGTGCCAAATTGCACCTGTTCGATTTGAATCTGATCGAGCGTGCAGCCTAGCTCATCAACCCACATATCCCGAATCAACTCCGCTTGTTGCAATGACAAATCGCTGGTACTGACAACCCATGTGATGGTAGGCAAGAGCCGGCAACTGCGGAATCCACTTTCCGCCATTTGAATTCGGGCATAATCGGGATCGTAACCCATGCCCACTTCGTCTATCGGCGAAGCGGCAAAAGTTCCCGGTGGAATGAGATGGCGCATGGGGATGGCCTGTCCCCCGTAAATCTCTTCAACGAGCTGTTCCCGGTCAATGGCGGCGCTAAAGGCGCGGCGCACTTCTGGCTCCCGGAAAACGCCGCTTGCCAAATTAAATTCCAAATACCTCACCGTTTGGTCGCTGATTAACTGAACTTTTTGCGGCGTGTTCGCCAAAATTTCGTTGCGCATCTCGTCGGGCAACGGGCTGATATCGAGATTTTTTGCCTGCCAAAGTTGGAAGGCATTATCGCGGTTATTGATGGTGAGGATATTGACAAAATCAACATTGCCCCGGTTGGATATGGGCCAATAGGTATTGCGCTGCAACAAGGTGCGGGTGGTAGAATCCGGGTTGGAAATGCGGACAAAGGGGCCGCTGGCCCATAACCCCTCCTCCATAAACCACGCTGCGCCAAACTCACGCACCAGTTCCGGTGGCGCGGGGTGAAAGAAGGGCAAGGTGGTGATGGTGAGAAATTGACTGGACGGCCGTACCAAAGTCACTTGCAGCGTCTGTTCATCCAACGCCTGCACGCCAAATGCCCGCAAATCAGCCTCGGATGGGTCAGGCAGGTCATATATTCGCTCACACCCGGTTATGAGAAAGAGGATAAATGCGTCGGGCAAAGCCGTTTCCTGCTGGCAGGCGCGGCGCAAAGCAAACAGTACATCGTCGGCCACTACAGGGCGCACCGTTTCCAATGGCGCAAAACCATCTTCATCAGGGGATTCTTCTCCTACCTGCACCCAATACACGTCATCACGCAGATTGAATGTCCAGGTACGGCCGTCGTCGCTTACCTGCCAATCTGCCGCCAATTCCGGCTCCACTTTGTTCGTCAGCAAGTTGAAATTGGTCAGTCCCACAAACAGGTTTTCGATGAGATCAATGCCGTCGGCATCGGCCGTCTGCTGAGGATCGATGTTAGGCAGCGTACTACTGAAGCTCAAATCTAAAACGACTGGTTGACTTTCTGACTCGGCAGCAGCCACGGGGGTCATCGTCACCGGCACTGTTTGCCGAACAACCTGGGTGATGACTTGCTCATCCCCTTCAACCAATACCACCTGGGTGACAATCACCACCGAATCGTCAGACTGATTGCAAGCTGAAAGGGCTATACTGGCGCTGAGCGCCACAACCAACAAGGCAATCCACCGAGATCGACGCCAAAATTGAATATCGAGGAGTTGTTTTTTCATGATTACGACGCCATGCTATCCCATGCCACGCTCCTCGACAAGTATACCATCTCGGTAATCAAACCGGCACAACACACGCAAAGGGAAGAGACAGATGCGTTTACGGCCGTCGGGGGCTTGCAAGGTATCCGCGCGAGTAGTAAACTAAGGCTTACGTATTATTCCCTGCGTCAAGGATTTTCTTCCTATGTATGAACGTGTTCTTATAATTGACGACTCCCAAGAAATTCGTGAATTTTTAAGTGAATACATTTTGAAACCCAAAGGTTTTGAGGTACTGACCGCATCAAATGGCCTGATGGGTTTAGAAATGGCTATCGCCAAAGAGCCGGACTTGATGATCGTCGATCAGCAAATGCCCCGGCTGACGGGGCTGGAAGTGTTGGAAAAGCTGCAAGAACGCGGCATCGAAATCCCCGCCATTTTGGCCACAGCGCATGGCTCCGAAGAAACGGCCGTGGCCGCATTCCGTCTGGGCATTCGAGATTACGTCATCAAACCGTTTGACGCCGATGAAATCAGTGAATCGGTAGATAAAGCGCTGCGTGAAAGCCGGCTGCAACGGGAGCGGGATCAGTTGGTTCAACAGTTGATGGAGAGCAATTCCCAATTGCAGCGGCGGGCGCAGGAATTGAACGTGTTGTATGGCGTGGGCAAATCGGTGGCCTCTTCTCTCGATCTGGAAGAGGTTTTGCATAGAGTGGTGGAAGCGGCCGTGTACGTCGTTGGCGCCGAAGAAGGCTCCCTAATGCTGTTGGATGAAGAAAAGGGCGAACTATTTGTGCGCGCCTCCAAGAATCTGGACTCTAAAGCCCAATCCATGCGCAAGCGAGTCACTGATAGTTTGGCCGGTAAAGTGCTGCAAACCAAGCGAGCTATCGCTATTGGCACCGATTCGCAGTGGAAACGAACTCACACCGCTCTCTTAGTAAAATCATTGATATATGTGCCGCTGGTGTTGCAAAATAAGCCGATTGGCGTGTTGGGCGTCACCAATCGACTGAAAGAAACTTCATTTGACAGCAACGACACCCGCGCGCTGTCAGCGTTGGCCGGTTATGCCACCATTGCCATTAACAATGCCAATATCTACAGTCAGATTGATGGCGAACGGCTTGTTTTAGGCAAAGTGATTGATTACACGAAAGACCCTGTAGTGGTGATTGATGAGGATCAACGGCTGGTGTTGATTAACTCCGCCGGCAGGAGCGCTTTTGGCCTGACGGAAGAGAACCAGATTGGAACGGATATCGGCGCTATAATCACCAACGAGGAAGTGTTAGCTTATCTCACCCAACCGGAAAGCGCCGAGATGCAAAAAACGGCCGTCATCACGGGGGAAGACGGCCGTACCTATTCTGCGGAAATGATTGTCACAGACGGCGGCAGCCGGTCGGTGATCATGCAAGCGGAGTAAGCGTTCAGTTCAACTCCTGATTTTTCATCCCCAACCAAAAATGTGAGGGCAGAACGGTTTTTGTCATCTGCACTTCGATTTTACCCACAGCTGGCTGCCACTCTCTTGTTTGCGCGTTGATCAGGCACAATTCCGGCATACGACCGTACTTCTCCCGGTAATAGCTTGCCGCCTGTCTCACTTTTTCCGCAAACGGCCGTTTCCTGTCCGCATCCAGCCACAACATACCCACTTTCATCATGATTCATACACCTCCATCTCATCATCGTCATCCTCAAACTACGGCAACTCCCCTTCTAAAACCAATGGCTGCGACACATCCTGTCCCAGCGCTGCCACATGCTCATCCAAAACAAAGGGTTGAGAATCTAATTCCGGTACCACATGGGCACGACCGTACCCATGGGCCGCAGCTGGTTGAGCCACCAACACCTGGCCCCGCTGCCGATGCAACATTTCCAGGCAATGATGCTGATCGAAATCACCGATAAACGCCGCCTGGAAAAAAGTCTGGCGGCTCTGGCCTACGGCCACAAAGTCACCTTCCCCCAGCAAATAATCGGCGCGAACGCCGCCCATACCCGCCGCCGCCCGGCTGGCCGTTTCATCCGTCAACCGGCCCACAATCCGCATGGGACAATTTGCTTTCATCAAACCATCCAGACTGGCAGCCTGTGGCCGTGAGGTACTCAACACCAGATGAATGCCCACATCCGGCCCGCGCTGCAACAACTGTTGCAGCGGTACGCTGACCGGCTCGCCGCCTAATTCAAGCATCTCGGCCGCATGGTCAATCAGAACCAGGATTTGGGGCTGTGGGTTTTGCTGCTCCTGCCGGTAGTGCATTTCGGCCGCCAAAAAAGCCAGAGATTCCACAATTTCCTCGCGGCGATAACTGACGGCCGTCAACATATGCGGCAGGTACACCAACGGCTCTAACGCCATGTAATTCCGCTGGCTGGCTTCAGTTTCCGGGTCCAACACCATCAACTGAAATTGGGACTGCCGGTTGTTCAGCGCCAGCGAGATGGCAATCGTGCGCATCAACGCCGTTTTGCCTGCGCCCGGCTCCCCGGCAATGAGCAAATGGGGCGCAGACGCCGAATCAAATTGGAGTACAACGGGTTGGTCGCTCTCACTCAATCCCAACACCGCCGTCATCGGCGGCATTTCGGCCAGCATCCCCATCACATCCAACAAACGCACCGCCGCTTCTTCCTGCGCCACTTGAATGCGGACACGGCCGTTCGCCACATCCATATCCAGGTTATCCACCCGCAAAGCCAGCTTCAAATCCTCTTGCAGTTGGCGCACTCTGTCCCAACCGGCCGCTAAGGTCGTCTTCAGGTCAAATTGGGTCTGGCGCGGCCGTACTCGTCCCCCAGACACCTGCGCCGCCAATTGATAGCGACTAAATACGCGCTCAATTTGCCGGGATTGGATTTCAATCCGGTGGCGTAATCGTTCATCCTGGTCAAAAAGGGGATTTGGATCAGACATCTTAGACCATTAGTTCTAATTTTAGAGTAAAAAAAGACGGCCCAACGGCCGTCTTTCTTGCATCACAATACTCAGGCTCAAGCCGTTTGCCGCATCACCATCATCACCCGGCCCTGAATCTGAACGCTTTCAGGATTCACAAAAATCGGGGCCATGGTGGGGTTGGCCGGTTGCAAACGCACCTTGTCCCCTTCATGATAAAAATACTTGAGGGTAGTGGTATCGCTGGGCGTCAGCCAAACAGCCACCATATCGCCATTATCGGCCGTCGTTTGATGACGCATGATGACAATATCGCCATCATTTACCATAGCGTCAATCATGGATTCCCCGCTGACGCGCAAGGCAAACAAATCTTCCGTCTTGCCGGGAATCATGCTGGCGCTTAATTCAACAGCATCTTCCTCGTCATACACAGAAAAATCGCCATTGCCCACCTCAATGGGTTCGCCAGCCACAATGTCGCCCAAAAGCGGCACACGCACCAGACCCAACGCCTCCCCAATTCCCCCGGCTTTTTCCATCACTTTACCCAGGAATTTCAGGGCGTTAGTTGTCAGACGAAGACCGCGAGACACTTCAGCGTCTCTTTCCAACATCCCCAGCTCTTTTAATTTGGTTAAATTGTAATTGACGACGGAAGTGGAACTAATGTTGACGGCGCCTCCAATTTCCCGAATTGTGGGGGGGCGACTGGTTTCCTCAACATATTGCGAAATATATTTGAGGATATTTTGTTGTCGTTCAGACATTGGTTTCTTTCTCATGTGCCAACTCCTTGACAAGATTAGAGCCTATTCCTATAATCCAAACCGCTCATTTGTTCTGAAAATTATACGCGAACAGGTGTTCGATGTCAAGTGAGATTTTTTGGCGCTCATTTTGGCAAACCAGTAAGTGATTGTATAATTCTCGGACATTCAAGATGGAAGTTAACAACCCCCAACATTTTTGGGACAGGTGACCGAGTGGCTGAAGGTGCAGCACTGGAAATGCTGTGTGCGGATTTCCGTACCGTGGGTTCGAATCCCACCCTGTCCGTATCCATTGGGCATAGCGTTGGCTATGCCTTTTGTGTTTAAGCGTTGCCACAGCCCATGCCCATCGTTACAATAAAGCTATGAACGCTAACCAATTCAGCTCGCTCCTCTCTTTAATCATTGCTGGCGGGTATACCTTGCTTCTTATCTATCCATTCACGCGCCGGGGACAGCAAGAGCGGCAAATGAGTTGGCTGTTGGCGGGATTGGTTATTTCGGTTTTGTGGGAGTTTATGCTGCTTTTTGTGCCCACGGAAACGGCCGCTCGCTTTTCCATCCATTTTTTGATTTTGAGCGTCAGCATGGTGGGCATGGCGACGGCCGTGTTTGCCGATTGGCGGCGGCAGCGGCAATGGCTCCTGGCTTCAATCACCGCATTACTGACAGCCCTTCTGCTTGAATTCTTTTTATCCAATCAGCGATTGCAAATCAGCGGCCGCTCGATCACCATCCCCAGCCTGATTTCTCATATTTTTTGGGTTGGCCTGAACGCCATCCTCCTCATTGGCATCTGGCGCGCCTTTTGGCGAACCACCTTTCCCTGGCATGCCAACCGGCTGCTCTTCTGGTTTTTAGCCCTGGCAGTGGTGGTTATTGGCGAAGCGCTCACCTTCTTCCAATGGAGCGGCTTGACCATCGCCGGGCAAATCATCCGCCTTTTCGGATTTATCGCTCTGGTCTATGGCATCATCTCTTACCGCATTTTCGATGTGCGTACCCGCTCCCAACGGGTGCTGACATTTATCACCATCACCCTGGTCACCAGCATCCCGCTGACGGGAATTATCTTGTTGGCAGAAAGCGTGACCAACTCTCGGTCGGTAAGCGCCCGAATTTTTATCACCATTGTTGCGGCTACAGTCAGTTTCATGCTCTACCAACCTTTTCGCCAGTTGGTATCCAAGCTGTTGTATCGGTTTTTCCTGGATGAGGGCATCAATACGGGCCAGGTGGTGCGGAATTACAGCCAGGCGGCTTACAAGACGCTGGATGTACAACAATTGGCTTTGGTCATCATCTCCACCATCCGCGATTTACTCAAGGCCAACAAAAGCGCTTTGATGATGGTCAGCCAGGTTGAGGCTGGATTTGCCGTCGATCCAATTCCGGTGATGGGGCATACACACGGCCGTTCCTGCACCCTGCCCGCTTCCAGCCTGTTTATCAAAGCGCTTACCCAAAACCACCAACCACTTTCCAAGTATTACATTGACTTCAACCCGGAATACGGCCGTATCCCCGCCGAAACCCAGCAATGGCTCAACGAACTGGGCATGGACGTCTACGTCCCCGTCACCACCGGAGATGAACTTGACGGCATCATCGCCATCGGCCCCAAACAAACCGGGGTTCCCTACCAGCCCCGCGAACTGGAACTCCTGCAAATTCTAGCCGATCAAACCGTCATCGCCTTGCAAAATGCCCGGTTGTACAGCGAACTCAATTCCCAAAACGACAAAATCCGCCATCTCAACGTAGACCTGGTGCAGCAAAACGAGCGGTTAGAAATCATGGATCGGATCAAATCCGACTTCATCACCATCGCTTCTCATGAACTGCGTACCCCGCTTACGCAAGTGAAAGGGTATGCCGACATTCTCGACGTATTCAATGAAGACAATGTCCTCGATCAAAAACAAACACGCGAAATTGTGGGACACATCAATCGGGCCACTATGCGGTTGGAGGGACTCATCACCGCCATGTTGGACGCCAGCCAACTAGACGCCGCCGGGATACAGCTTAAATTTGTACAAACAACATTGGAGACTATCATCCGCATGGCTACGGAACCGTTAAACCATGCTATGCTAGAACGGCGCATCACCTTGACGCGGGGCGATATCGCCAGCATCCCCCCTTTCTATGCCGATTTCAAACGGCTGGTGCAAGCCTTCAGCAACATCATCGGCAACGCCATCAAATACACCCCTGATCATGGCAGCATCACCATTGACGCCAGCTTGATGCCTGTGATTGATGGCAGCGATGAATTTATCGAAGTCGTCATTGCCGATACCGGCATTGGCATTGATGCGCAATATCACGAGTTGATTTTTGAGAAATTTTTCCGCATTGGCGACCCGCAATTACACTCGACCGGATCAACTAAATTCAAAGGGGCGGGGCCAGGATTGGGATTGCCTATTGCCAAAGGCGTGATCGAGGCGCATGGCGGCCGTATCTGGATAGAATCTGAGGGAGAAGATGAAGAGCGGCTGCCCGGCAGCCAGTTCCACATCGTTTTGCCGGTGCGCCCCCCTGGGCTGGAACACCAATTGACCGATCTCAAAGAACCTGAAGAAAGACCAGCCTGGTTGATCGGCTGATGAGTCGGAGAGTGGAGATTAGAGATCCCCAGTCTCCAGTCTCCAAAGTTAACACAACGTATCCGAAACAATCTCGGTTCTCTGGGATTTCATGGGGTTTTTACATTTCCGAATAAATTCGCGGCAACATCTGCAAAACCGACCTTCATCGGTTAAAATCCAGCCGGCGGAGGCCGACTGTGCAACCGTAGACGCGGTTTTAACCGCCATGTATTTGTCAACCCCAGGAATTCCGAAAGAGCCACAATCTCAAAGGGAGGCAAATAATGCTGACAGATGACCGCAAACGCGCCCTGGTGTTATCAGGCGGCGGCGGACGCGGCGCTTATCATGTGGGCGTGCTCCGGTTTTTAGAAGAGCATGAATGGTTTCCCAACGTCGTCGTCGGCACCTCTATTGGCGCCGTGAATGGGGCCGCCATTGCTTCTGGCCACAGCGCCCATTCCCTCTGGGCGCTGTGGCGACGGCTGCGCACGCGGGATGTGCAAAAAGCCAACCTCAACCCCCTCTCCGACAACTTTTTGCTGGACACCGCCCCCCTGCGCCAGACGTTACAACGGGATGGCTGGGTCAATTTTGAGCGGATCAATTCGGCGGAGGCGGCCGTTCATTTGCGCATCACCGCCACCGAAGTGACCAGCGGCCATTTGCATGTATTCGGCAACAGTGACAATGTGTTTCCCAGCCAACTGCAACAAGAGCCGCTGGGATTGGATCACATCATCGCCAGTTGTTCCATCCCCATCGTGTATCCGGCCACCCAACTGAACGAGAGCCTCTATTGGGATGGCGCCACCGTGGCCAACACGCCGCTGGGGCCGGCCATTGACGCCGGCGCAGAGGAGATTGTGGTGGTCATCATGACGCCCTGGGAAGATAACGAACAAGAAGAAGCGGACCCGGAGAATGGCGGCCTTTTAGAATCGGTAAAGCGGGTTCCCGGCAACCTTTTGACGGCCGCTAGCGCCGCGTTAGAATGGGCTTTGTTGGCTTCCTTCCAATCCGACCTGAAAATGTTCCGCCGCGTCAACGAATTGGTGCGGTTGCAAATTGAGAATGCCCGGCTGCGGGCGGCGAATGCGCTGCTCCAGCAGCAGCTTCGCGGCGAATCGCTCGATTTTGCCGATGAAGATGGGGATGGCGTGCCGGATGTGTTGCAGGACAAATACCATCAACTGCCGGAACCGATCATTGTGGCGCCCCGCCGTTCGATTCCGGTGGAACAAATCATCAGCTACACGCGGGAAGGGCATGAGCGACTGTATGAAATGGGGTATGAAGACGCCAAGCGGGCCTGGGCGGCAGCGGGTAAGCTGGTGGCAGGGGAGCAGTAGACAGAAGGTGGACATTCGTGATTGTGTGGCAGTTGTGACAGGGGCATCGGCAGGGATTGGGCGGGCCACGGCCGTGGCGCTGGCACAATCGGGAGCTAACGTGGTCATCACCGGCCGCCGCGCTGATCGCTTGCAAGCATTGGCAGCGGAATTGGCTGATTTTCCCGGCGAACGGCTGGCTTTGCCCGGCGACATCCGATCAAAAGCGTTTGCCCAAACCCTCATGCGCGAAACGGTGGCCCGGTTTGGCCGGTTGGATGCGCTGGTGAATAACGCCGGTTTGGGCCACCACAGCTCGCTGGCTGAGACGCCTATGGCCGATATGCGCGCCATTTTCGACACCAATGTGCTGGGGTTGATGGCGCTGACGCAAACGGCCGTTGCCCAAATGAAACAGCAAGGTCGCGGCCACATCATCAACATCTCCTCCATCATCAGCCAACGGCCGCTGCCCCACAACGGCGTCTACTGCGCCAGCAAGACGGCCGTCAACTTCCTCAGCCGCAGCTTACGCATAGAATTGCGCCAGGACAACATCCACGTCACCCTGGTTTATCCCGGCCTGACCGCCACCGAATTCGCCCAGGCGCGGCTAGGACAAAAAGGGGGTAACCGATTTGGCCTGCGCGGCATTCCCCCGGAGCGGGTGGCGCGAAAAATTGTGGGGGCGATTCGACACGGCCGTACCGAAGTGTACGTCACCTATTACGACTGGCTCTTCACCCACCTCAACCGCCTGTTTCCGCGCACGATTGATCGGGTCATCAGCCGGAACATACAGCGGATTTAAACCATCGTTGGAGGGAATTATGTCAAGAACACGCATCGTTTTCATCGCCATCATCGGCCTCACCCTGTGTCTCATCGCCGGGGCATTGGCCTTCAATTTCGTCGCCGATGGCGGCATTACCGTCGGCGGGGACGGCGACGCGGCTACGCCTGTGCCCGAAGGCGCTATCCTGATTTCGGTGGCCTCATCCAACACCAAGCGCAATTGGCTGGATCAAGTCGCAGCCGATTTCAACGCCGCCGGTCAAAAAACGGCCGGCGGCGACCTCATTTTCGTCGAAGTCAGCCATGTCACCTCCGGCGGCTCGATGAACGCCATCCTGGAAGGCTCCCTCCAACCCACCGCCTGGAGTCCCGGCGACCAATCCTGGGTGGCGCAGGCCAACGGCGCCTGGAGACAGCAAACCAACCAACCCATCGCCAGCCAGGCGTGCCAACCCACCATCTACGCCCCGCTCGGTTTCGCCATGTGGCGGCCGATGGCGGAAGCGCTGGGCTGGCCGGACGCGCCGATTGGCTGGGATACCATCGTGGCATTGGCGGCCGATCCGCAAGGGTGGGCCAGTTACGGCCGTCCCGAATGGGGCCAATTCCGTTTCGGCCACACCCATCCCGCTTACGCCAACTCCGGCCTGCTCTCCATGACCGGCTTTGTCTACGGCATTGCCGGCAGCGACGCGGCGCTGACCGCCGCCGACATTTACGCGCCGGAAGTGGAAGAGGCGATGCGGGCGTTGGAGCAAAATACCAGCAAGTACGGCCGTCAAGCCCCGGCGCTGCTCAATTTGATGGCGCGGGAAGGGCCGGGTTATCTGCACGCCGCCGCCGTTCCCGAAGCGGACACGGTGAAGATGAATATCGAGCGCGGCGACGAACTTGCCTTTCCCCTGGCGTTCATTTTTCCTGCCGGCGGCACCATTTGGGCCGACCACCCCTACTGCATTTTGGACAACGTGGATTGGGTGACGGACGAAGAAGCGGAAGCGGCCGCCATTTTCCGGGATTATTTGCTGGATCAGAAGCGGCAAGAGATGGCGATTGACAATTATTTACGGCCGTTGGACGACACCATCCCCCTGCACGCCCCGCTTGACCTGGACAACGGCACCGACCCCCGCGTCAGTCCGGCCACCATCACCCCCCTGCCCAGCCCCAGCAGCGAAATCAGCGCGGCCGTGATTGATCTGTTCCAAATTACCAAACGCAAAGCCACTATCCTGGTCGCCCTGGACGTATCGGGCAGCATGGATGGGGATCGCATCAAAACCGCTCGTGACGCCACCGTCGAATTTTTGCAGCGGCTTGACCCGGACGATGAAGTGGGGCTGATGATTTTCAGCGATTTGGCAGCCACTTTGCAGGAACCGGCGCGGGTGGGGGATGTGGTAGAAACGTTGAGCCAGCGCGTCAGCGGTTTGCTGGCCGACGGCAATACCGCCCTCTACCAATCCGTCTGTGACGCCGCCAAAGCGCTGGCAGTGATACAGTTGGAAGATCGGGAAAATGGGAAATCTCGACTGTACGGCATCGTCCTGCTATCTGATGGCGAAGACACGGTGGGCCGCCCCACAGAAAACCAGATGTTTGCCACCTGCCTGCCGGCCAACGCTGAAGCGGACGGCATCAAAATCTTCCCCATTGCCTTTGGCGAAGGGGCCGACCAGAATGTGCTGAACCGGATCGCCAATGTCACCGGCGGCCGACTGTTCACCGCCGATCCCGATTCGATCAGCAAGGTGTATCTCTCCATTTCGGCCGAACAGTAGCCCCCCCCCCAAAAAAACCTCCCGGAGGTTCGGAACCTCCGGGAGGTTGGGGGACACAATCGCTGGCGAATTACCAATGCGTCCTACAATATCCCCTGCAAATAACGAGCGATCCGCGCCCGATTGCCTGCCAGGCTGGAATACTGCTTATCGCCGGCATCGCTAAACCGGGCCAGCACCTTGCGATTAATCTCCTCCTGGTTCTCAAAGATGCTCATAGAGCGGAAGGCTTGCCCCCAGCGCTCAAATTGTAGCAGCGTAATAGTGGCGTCGCGCGTTTTATTGTCGTTGGACAGGGCAAACACAAACAGCGGTTCAGCCATGCCGTTGACGCAGCAATCCACCGGGTAACTGCCTTCCGGGTCAAACTGCGGGTGACGCCAGTTGAACTGCCGCCGCTCCGCCGGTACCTGCTCCTCCATGAAAGATCGAAAGTCTTCCATGAAAGTAGACTTCACCCGCTCCCGCGACAGGTAAGTGACGTCGCTGATCTTCAACAACGCCTGAATGAAGTCGTACAGGGCGTCCCCGTACTCTTCGCCGGTGATGGGCACGCGCAGTTCCCCTTCCCGGTCTTCCACGGTAAAGGCGCTCAAAACGTTGCTGATAATCTGCTGCCGCGTGCACCGGTGCAGGCTGTTCTCGTCCAGGTCGTAGGTCAGGTGCATGTAGGTGTGCCCCTCGTCGGTTAGCACCCATTGTCCTGCTTCTTGCTTCAGCACAATAGCCAGGTGATCGCCATCTTCAAAATGAAAAGGGGTCAAGACGCGATAGCGCGTCCGTCCTTCGGCCAACAGGTTCACCTGGGCGCTTACTTTCTCCCGGAAATCTCGTTCAATTGTTTTTGTCGTCATGTTTCACCGTCCCAATTAAGAGCCAGTTTCGTCTGGAAGCCCTCTGGGAGGACAAAAGAGCCGTCCTGCCACAGGCATTGCAACGCGCCGTCAAAATCGGCGTACCGTTCAGTTGGTTCGGCGAAAGCATCCTCGCGCAAACCAGACTCCTGGTAACGCCGGGTGGCTTTGTGAATGTGAAAGTTGTAAAAGCGGTCGCCTTCCAGCTTGTTCGTATGCTCGTGACTCTTTCCATTATACCGCCGTAAGCGCAAGAAAACGTTGGTCTGGGGAAACTGGTAAGCCAGGATGACCGAAAAATCCAACGGGTTCAATGTACTCTGCCGTAATATCAGGCGAAAGGAGGAACCATCAGCCCCGGTCACGTCCAGTTCCGCTTCTTTGTGTCCCCGCTTGGGTTTGAGTCTGATACGTTCCTGAACGTTGTCCGGCAACCCAACCTCCTGGAGGTTCGGAACCTCCGGGAGGTTGCGCTCACTCAAACAAATACTGCTTAATGTCAGGCGGCAGGTCATCAAGACCACGCAGGTAATCAAGCAGAAATTCTCTGTAATCTTGCCGGTTGGGGAAAAAGCCGTCTACGAAATCATGATCGACCAGCTTGCCCGGCCGTTCGCCAATCCATTCCAGATAATTGGAATAAGGCCATTCTTCGGGGGCTAGAACCAATCCCGCTTTAACCGGATTGCCGTGAATGTAGCGGCACAGGTGCAGCAGGTAGGCGTCGTTGTCTACGTGGACATCTTTGAAGCGTCCTTCAAACAGTGCGCCGCTACGGCCTGTTTGCCGGTTCAGGGCCTGGGCATAAGCGTTAAACAGAACGCCGATGAATCGGGATACGGCCGTTTCCCCATCTTGCCGCAGGAGGAAATGGTAATGGTTGGGCATCAGGCAGTAGGCGATGATGGCGATTTGGTATTTGCGGCTGTATTTTTTCAACAGCTTGAGGAAGTAGAGATAATTGTCCTTGCTGAAGAAGATACGCTCCCGGTTCGCGCCCCGGTTGTAGATGTGGTAAGTGTGACCTGTGGTAAATTTGTTTTTTCGTCTGGGCATGGTGTAGTTGCCTCCAACCTCCCGGAGGTTTCCGAACCTCCGGGAGGTTTAATATCTTACCCGAATCAATCTTGAATTGCATCTTGAGGGGAAGAGGATACGGCCATAGACAAATGCCGTAAACGGGTGGGGAATTTTTTGTCTATGATGGGAGAACGGCCGACTTCCTGCCTAACTATGCCCCATAATCCTATGAGGAACATACGGTTCTTCAATTTGTCCGATTTCTTCTTCAGACAACTGAATACCCACCGCCGCCACCGCTTCTTCCAAATGGCGCATCTTACTGGCCCCGATAATCGGTGACGTGACGCCTGGCTTGTGCAAAAGCCACGCCAACGCAATTTGCGCCGGCGACACCCCTCTGGCCTGAGCAATCGCGGCCACCTGCTCGACCACATCAAAATCCGCGTCGGCATAATACATGCTGTGGGCAAAATCATCACTCTTGGCCCGCATCGTTGGACAATGTTCATCACGTTTACGGTTGCCCGCTAAAAAGCCCCGCGCCAACGGACTCCACGGAATCACCCCCACGCCTTGATCAATACACAAGGGCAGCATTTCCCGTTCTTCTTCCCGATAAACAGCATTCATATGGTTCTGCATGGATACAAACCGCGTCCAACCATGCAAATCGGCCGTGGATTGCGCTTTAGCAAACTGCCAGGCAAACATGCTGGACGCCCCAATGTATAAAGCTTTGCCCGTCTTCACCACATCATGCAAAGCTGCCATTGTTTCTTCAATCGGGGTTTCAGAATCCCAGCGGTGAATCTGATACAAATCAACGTAATCCATCCCTAACCGGCGCAGAGAGTTATCAATGGATTCCATGATATGCTTGCGGGACAAACCGCCTCCATTTGGCCCCTTTTTTAGGGGAAAGTAAACTTTGGTCGCCACCACGACTTCTGCCCGCGTTGCGGCAAAATCACGCAGCGCCCGCCCCGTCACTTCTTCACTGACTCCCAATGAGTACATATCGGCCGTATCAAAAAAATTGATCCCCAGTTCCAACGCCCGCTTGATGAACGGCCGACTTTCCGCCTCTGGCAACACCCAATCCCGCCATTCCGGGGCGCCATACGTCATCATGCCCAGGCAGATGCGCGATACTTTCAATCCCGATTGGCCTAAATTCACATATTCCATTTGTCACCTCCGTTATGATTCGCAGAAAACGAAAAAGCGCAGTGGGGGCATCCCAATCTGCGCTTTGAAATGAAAGCAAATGAGCCGGGGCTAGAATTGCTTGCGGGCTTCCAAACAAACCACCCCATCCGGGCCAACAGCCGCATTATGCGGAATATCTTCTGGCAGATCAAGCCGGTCGCCAGCGTACAACGTGGTTGGCTCACCCTCAACAGCAAAACCAAAGGTGATGGAACCAGAGACCACATAAATCACCTTATGATAATCGTGACTGTGGACATTATAAACATGGCCCGGTTCGTTTTCCCAGCGATAAGGTTCCAACCCCTCATCCCGCAAGAGCTTTTCTAGCTCCGCTTCGGTGGGTGGCTGCGAGCGGCTCCATTTATGCACATGAATGATCCGGTCACGCATGAACCATCACTCCCAAAAGTATAGAAATCCAATAAGGTTGATAACACTATAATACGAGCAGGACGGCCGTCACGCAACCTTCACTTCATACCACATTCACGCCCCATTCGTGCGATCCTTTATTCTTGATTATAATTCCGCCGATGGAGCAAGCAGCAGAACGCAAAACAACCCAACTTTGGCTGGGCATCGCCATTTCCGCCTTATCCCTGGCCGGTCTATTCCTTTTCATCAAACCGGCCGAAATCGCCGCCGCACTGCGAAATGCCCGGCTCTCCCTCGTCGGCGTCAGCTTTCTGGGCATATTGGCCTTCGTCATCCTGCGCGCCTTTCGCTGGCGATTCATGCTCAACAACGACATCTCCTGGCGGCAAACCTTTCACATCCAAAACATCGGCTACATGCTCACCATGCTGCTGCCCTTTCGCGCCGGGGATTTGGCGCGGGCCGTCCTCATCGGCAATGTGCCGCCCATCACCCTGGCGCGGGGCATCTCCACCATGGTGGTAGAGCGGCTGTTGGACATGCTGTTCATCGTCACCATGCTGCCCTTCACCCTGGCGGAAGCAGATCGTTTACCCGACTGGATGCAGGCCGGGGCCAGGGGATCGGGCATAGCGGCGATTGCGGCCATTCTCATTTTGATCGCGGCCGCCAATCAACGGCCGTCCGCCCTCAAAATCAGCGCCGCCATCCTCAACCGGCTGCCGCTGGACACAGATCGCTGGCTGAAACGAGCCGATGATTTGCTGGCGGGCCTGAACAGCCTCACCCGGCTCAAGGATGGCGTCGTCCTCATCGGCTACAGCATCATCATCTGGCTGCCCATCCTCTTTTCCTACCGCACCGTCATGCAAGCCGTCAACATCCAGCCCACCTGGGCCATGACCGGATTCGTGGTCGCCGCCGCCGCCCTCAGCATCGCCGCCCCCTCCTCGCCGGGGCAGATTGGCGTCTTCCACGCCGGAGTCACGGCCGCCCTCGTCTTTCTGGGACAAGATAAAAGCGCCGCCGCCAGCTTCGCCGTCATCTACCATGCGCTCAATCTGCTCTCCATGGTCGTCCTGGGGGCCATTGGCCTGACTAGAACCGGGGCTACATTGGGCCAGGTCATCGCCGCCGCCAAGCAAATCGGCCGCCGCCAAACCTGATTTGTATCGGGAATTGGAATTCCCGACACATGCGCTTCCTTAGCAACTCATTTGAAACCTTTGGCCTGGGGGTTTGGCAACATAGACGTGTACAAAAAATCAATAAATCTACTGGCATACAGACATCCGATTTCTCGCGGTCGAGTATGCCAGCATCATGATTGATCAGAAATCGGATGTCTTGGAACCATGAAAATTCTGGAAGTTCTCACCTATTATCGCCCCTGGATTAGCGGGCTGACCATCTACGTCGAGCGGTTGAGCCGGGCGCTGGTTCGGCAGGGACACGATGTCACTGTCCTCACCTCCCGATACGACCGCTCCCTGCCGCTGTACGACGTGAGCGATGGCGTGAAGATCGTGCGCGTGCCCGTCGCCGCCCGCGTCAGCAAAGGGGCGCTGATGCCCAGCTTTGGCCCGATGGCCTGGAAGTTGGCCCAAAGCGCCGATGTCATTCATCTGCATTTGCCCCAATTTGACGCGCCGGGGGTGGCTTTGCGCGGCCGTTTGCTGGGCAAGCCGGTCGTCCTCACCTACCATTGCGATTTGAAACTGCCGCAAGGAGCGTTTAACCGAGCCGTGGATTGGGTAGTGCAGTTGCAAAACAAGCTGGCGGGCAATCTGGCCGACGCCATCGTCACTTACACCCGCGATTATGGAACCCATTCCCCTTATCTGTCCCAATTCCTGGGCAAAAAGCTAACCATCATCCCGCCGCCGGTGGAACTGCCGCCAACGACGGCCGCCGATGTGCGCCAACTCCAAGAAAAGTATGATCTGCACGGCCGTCCCGTCATCGGATTCATCGCCAGATTAGCCGCCGAAAAAGGGGTGGAAGTCCTGCTCAACGCCCTGCCCGCCATCCGCCAGGCGCACCCCAACGCCGTCATCCTCCACGCCGGGCCATACCGGGACATCATCGGCGAGGAAGCGTATGCGGCGCAGTTGGAGCCGTTGTTCCAAAAGTACCGCTCTTTTTACCATTTGCTGGGGCCAATCGAAGGCGCTAAACTGACCGCTTTCTACAAGAACCTGGACTGCCTCTGCATCCCCAGCCTGAACAGCACCGAAAGTTTTGGCCTGGTGCAAATTGAGGCGATGATCAACCAGACGCCGGTGGCCGCCTGCGCGTTACCCGGCGTGCGCCAGCCGGTGACGATGACGGGGATGGGCGAGCTGTCGGCCGTCGGCGGCCACGAGGCGCTGGCGCAGGCCGTCATCCGCATTTTGAATGATAAACCGGCTTACCAGCGCGACGCCCAACTGATCGCCGACAGTTTCAGCCCCGGCCAGACGGCCGTCGCCTACCTCAACCTGTTCACCGATTTGCAGCGCGGCCGTTTCGACCCCGCCGCCCCCGAACCGCCGGCCTACCAGCAGCTCCGCGCCATGCGCGACCAGATGGCAAAGCGATGACCATTCACAATTCACAAGCGACCATAGGTCGCCCACAATCTCACAATTCACAATTAAATGATGATCTGCTCTGGCGGCAGATCAAAACCATCCCCGCCTTCCGCGCCCTGCTCCGCGCCGTCGAGTCCCGTTTTTACCAGGCGATTGAGCTGCCCGGCCCCACGCTGGACGTGGGCTGCGGCGACGGCCATTTCAGCCAGATGAGTTTTGCCGACCCCATCACCGCCGGGATTGACCCCTGGTGGGGGCCGCTGCAAAAATCGCAGAAATCGGGCATGTACCGCGTATTGGCCCAAAGCGTGGGCGACCGGATGCCGTTTCCCGATGACAGCTTTGCCTCCGCCTTCAGCAATTCGGTGCTGGAACATATTGCCGATGTCCAGCCTGTTCTCAACGAAGTCAATCGGGTGATGCGGATGGACGGCCGTTTCGTCATCACCATGCCCTCCCACTACTTCACTGAATGGCTGGGTGGAGCGCAATTTTTGCAGCGGCTGGGGCTGAATGGGTTGGCGGACGGGTATCGCCGCTTTGCCAATAAAATCTCCCGCCACGTCCACACCGACCCGCCAGATATGTGGATGGAACGGCTGGCGCGGGCCGGATTTGCGGTGGAGCGATGGCAGTATTACTTTTCGCCGGATGCGCTGCACGCGCTGGAATGGGGACATGTGCAAGGGCTGCCCGCCGCCATCATGCACACGCTCACCGGCCATTGGATCGTCGCCCCCTGGGAAAGCAGTTTGCGGCGGACGGAACAGTGGGTACGGCCGTTCTTCGAGGAACCCTTCGCCGAAACCGGCGCCTATCTGCTCTTCATCGCCCGCAAAACCGCCAACCACGCCATCGAACCGGCGCTGCCCCCGGCACGGCCGTTCACCGCCGCCGAGTTTCCAGTCTCCACTGTTCAGTATCCAGTATCCAGTATCCAGTCTTCAGTCTCTAGTCTCCAGTCTCCAATCTCTAGCCCCCAACCCCCGGCTCCCAGCCCCCAATCCAAAATCGCCAATCCAAAATCCAGAATCAGCGCCGCCCTGCTGGCCCTCAGCCTGCTGTTCGCCATGTTGGGGCAGTCTGTCTGGCGCGGCCAACCGGCGGAACCGGGCGGCGGCTTGCGCTGGCTGGGGTTCAGCTTGCTGACGCTGGCCGTTTTGGCGGTTTATCAGGGTTGGTGGCGGCTGCCGGCGCTGCCACATTGGGAACGGCCATTTCCCCGCCGCATCCCCCGCCGCCGCTGGTACATCCTGCTGGCCTTCGCCCTCGCCTTCGTCGCCCGACAGCAGGGAGTAGGCGGACGGCCGTCCATCGCATTTCTGGCCTGGTTCGTCAGCATAGGCGCGGCCGTCTACGCCCTGCAAGAGAAGGATGAAGGCGGAAGGATGAAGGATGAACGACCCAATCCAAAATCCGTAATCCAAAATCGAAAATCGAAACTCCTTTTCCCCGCCGCTTTGTTTCTTATCGCCTTCATCGTCCGCGCCGTCAACCTGGCGAATTTCCCCTTTATTCTGAACGGCATTGAGGCGAGTTTGGGGCTGGATGCGCTCAACGTCACTCGCGGATTTTTGCGGAATCCATTCGCCACCGGTTGGCTGACCAATCCCACGCTGCCCGCTTTTTTGCTGGCAATTCCCATCAAATTGTTGGGGCCGTCGGTGACGGCCGCGCGCCTCTGGTCGCCATTGGTAGGGGCGGCAACCGTCGTCGCCGTCTATCACTTTGGCCGCCGCTTGTGGAGTAGAGAAGTGGGATTGATCGCGGCCGTCTTGCTGGCCGGTTCCCCTTTTCACCTGCATTACAGCCGCCTGGGGATGAGTAACATCTGGGATCCGCTGCTGACCCTGCTGGCGTTGGGCGCGCTGGCTCTGGCCTGGCGAGATGAAACGGCCAACCGGCGGCGTTGGCTGGCGGCGGGTCTGCTCACCGGCCTGAACGCTTACTTTTTCACCAGTTCTCATTTGCTGCCGCTGATGCTGGCAATTCTGCTGGCGCTCGCCATTTTGTTTGATCGGGCGCGGCTGCGGCGGTTGGGGCGGCATGTTTTGGCCACGGCCGTCCTGGCGCTCATCGTGGCGCTGCCCCAGATGCTGCATTATCAGGCTAACCCCACCATTTTTATGGAACGGGCCAACGCCGTAGGTATTTTGGCCGGGCAGACGTATTGGCTGGCGCAGGAAGCGGCGCGCGCCGGGGCCAGCCAGGGGCAGATTTTGCGGGAACAGGTGTGGCGGGGGCTGCTGGCGTTTAATTACGGCCGTGATCACAGCCCGGCGTACCGTCCTTTCACCCCGCTGCTCAGCTTTGGCCCGGCGGTGTTGTTCCTGGTGGGGCTGATGCTGGCGGTTTTACGGCGGCGGCATTGGGCCAACTGGATGCTGGCGGTGTGGGTGTTGGTGACGGCCGTTTTTGGCGGCGCTCTACTGCTGGAACCGCCGACCAGTCACCGGCTGCTCATCGCTGCGCCGGCGCTCAGTTTGCTGGCGGCGCTGGCGTTGGTGGAGATGGGGCGTTGGGCGGCGACGGCCGTTGCTTTTCCGCCGCCGAGTTCACCACCCGCTGTAGCAAAACTGCTGCCCATCCTGCTCGTCATCGCCGCTTTGTTTACGCTGGGCGACATCGCCGCCTATTTCGGCCGTTATCCCAGCCAAAACCAATTCGCCGACCGCAACACCGAAATCGCCGACAGAATGGCGCGTTACCTCAACACCCTTGACGAATCAGAATGGACAGTTTACTTTTTTGGCCCGCCCAGCATGTACGTCGGCTTTCCCACCATTCCCTTTCTGGCCCCGGAATTCCAAGGCGGCGTTAATCTGTTCGATGTACACCCGGACGACGCCGATTTGCCCGCTGCTAATGCGCCCAATCTCGCCTTCATTTTCCTGCCGGAACGGGCCGACGATCTGGGGTGGGTGCAACAGCGATGGGGGGACGGCCGTGCCCAAACCAGCAATGGTTACTACGCCAGCCCGTTGTTTACCGTATACGAAGTCAGAAAATGATGAGACAAAACCAGTGTTCAGTGTTCAATATTCAGTGTTCAGTTGATGGCTCACACTGAACAGTGAACACCGAGAGTTGCATCCCATGAGCGAACAAACATCTACTTCCCATGAATCGCCCCCCTGGAACCGAACCACCAAGCTCATCGTCGCCCTGCTGTTCTTGCTGCTGGCGGCTCTGTTTGCCCGCCGCTTCCAATCACTCATCGGCCAGTTCGCCGCCGCCGCCATCCTGGCTTATCTGCTCAATCCTGTCGCCTTGCTGCTGCAACGCCGAACCGGTCTGAAACGGGGATTGTCGCTGGTGGTCGTCTACCTGCTGCTGGCGATGGGCGTCATTGGCGCCATCATCGCCCTGGGAGTGGCAGCTTTTCAGCAAGTCAGCACCTTCATCAACCTCATTCCCCAACTCATCGCCGATGTTTCCGATACCATCCAGACCCTCACCTCGCGCACCGAGCCGATCCGCATCGGCGCGTATTCGCTCGATCCCAGCGCCATCCCCTGGGACGCTTTGACCAACCAGGTGTTGGGGCTGGCGGAACCGCTTGTAAAACAAAGCACCCAAATTGTGCGCGGCATCGCCACCACCAGCGTGCGCTGGCTGGGAATGATGTTTTTTATCTTCATGATCTCGATTTATTTCGCCAATGAAATCCCCCAGCTAGGCGGTTATATCAGCGCCGTCGCCCAGCAGCCTGGCTACCGGCAGGATGCGGAGCGGTTGATGCGAATATTTGGCCGGATTTGGAGCGCGTACTTGCGTGGGCAGGTGATTTTGGGGCTGGTGATTTTTCTGGTGGTCTGGCTGGGGCTGGCGGCGTTGGGGGTGCAAAATGCGCTGGCGCTGGGGCTGTTGGCGGGGTTGCTGGAGTTTGTGCCAAACCTGGGGCCGATCATGAGCACGGCCGTGGCCATCATCGTCGCCTTTTTTCAACCGACCAACTATTTGGGGCTGGAAGCGTGGCAGCATACGCTGCTGGTGTTGGGGTTGATGTTCCTGATTCAGCAGCTATAAAACACCGTTTTGGTGCCGCGCATCGTGGGCGAATCGCTGGATTTGCACCCGCTGTTGGTGATCATGGGGGTGTTCATTGGCGGCTCGTTGGCCGGGATTTTGGGGGCGGTGCTGGCCGCGCCCACGATGGCTACCCTGCGCATGTTGGGCCAATACGCCTGGCGCAAAATGTTTGACCTGCCCCCTTTCCCTGACCCAGAAAAGGAACGGCCGTCTTCCCGATCATTGAAAGAGCGAACCAACACCATTTTATCTAAACTGCGGCAACGTTAACCACTATAGAATTCCTCTGCAACATTTGCGTCAGCCGCGCAATTTATTTGCTCATTGCTCATTGTTCATTGCTCATTGTTCATTGCTCATTGCTCATTGTTCATTGTTCATTGTTCATTGCTCATTGGTATCTTCTCAATAAATCGCGGTAGACAAAATGCAAATGAAACTCTATCGTAATGTTGAGGAAAATCCAATAAACGGCGACTATCCTCAGTAACGAAAATCTATCTTTTGGAAACAGGTAAGTAAATGTTACCCG
>JAJRVV010000220.1 GCA_024277135.1 Chloroflexota bacterium | reverse complement strand
TCGCAGGGGATGGTATGCTCGCTGCCGGCCGCTTTTTCCAGGTGGAGACGGCCGTTTTCGTCAAAATGAAAAGCCGTCACCTGCTGGCAAACCACCCCGGCCACCGCGCCATCCCCATCATCCAGGATACGCTCAAAGCTGCGGCCGGGATGGAAAACCACTCCCTCCGCTTCGGCCGCCTGGATTTCCCACTCATGCGCCGGCATCTGCTCCCGGCTCTCCAAACAAGCCACCTGCACGTCACAGCCGAGGCGGACGGCGCTGCGGGCGCAATCAATCGCCACATTGCCGCCGCCTAACACCAGCGCCCGTTTACCTAAACTGCTCTTTTGCGTTCTATCTTCATAACGACCCAAGCGCACATCCCGCAAAAAGTGGGTGTTGATCAACACGCCATTCAAATCAGCCCCCGGCAGCGGCAGCCGAATGCCTTCGTGCGCGCCCACAGCAATGAGAACGGCCGCATACCCCTGGCCAAACAAATCATCCAGGTCCTCAACGCGATGGTTCAGGCGCAAGTCCACCCCCAGGTCTACGATGTCCTGGACTTCTCGTTCGATGATTTCGGCTGGCAGCCGGTATTCGGGCACGCCCAACCGCAACATGCCGCCAGCCACCGGCATCGCTTCAAAAACGGTGACGCCATAACCGGCTGTAACCAGGTCTTGGGCGGCCGTCAGCCCGCACGGCCCGGCGCCGATGATGGCTACCTGCTGTGAATATTGTCGCGGCACAGGTTCGACTGGCTGACGCGGCTGCGCATACACTTTGTCCGTCACAAATCGTTTGAGAGCGCGGATGTTGATCGGCTCATCCACCAGCCCGCGATTGCACGCCGTTTCGCAGCGATGGTTGCAAATGCGGCCGCAAATGCCGGGGAATGGGTTGTCCATTTTGATGACGCGCAGCGCGTCCTGGTAACGGCCGTCACGAATCAACGCGATATACCCCTGCGCTCTCTGGCCGGCCGGGCAAGCATCCCGGCAGGGGGCAACGCCCCGTTTCTCAATGGCAAAAGCGTTAGGCACAGCCTGGGGATACAGCTTGTAAGCCGCCCGCCGCTGCGACAACCCTTCGTTAAATCCATTATTCACCACCACCGGACACACCGCGACGCAATCGCCGCAAGCAATACATTTATCTAGATCAATATAGCGGGGTTCGTGACGGACGCGAACCGAGAAGTTGCCCACGGCGCCGGCCATGTCCAGCACTTCTGTCTGCGTCATAATTTCGATATTGGGGTGACGGCCGGTTTCCACCAGTTTGGGCGAGATGGTACACATAGCGCAGTCGTTGGTGGGAAAGGTTTTGTCCAACTGCGCCATGTGGCCGCCGATAGCCGATTTCTGCTCGACCAGGTACACCTTGAAGCCCTGGTCAGCCAGATCAAGCGACGCCTGCATCCCGGCGATGCCGCCGCCAACCACCATCACCGCGCCTACCGGTGGTTTATCTCCATTTTTGGGTATTGGATTCATAGCTTGTTCATCCCATGCGTGACGGGTCAATCCGCCATCACCTTTCGGCCGCGAAACCCTGAATTTTCTTCTTCGTGATTCCCATCCGCCTTTGATGTTTCTTGTTCATGAAAAGGGGCGGGACGCAGCGGATTCTGGCCTAATTTACGCACCCGTTCTGTCATCGTGCGCGCCGCCGCGGCAAAGGCGCGCGCCTGGCTGCCGGACATGAAAAACATATCCAGCCGACCGCCGTCCAACCCGATCTCCTCGATGATCTGCCGCGCCCGAATGATCCGCGCCCGGCCGCGCTCATTGCCGCGCACGTGGTGGCAGTTGCCCAGGGGACAAGCCACAAAGTAAACGCCGTCTGCGCCCTGCTCGAACGCTTCCAGGATATAACGGACATCTGTTTTGCCGGTGCAGGGCAGGCGCACAAACTTAACGTTGGCCGGATATTGGATGCTGAGCGCGCCGGCCGTGTCCGCCGCCATGTAACCGCAATAGATACAGTAAAAGGCGGTAATTTCTGGTTCAAATCGGTTCGTGTCGTCGTTCATTTTTGCATTGAGACTCAGTAGATCGACCTGGGCTTCACCCGCGCCGTGACTGCGGGGAAGATACCTTTGTTAACCAACAAACCACAAAGCGCATCGGGTGGGTGGAAGCCCTTATTAGCCTGCTTCGCTCTCCGGAAGAGGCTTATTCTTCTTCAACCATAGTAATACGACTATCACCGCAATTAGCACAACCGTTCTTATCAAGCTTGCTTCCATACCAAATTCACCGCCGCTTAACCAATGAGAACCAAGCGGTTTCGACACAAATAGCGTTGTGCCTTCTAATCCCATGCTGCTAACTGAAATGCCAGAGTTGGGCGAGCCGGCAATAAAAAACTGCGCGAAGTTCCAACCAGCATGCCAACCAATGGGCAGCCAAAGGGAGCGCAACCACAACAGGCTTAATGCGTAGGTAACGGCCGAAAGCATAATGTTAATCGCTCCCAAAGGTTCGGCATTCGGGTTGAGCAGGTGCATGCCGCCGAACAGAAGCGAAGTGACAACAACCGCCGGGAGTACGCCCCAACTGCGTCTGACGTTTTGGAACCAATAACCGCGATTTAGCGCCTCTTCAACAATCGGCCCCAGAATAGACGAGGCGAACAACCATCCCAGGGCCAGCAAAACCGTTTTGACAGGCACGCTCGCCAGCCCCCAGGAAGGTTTTATTACGCCTATGATGACCATACCGCCAAATACCAGTAACACTTCGACCAACCCTGCGGCAAGCCCGCCTGCCAGGTATCTCCATTGCTTTTGGGAAAACACCCACCACATATCTTGTAGCCGTTTACGTTCAAGCCAACGCCACGCTGACAACAGTAACAAGAGATTGACGCTGAACAAAATGATGATGCCGATGATTTTCCCGTCCGGGCTGATACTGTTTAATGTTTGCCCGTGAAAATCAATGTCCAACCAGTGCAGGACATCTACCAGAAGCACGAAAACAAGCCAACCAGCAATGTTACCCAGAATGCCTGCCATCAAAACTATTTGTAGAATTGAGACGCGCGCAACAGGCCATATTCTTTCAGACAAAAATGATTTTAATGGTACCATTTTATTTGCTCCTCAAACAAAATGCGTCCTCTGAGCGTTTTTGATTTTCATGCCTTGACCTGCCAACTTCCCAATCCATTTATTTCGCGCAGCATCATTTGTTCGTCGGTGTAGTGAACCAACTGTATGGCGTTGGCCGGACATTCCCCGGTGCAGGTTCCGCATCCCTGGCATTGGGCGGGATCGATGAAAGCCGCGCCGCCGATGCCGCCAACCCCGACACGGCCGTTCATCAGCGCCACCTGCGGAATCGCAAACGGACACACCCGGGTACAAGTCAAACAACCGACGCACTTTCCCGGATCCACCACAGCCACCACGCCGCCCAGATACATGGTTCCTTGCGAAAGCAACGTCAGGGCGCGAGCGGCGGCGGCCAACGCATGGCTGATCGTCTCCTCGATGAATTTAGGGTAGTGGGCCATCCCGGCCAGGAAGATGCCATCGCGCATGAAGTCCATCGGCCGTAGTTTGATTTGGGCTTCGGCAAAAAACCCTTCGCTGGAGAGCGGAAGCCGCAGCAGCCGGGCCAACTGCTCCGTGCCTTTGGCCGGGGCGATGCTCATGCTCAACGGGATCAAGTCGGCGGGTAGGCGCAACGGCCGTCCCAAAATCGGATCGCGCACTTCAACCAGGAGACGGCCGTCATGCAACGCAATCTGCGGCGGCGCTTCGTCTTCATACCGAACAAACAAGACCCCCAGCCGTCTGGCCTCAGCATAATACTTTTCTCGAAAACCGTAAGTGACAATGTTTTTATACAACACGGTCACGTTGCAGCCTGGGTTAAACAACTTGAGCCGGATGGCATTCTTCATGGTGTTGGTACAGCACACCCGCGAACAATAATCTGCCATCCCCTGCGGCCGCACACATTGAATCATGACCACATCCCGCAGCGCCGCCACCTTCTCTGGATGATGAACCACCAACTCTTCCAGGTCTTCCTGGGTGGTCACGCCCGGCAAATCCAGCCAGGGATGGTTGCGGGTTTGGTAGCCGCCGGTGGCAATGATGGTGACGCCATGCTCAACCCGGATATTCTCCTTCATCCCATCAGGCGTCGTCGTGATCAACTCCGCCCAAAATTGACCCACATGCCCGCCATGCGCCGCCATCTCCGTGCGCAAAAACGCCTGAATTCGGGGATGCGAGCGCACCCGATTCACCAAATCCCGGCCCAGACGCCGCGGATTATCCCCTTCGGCCACGTAATACATATCCTGCAAATGGCCGCCTAAAACCTGGCTGCGCTCCACCAGATACACATCATAACCGCTGTCGCCGATGGCTAAGGCGGCCGTCATCCCGGCCAAACCGCCGCCGATGATGAGCGCAACCGATTCAGCCGAAAACGCTTCCTTATGAACGGAGCGGGCCAATTTCACCCGCCCCACCGCCAACCGCACCTGCTCAATCGCTTTGCGGTTGGCCAACGCCGGCTGCCGGCGGTGGACGGTGCTGCCCTGATCCCGAAAATTCACCAATTCCAAAAAATAGGGGTTCAAGCCCGCTTCCCGAATCACCCGTTGAAACAGAGAATCATGGGTGCGGTTGCTGCACCCGGCGATGACGATCCGGTTGAGACCCTCTTGCTGGATTCGTTCCTGGATGACACGGCTATTTGTCGGAAAGCAGGCCAGGTCAACCACTTCCGCCACTTTAACATCAGGCCAGGATGCTGCCTGCGCCCTAACCTGTGAAAAATCGAATGATTGACTTAGCGTGCCGCCGCAAGTACAGGCAAAGACGCCGATACGAAGCGGCTCGCCGCTCACGTCCCGTTCCGGCGGGAGATCCGTTTTTGCCAGGAACGGGTGTTCTCTGGAGTATGGATAGCTATTTAACTGGTCATTGAGCAAACGCATCACCTCGGCCGCCGCGCCGCTGGCGTCGAGGATGGTCTCCGAAATCTCTTTGGGCGAGGAGAAAGCGCCGCAAACAAAAACGCCGGAATGGGTTGTCTGCAACGGGGTGAATTTGTGCGTTTCGCAAAATCCGTGTTCGTTGAGATTCAAGTCGAGCAGATTGGTGAAATGACGCGCCGAATCTGGCGGCTGTAATCCAGTCGCCAGAACCACCATTTCGAATCGTTCCTGACATATTGCCCCATTAGAATCGGCAAATTGCACGATCAAATCACCCGTTGACGCCTCTTCATGGATGTCTGAAATTCGACTGCGGAAATAGCGGATGCCATGTTTGTTGCGAGCCTGGTGGAAGTAGGCGCTGTATTCTTTGTTGAAGGCGCGTTCATCCATGATGAAAATGGCGCAGTCAACCTCATCGCCCAGCCGCTGCCGCGCCAACATCGCTTCTTTGGTGGCGTACATGCAACAAATGGATGAGCAGAAACTGTTTTTTTGATCGCGCGATCCGACGCATTGCAGCCAGGCGATGGAACGGGGCGGTTTGTCGTCTGACGGCCGTTGCACCACCCCTTCCGTCGGCCCAGAGCGGCTGGCTAATCTCTCGTACTGCATGGCGTCTATGACGTTGGGAAAACGGCCGTAACCCAATTCCGTCAATTCCCCGGCATCATACACCTTAAAACCCAACGCCAAAATCATAGCCCCTACCCGCACCGTTCGTAGTTGAGCCATTTCATCCAGGTTAATCGCCTCGGTTGGGCATACTTCCAGGCAACGGCCGCAATCATCACAGTAGGGGCCGCGATCAATCACATACACATCAGGCGCCGCCCGGGCAGACACCTTGTAAGCCGCTTTGCGCGCGGTCATCCCTCGTTGATACGCATCAGGCAACTCCACCGGACACGCCTGGGCGCACAAATCACAGTTGATACAACGCGCCGCATCAACGTATCGCGGTTCCTGGCGCAGCGAAACGGTAAAATCGCCCGCCTGCCCCACCACATCCACCACGTGAGTATTGGTCAACACCTCGATGTTTGGATGTTGATTATGCTGAATATACGCGGGCGAAATGGACGGCCGGGTACAACCATACCCATGATCCGGCGTCCCCCGGCATAAAACACAATCATGCTGGGGGAACATAAAACCCAGTTGCGCCACCCGGCCGCCCAGGCAAGGCGTTTGTTCCACCAAATAAACCCGCAGCCCGGCATCAGCCAAGTCGAGAGCGGCGCGCATACCGCCAATGCCGCCCCCGACCACTAAAGCTGCCGCTGGTTTATGGGTCTTCGACCCCGTATTAATCATAGATGGTTTCCAATAACATTTTCATGACCTGACAGGTTTCATCAAGGTGTCTTGTTTGGCCAAGCTGCTACAGAAAACTTGTCAGGTTCCATTAAAGCATGGGCAACAGGTAATCATACGCGCTCAACGCCGCCTTCACCCCTTCGCCAACCGCCACCAACACCTGTTCCGCATAGATGTTGGTCACATCCCCGGCGGCAAAAAGACCGGGCACGTTGGTGCAGCTGTAGCTGTCTACCTGGATGAACCCGTTTTCGTCTAACGCCGCCAAATCAGCCACCATCTCCGAATTGGGCAGCAACCCTTTTTCCACAAAAGTGCCGTCCGCTTCCACTTCCAGCTTTTCGCCGGCCGGCCCTTCCACCAACACCCGGTTACAACACCCATTCCCCGTCACCTGAATGACGCGATGGTCAGGCAAGATGGTGACGTTGTTTGACTTGACTAACTTTTGACCAAATGCGGTCTGCAACGCCTCTTCGCCTGGCCCCACAACATGCACATGTTCGGCCACGGTCGCCAGTTCAGCCGCCGACCGCAGCGCCAATTCACCTTCGCCGATGACGGCCGCGCGCTTGTCAATAAACAACGGCGCATAACTCAGAGCCGAATAACACAGCCCCTTCGAGAGATACTCCTGCTCGCCGGGCACATTCAGCCATTGCTGCCGGGCGCCGGTGGCTACAATCACCGCCTTCGCCAACAGTTCGCCGCCCCCCTTGGTGCGGACAAGAAAGCCGCCATTCTGACGTTCCACTTGTTGCACCGGCTCCATGTGCCGGGCAAATTTCAAATACTCCAATTCACTCTTAAACTTGTTAACCACGCCCACGCCGCGAATGACCTGATATCCTTCAACGTCGGGCAATTCCAGATGATAATTCGTCTTGCCGCCCAAATCCATGGACACCAGCAACACATTGAGTCGCTTGCGAATCGCATAAATCATCGCCGTCAACCCGGCCGGGCCGCCGCCAATCACAATTAAGTCATACATGATCCACCTCACTCCTCCGGCGCTGCCGCAATAAAGCCCTGATCCATCATCATCTTGGTCAGGTTGCGCGAACGGCCGATTATTTGCTGCGCGTGTTCAAACAGTTCATCATAGCTCTTTTCCAGCCGAGCCACACCCTGTTCCTGAGCCTTCATGCCTACTGCTGCCGCCTCGCGGGCGAACACCTCCCAATCCTCCATGTCCGGCAAAATATGTTCTGCATCCAGCCGGTCGCCAATATGATCGGCCAGCGCATTCGCCGCCGCAAAACACATCTCATCCGTGATGGCGCGCGCCCGCACATCCAACGCCCCCCGGAAAATGCCGGGGAAACCCAGCGAGTTATTCACCTGGTTGGGGAAATCTGACCGCCCGGTGGCCACAATGGCCGCCCCGGCCTGTTTCGCTTCCCAGGGCCAAATTTCTGGAACCGGATTGGCGCAGGCAAAGACGATGGCGTCCTCATTCATCCGCTCCACCCATTCCGGCTTAATTGTGCCTGGCCCCGGCCTGGAGAGCGCGATCACCACATCGGCCCCTGCCATCGCCTCCGGGATACCGCCCTGGCGCAAATCACCGTTCGTCGTCTGGCACAGCCGCCATTTATCCACATACTCATGGCGGCGCATTTCCAAATCCTTGCGGTGCGGCCCCAGGATGCCCTTACTGTCCACCATCATGCACTTCGTTGGATCCACGCCCCAGCCAAAGATGAGGCGGGAGCAAGCCACATTGGATGCGCCGCTGCCGATAAAGGCGATGCGCGCTTCGTCCGCCAGTTTACCCACCAGCTTGAGCGCGTTCATCAGCCCGGCCAGGGTGACGGTGGCCGTGCCTTGCTGGTCGTCATGCCAGATAGGAATCTCCGCTTTTTCGCGCAGGGTGTCCAAAATGCGGAAACACTTGGGTTGGGAAAAATCTTCTAGATTAATGCCGCCAAAAGAAGGTTGCAGCATCAGGACTGTTTCGATGATTTTGTCGGGGTCTTTGGCGTCCAGCATGATGGCCACGCCATCCACGCCGCCGAGATATTTGTACAGCAGGGCTTTACCTTCCATCACCGGCAAACCCGCCTTGGGGCCGATATCGCCCAATCCCAGCACGCGGGTACCATCGCTGATGACGGCGACGGTATTCCATTTGTTGGTGTAGTCATATACTTTTTCCGGCTGGGCAACGATGGCTTTGCAAGGAGCAGCCACGCCCGGCGTATACCAAATGGCGAAATCGCCAATGTCGCGGACAGTGCATTTGAGGGCTGTCTCGACTTTCCCCCGGTAAAAGGGGTGTAGTTTCATGGCATCAGCTGACGGTTTGGCAGCTTTTTCCAACAGTTCGTCAACGTCTACCGTTTTGTTATCTATTAACATTTATGGCCTCCTGCGTATTCGATTCACAAATTGGAACCAGCCCACAGGGGACGTTAGGTGACGGCCGTCTCCTTTGTCTGGGTCACGGCCGTTCCGGTTATTATGTTGGCTCCCATCAGTCCCCGGTTAAAACGATGTCATCACAAGCATGAGCTGGTCATAACAACCAACTTCGTCATCACTTGTTCTCACATTGTGGCAAAGCGTGATAGCTTCGCCTTCATCACATAACAGCCTCCTGTTGCAAATAGGAATCAGCGTAAATCACTTTGTTGAGCAAAATTTGAACCGTTTTCCAGATAGCGGCCTGCTCCGGATCAGCCATATCCACATCCGCGAATGACGGCTCTTCCATATCGGCGATGCGGTCATGGATATTGAGATAAAGGCGGCTGACGGCCGTGCTCTCATCCCGTTCCTCCACAATCCGCACCGTCTCTTTCAAGCCCTCATCCAACGGATCGGCGATCATCATTTGCAGCCCGGCTCCCATCAACATGGCGCAATAAACCTGGTTGATGAGCGGCCGATTGGCGTGCGGAACCGCATTCGACACATTAGACAGCCCCACCGAAATCGGCGGCGGCGGGTCCCAGGCAAATTGAATCGTGCGCACCGCTTCAATCAGTTCCGGGCAATACTCCTGACAGCCTGATACCGTCAGCACCAGCGGATCAATGATCAAGTCTTCGATGGGGAAATCAATTTCCAGCGCGCGCGGGATCAGCTTTTCCAGGGCGATATTCACCCGTTCATCCGCGCCCACAGGAATACCGCTTTTGCCCATGGTCAAAGCGATGAGCCGGGCGTTGTACTTCTTAGCCAACAGCGGCACTTTTTCCAGCCGCTCCGCTTCGGCCGAAGTAGAGTTGATGATGGGCTGCGCTTTCGTCACCGTTTTCAACCCGGCTTCAATGCCCAGAATGTTGGTGCTGTCAAAGCTCAGAGGCACATCCACCACCGCTTCCACCGCTTTCACCAACCAGGGAAAAACCTCTTCCCAATCCTTCTTACGCGGCCCCAGGTTCAAATCCAACGCCTGCGCCCCCGCTTCCACCTGGCGGATAGCCAGGGTTTGGAAAAATTGGGCGTCTTTTTCACGCAGCGCCACTTTTACTTTTGGGGAAATGATGTGAATATTTTCGCCGATTATGTACATTTAACTCTCCTTCCTTGTCTTTTAGACCTCGCAGGTCTGGTTAGGCAATAGGTGTGTTTCATTTCAGTAACCGCGGTTTCTTGCCGCGTTTATGCCTGCGCGGTAAGGATACCGCGGCTACTTAACTTCGCAGATCTGATTAGGCTACGCCATACATCTGGTCCGGGGCCAGAATATGGGGAAATTCAGGCCGCAGCGCTTCCCGCGCCCGGTAACAAAGATGACAGGCATCTACGTAATCCGGTTTATGGTCTACACCGAATTGATGAATGAGTTGTGCCGGCCCGCCAGCGATTAAGGCGCCCACCACCGGATGGGTTTTGGCGTTGTAATCCGCCAAAATTTGGGATAACGGCCGTTCCCACAAATTTCCCATCACCACCCCCTGGCACAAGTGGAGATAGCCAAATGGATCGAGATGGATACGGCTGGGATTACCCAGGTCTTCATACGGGCAAGCGGTAAACGATTCCCAGGGCTGGCGGGGCAAGCCATCCGTCAATTTATCGGCAGCCCGCCCGCGGAACATGACCCCGCCGCCGGTGAGCGATGTGCCCGGTTTGGCCGCCGCCGGGTCGCGGTAGCCGATGGGCGGGTCAATGGCGATGGTGCAGGCTCGCAGCCCCAGCCGCTTGGCGGCGATGACGCCGGGATGAATTTCGGCCAGTTCGGCCGGGCTGCCATGAAAGGGATCGCAGGAGATTTCCAGGCGATTGAGGCCCGCTTTGATCAGCGGCCGTATCCACGCTCTGGCGTCTTCAATGCTGGTGGCCCAATACCCATTGGTGACGATCCCGGTGGCAAAACCCAACTCATTAGCCCGCTTCACTGCCTGCACCAAAATGGGATAATAGATAAACGTTTCACCCCCTTCAAAGTAAAACTCACGAATTTGAGGCGTCGCCATCGCCTGCTGGAAAACATCCTCCAGTTGGCTGAGGGTAAAAATCCCCGACTGTTTGGGGCTGCCCCACACAAAGCAGTGATCACATTCGTAATTACACTGGTACGTGAGCAAAATATGGAGGCTGTTGAGTTTCATAAACCACCTCTTTACAACGCTTCAATCTTCAACTTGTACTGATTGATGATTCAAGCGTGCTACCGCTACCGACGGGAAACGACTCAACTCGGTGTGCGGCAGAAACAGAGCCGAAGTGAAGGCGTCATAAAAGCTGTTGTCAGCGGACAACTCGATGTAAGTCATCCGGCTGGCGATATCGGCAATGCGTTCTCGCGCTTTCTGGCTGAGTAGGGCCTGGTACGCGCCTAACACGGCCGTATTCCCCAAAAAGCGAAACTGTTCCCAGGGCATATCCGGCAGCAGGCCGATTTCCACCGCCTTCTCCACGTTGATGTACTTGCCAAACGCGCCGCCGATGAGCGCCCGCTCCACCATTTCCAACGGCACGCCCACGCTGTCCGCCAGCACGCTGAATCCGGCGTAAATGGCCGCCTTGGCCCGCAGCAAATTGTCCACATCCACATGGGTGATGGCGATGTCGTGGGGCGGGCTGCCGTTTGCATGACGGCCGTTCTCATGCCCCTCATCCCCCCACACCACCACATACTCCCACCCATGCTCCCCTTGCCGGATGCGGTCGGTGGGCCGCGTCGAATTGAAATGCCCCGCCTTATCAATCACGCTCGTCAAAAACATCTCCGCCAGCAGGGAGATGAGGCCGCTGCCGCAAAACCCTTTGGCCGGGGCGTCGCCAATCACCCGGATCGTCGGCTCCAGGGTATCGCCGTTAATCCACACTTCCTCAATCGCGCCGCGGGTGGCTCTCATGCCGCGCCGGACGCCCGCGCCTTCAAAGGCTGGCCCGGCCGAGCAGGCGCACGTCACCAGCCAATCGCTGCACCCCAACACCATCTCGCCGTTGGTGCCGATGTCCAAAAACAGGCTGACTTGCTCGCTGTCATCCAGGCCGGAAGACAACACCCCGGCGGTGATGTCGGCGCCCACGTAACCGGCGACGCCAGGCAGGCAGTCCACCACCGCTTCGGGATGGATGTCCAACCCCATCTCGGCGGCGGTGAGGAGGGGGATGTGGTTGACGGCCGTCACAAATGGGGACAATCGAATGCTCTCCGCCGGCACGCCCAACAGCAAGTGGATCATGGCGCTGTTGCCGGCAATGGTCGCCTTCAAAACAGACTCCTTGGCCGCCTTTTGCCGCCGGCAAACCCGATCTACCAGGCCGTTTATCGTCTGCAAAACCAACGCTTGCATTTCGGCCGGGCCGTGTTTGCTGGCATAGATGATGCGGGAGATGACATCTTCGCCCCGCCGAATTTGCCGGTTGTACTCGGCGGCCTGCTGCGCCACCCGGCCGCTGAACAAATCCACCAGCCAGACGCTCACCGTGGTGGTGCCGATGTCAGCAGCGATTCCCCACAGCGGTTCATCTTCCGGCACATGACCAGGGAGCAGCGCCACTAACCTCCCGGAGGTTTGGGAACCTCCGGGAGGTTGGCTGGCGAACACGGCCGTCACCCGCCACCCCCCTTCTCGCAAAACAGATCCCATTTGACGAAGCAGGGGTAAGGAGATGGAAAGCGATTCGACGCCGGTTTGCTGGTACACGGCCGTTTGCAGCCGGTTCCAATCATCCGTCTGGTTATCCATGCTGGGCGGCGGCAGCGTCAGCCAGACCCGGCGCAGGGTTTGGTCAACGGCCGGGTCATAACCGGAGGGAATCTGAATATCAGCCACAACCCGGTCGGTGGTTAAGCGGCGTTCCAGCGTTTCTTGCGGCGGCACATGGATGGATACGTCCCCCTCCACCACCGCCTGACAGGCCAACACATACCCATTGGCCACATCTTCCGCCGACAAACGGAGGGCGCTGCGCTGACGGACACGGCCGTCCGTCACCTGCACCGCGCAGCGGCCGCACCGCCCCTGCCCGCCGCACGGCTGGGCGATATCCAGCCCCGCCTCACGCGCCGCCTCTGTCAACAATGTGCCGGTTGAAACCGCCACCGGCTCTCGAACTATATCGAAAGTGACAATATGTTTAGCCATTAATTGCTTACACTGATCTCCGTAATTTTCCCAGATGTGGGATCAAGAAGGGTGTATTTTGCTTATATTCGGAATAATCGGAACCAAAACGTTCTGCCAACTCTTTTTCTTCGACTGTTTTGATGTAAACGATGAGTACGGCCGTGAACACCAAGACCAGCGCCAATGCCGATAGTGAACCAACCCAAACCGCAATTCCCAGGAAAAACAGGATGGTTCCCAGAGCCATTGGGTTACGGCAATAGGTATACGGCCCCTGCGCCAATAGTTTTTGCGTCGCCATTATCGGCGCTGGCGTCCCCTGAGCCTGCGTAAATTGCGCGTAAATTGTCCACACAGCCACTCCCCAACCCGGAACCAGAATCAATAGGCCAACCAGAGGGTTCCAAAAACCATCGGACCAAGACGATAAACGCAGCCACCGATCTATCGTGGGAGCCAGGAAGCCCAACAATAAGACGGGCACGATTAGAAAGGGAACGCTCATGAAAGCAATTGCCAGCAAGCGCTTTTGTGGACTATGTTGTCGTTCCGCCCATTTTGCGAACTTACTCATGGTAACTCATTCTCCTTATCTACCTGTTTGTCCCGGGTGGACGCAATTGCGTAGAGGACAGCTTCTTCACAATTCGCTATTTGGGCAATCTGCCTATCACGCCCAACATCCAGCGCATACAAATGATGGCATTGCCGCTCAAATTGCCCGCTCTTTACGCCAGCGTTATAATTATGATCATGTTTCCTGTACTTGAAGATGTCGCCCAAGAACTAAACATCGCCCCGGATTCGCTCTGGCGAGAAAGCCTGGGCGCATACATTGCCCGCGAACTACGGCTGACCGATCTGGACATCGCCGACCTGCAAGACCGGTATGGCGTGTTCTCGCCGGAGGAATTGAAAGCCAAGATTGACTCCGGCGATATTTACAGCCATCCTGCTTGGGAAGAGATGATTGAGTGGGAAAACCTGGCAGCGTACCGGGCGCGTCTGGCCCGGTTACAGGCCTCGCTGGCATAGCATGTATGACGCTCTGGAACGCATTGCTCTTGATGAATTTAGCGATGTGGTAGAGGCAAGCCAACAAATCGGCCGTCGCGCCAGCGCGCCTCTCAAATTGCGGCTGGACATTGGCGATGGCACGTTTGTAGACGTGTGGTTGAGTCCGGATGGAGCGCGATACGCTTTCCACTGGGAACAACGAGCCAGACGGGGGCTGATTCATCGTCACGACAACGCGCCTGATCATCCTCATATTGCTACACATCCCAAACATTTCCATAATGGCAACGAAGGCAATGTCGAAGAAAGCCACATTGCTGACGATCCTCCGGACGCCTTGCGTTACTTCCTCACTTTCGTTCGTAGTCAAATCCAATCCGGTTAATTTCAAATCACAAGTCGCTACTTGGGCAGTCTGCCCATCACGCCCAGCATCCAGCGCATACAAATGATGGCATGGCCGCTCAAATTGCCCGCTCTGTACGCCAACGTTATAATGTTCCCATGAACACAATTGAGACAGTTCCAACCAGCGCAGTCGTTCAGCGTCTACAGATATTGGTCGAATTCTACCGGCAGGGTCAAGCCAGCCCGTTGACGAAACATGCGCTGGATAAGCTGCTGGCTTATGAAATGGATGTGTGCCAGAAGCAACTGAGCCAGTTGCAGAGAGATATGGCCCAGTTTGAGCAACGGTATGCCCTTTCCTCGACTGAGTTCTACCGTCGTTACCAAACCGGCCAGACAGATGACCGCATGGACTACGTCGAGTGGGCTTCCCTGGTGCAGATGACCCGAAACCTTGAGGAACGTCTGCGTCTATTAACCGGCGAAAATTAACTGTGACCATTGTTGAATACCTTGTTGGGATAACACACCCCATTTCCCTAACCTGCCAGGATTTCCGCATCATATTCACGACGGCCGTACCAACAAGGTAGTCCCTGGGCAACCGATTAACATCTTTGACGTCCTTGACGAAATCACCAGGTCCCTGGCCTGATTAAAAACCGTCACTTCTCTCACAGCCTCACAAATTCCTCGCTTTCGTTCGCGGCCAAATCCAATCCAGTCGCTGATATTTGCCTATCCTGAATCAAGAATGGCACATGCTTCACAAGTCACTATTTGGGCAATCTGCCCATCACGCCCAGCATCCAGCGCATACACTTGTGCCCCAAATCCAGGAACATCATCGGGCAGCCGCCGTCAATGACGGTGATGTTGTGGTCGCGGCAGGTTTGCACGGCCGTGTCCGACACACTCGATGGCATAAACGTATTGTTGTGCATCCAAACACGCGGCACGCCCGCCTCAACGCAATCCCGCACAATCTCCTCTGTCACTTCCGGCCGGGTGACGATGATGACGCCATCCACCCCGCCAGGGATTGACTGCATATTGGGGTAGCACATCTCTCCTTCGATAATGTTGGCGCTGGGATTCACGGGAAAAACCTGGCGGCCCGTCTCCCGCAGTTTGCGGTAAATCAGATTGGCCGTCTCCTGCCCCTGGCGCGACACGCCAGCCACTGCAATCCGCTCTTGCGCCAAAAATTCTTGCGCCTTGTCCTTAAAAGTAACCATTGATTCACTCAAACCCGTGAAACGCAGAAAAAGGTCATCAAATCAGATTTCCGGTCTAAACTTCTTGACATCCACTTCTTTAATAATCTTGTAATGCTTGTCATTTCCGGTTAGGAGCGAGAGGCCGTAAGAAACGGCCGTTGCCCCAATCAAGGCATCAGCTAATTGAACCGAGTGGCTAAGATAATGCTGCTCTACATAGAACATCGCTTTGCTGGAAATTTCTTCATTGATGTAGATGATCTTCGCTTTCCAATTCCGCAGCGCCCGGCGCAGCGCCCTTAACTCCTGCTTGTTCCGCATCCCCTGCACCAATTCCATGTAGGTAACAACTGACAGGTGAAACCGAGGATTGGAGTCGAGATAATCACGCGCTTTCTCACTGCCGCGCATGTACCAAATGATGACATCCGTATCAATCAGCATCGAAACGTCCTTTTCTAATAGATCGGATGTACGCATTCACATCTTTAGACTGCGGATCATCAGCCCAAATGCCAAACAATTCATCTTCACCACCGGACTCATCCTCAAATGGAATCAATTTAGCGCGCGGCTTGCCCCGGTAGGTAATGATGACCTCCTCACCTCTGGTAACCGTGTCTAATAACTCCTTTACATTAAATCTTAATTCTTTTGCGGTCGCTTGCATGATTGCCTCCAGTTTGTTTGTTTATACTCTCAAGTGTAAACTCAACCGGTGCAATGTCAAGTCATCACGTTTCACGCCAAAACTTGTTTCATGAACTTGGGCAAATCCACCGCCTCGCGCGGGCCAACCTTCACTTCCCAATCCGGCAGTTCCTCTTCCAGTTCGCCGGAGAGGACGGCCGTATGCCCCGGCAGCACAATCCGCTTATGACTCACCTTATCGGCCGCGCCAAACCGCTTCACATCTTTGGCGATGCGTTCGGCGTCAAATTTGCCCGCCGCCCACGCCGTGAGTACGCTCATCCCTTCCGCATCCGACACCAACAGCCAGGCCGGCAAGCCGGCCCCCTCCACCTCGTTAGCAACGCTGAAATAGGTGATGGAGAAGTTGGTCGTCACCAGCACCGGATCATCGGCGGTGGGGTTGTTGATCTCGTAAATGCCGGGTTGCACCTGGATCGGTTTTTGCGGGTCGGTGTAGATGTTTTCACGGAGAACCAGCAACGGGTAGACCAGTTCCGGTTGGAAATAATCAATCACCAGGAAGCCGCCATATTTAGCAATTCCCTGCACCGCCAGCATAGATTGATACGCGACATCTTCGCCGTTGGCAGGAGCCACGAACAAAGGATACCCCAGGGCGCGGAAGTTTTTCTTGAGCGCCAACCGCCGCACCTGGGTGGTGAGGGAAAGCCGGGCGCTCAAGTTATCGCCCACCAGGTCTAGCACCAGGTCTTCTACCCCTTTGGCCTTGATTTTTTCGGTGAGGCCGGCCAATTCGTCGAGGGAAACGGCCGTCACCACCAGCGCGGCGTGATGTTCCTTAGCCAACGCCGCCATCGCTTCCCAATTTTCCCCATCAGCGGCATGGATGAGCGGCGTCTCGCTCGTAGCAACCGCCAATCCAGCAGCCATCACGTCAGGATCGCGGCTCATCAACACCAGGGGACGCTGACTGACTTCGCCCACGGCCGTCACCGCCGCCGCAAAAGCCGCCCCATCCCCGGTCGCCGACTGCACGGCAAAGCCATCCAGCGTCAGGTCAATGCCCACGTAATTGACCGAGTACGCTTCGGCCGGAGCCAACCGCGTTTTGATTTGTTCCGGCGTTTCATCATCCTTCACCCGGATGAACAGGCCCGGTTTGTGGTAAAAGGTCTTTTCGTGGCGGAAAAGCACCACCTCGTTGCCCGCCTTCACCTCATACCCATTTGATTTGAGCGTCACCAACCGCACCGGCGGCGCCGAGGATTCAGCCAACTGCGCCGCCGCCTCTTCGCTGACGTGGGGACAGGTTGATAACTCCACCTGTTTCGCCGCCAATTTCATGGCAAAGGCCAAACAGGTGGGAAAGCCACACTCTTTGCAATTGGTTCGGGGTAATAATTTGTAAATTTGAATGCCACTGAGCGCCATTTTTATTCTCCGTTTGTCCCGTGTTCAGTGTCCAGTAATCAGTGTTCAATCTTCAGCATTCAGTGTTCAGCGTATTTACTGCCCACTGAATACTGCCCACTGCATACTACCCACTGCATACGGCCGTTAGCTCATCAATCGCCAATTTCACCCGTTTCACGCTTTCGGGATGGCGCAATACTAAAATATCCGCGCCTGATTCAAGCAAGGTGACGGCCGTCAACGTTTCCCAGTTGATGGCCCGTTGCAGCCAATCTCCCCACTCCGCCGGCACATCTTCGCCCACCTTCGATTCCTTCGTTTTCCACGCCTCAAAGCCGGGCGTTACCAGCATCGGCAGTTGGGTCATCGCATCCCCTTGCAGCGCCGCCAGCCGCAGCCGTTCCATCACCGAATAGCCATACTCGATGCCATAGCCCAGCGCGCCCGTCGTCGGATCCATGATGATCCGATCCAGCGGCAGCCCCATATCGGTGATGAGGATATTAAGCTGTTTGGACAGGTTGACGTCCATCGGCGCCCGCGAAGTCACCAGGTGATCATTCGCTAACGCGGCGGCGACGATAGTGCGATAATTTTTGTCCTCGCAAATTCCCAGGACGATGCGCTCCCCTTTGGTGGCTTCGGCCACGGGAACCAACAGCGTGTTATCCAATTCCGCCTGGCCCGTTCCGAAAACAAGGAGGGGCAGGCCAGATGAACGCAGGACGGATTGTACGGCCGTCACCGCTTTTTCCGGCGTATTCGGCGTCCCATCGGCGTCCGTCAAACTCAAGGAGATCTGCAACAGTTCCGCTCCGGCGGCCTCGGCCGCTTTGGCCCAGGCTCCCGGCGACTCCATCACATCGCCCCACTCCGCCAACAGCAGCGGCGACCAATCATCCGGTTTGCGATCCTTAATCTCAATCGCCACCACCGGTGTATGCGGCATCGCCGCCTCAAAGTGCATGAACGGCAGCGTCCGCTCACCGCCGACAATGATAGTGGCAGTTCGCGTGCCGCCATCCGCTTCCGTCGCCCCAATCGTCACTTCCCGCACCGATCCGGGCCATTTATCTTTAGGTATTTCAACTGGCATTCTGTGGTCTCCTTATCTTGAAGGGTCTACTTCCCCGGAAACGCCAAGTTTCCAGGGAGATATCGGCTCACTTAGATTGGCGGGCCGCCCGCCGTCTGGCTTCATCTCGCCGCCGTAAAAAAGTTTCGATGGGGGCTTCTCTTTCCGCTTTGATGCCCAGGTCGCGCAGTTCAGCTTCATCCCGCGCCGCCAAATGGCGCAGCAGATGTTTGTAGGTGATGAACGCCGCCGGATATTGGATCCCCCCGGCTCGGTGCATCATGAACGCCACCCGCGCGCCTTGATCGCGCATAATTTGGGCGACGGCCGTCAACGGAATATCGGGCGGCGCTTGCGGCACATCCACCTGCATCACATCTTCGGCCGTCAAATCGGCCCAATCCCCCCGCGCATAAGCCGCCACCAATTCATCTTGCGTCACCACGCCGGCGGCGTGACCATTTTCATCCAATACGACGAACCCTTCCCAATCCTTCTCCAACAGCAGCCGGGTCAAATCAACAACCGGGGTGTCTTGGGGGCAGGTGGGCACGCCAACCGACATCAAATCACGGACAAGCCGAGGATCATTCATTAGAATAATGAATAATAAATTGTGAATTGCGAATTGTGAACAAATGTCGTTCACAATTCACAATTAGTTATTCACAATTCATTATTAGAAAATCATATCCATCACCAGCGCCGGATGGTTATGCTCCTCCAGCCAGGCCAGCAACTCATCCACCGTGGTCACGCTGCGCTCATCGGCAATGCGGTTGATCAGGTCGGGATCGCCCTCTCTTTCGGCGACGGCGCGCAGTTCATCGGCCATCGTCTCCTTGAGATAGCTGCTCATCCACACCACCCGCTTGAAACCGCCATCGGACGAGATGAACTTGGGGCTGATTAGGTAATACTTACCCACCCCCATCACCCCCGGCGTTTGCATACCGCCGCCGGCCATCCCGGCCAGCGTGCTAAACGACATCCCGGCCGGGGTCATGCTGGTGTCCTCGCGGCTGACCACCATCACCCCATTCGCCTCCGGGACGAGCATGACGATGGACTCGAAACAGCCGCAGTTTTTCACATGGACGCCGTTCGCCAGATAGCTGTTGATGTCCAGCAGGCTCAAATTATAAACATAATCGTACCGGCCGTTGTTCTCTACCTCTTCTATTTGAACGATGGTGTCGAGAAAACTGTCGCTTTCCAAATAGGGGGAGAGGGTGACGGCCGTTTCCGGCGCATCCGCTATCACTTGCCGCACATTGTCCGCTGCCGGACGCGAACGGCCGGTTTTGTAGTAGAACAAGGTAGATTTGCTCAAAACCGCCTGGCTTTCCGGCAATCCGGCCAACGCTTTACCGGCGGCGTAAGGCAGAATTTCATCTTGCGTTTTGTCCACGCCCTTTTTGGGCAAAGCGGCGATTTGCGTCAACACATCCGTTTTCATCGGGTGGCGGGACGGGATCAACTCGGCAAAACGGCGCAAGCCGGCGCCATGCAACTCTACCTTGTAGACGCTGCTATCTTTCCGCAGCCTGCCCACAATGCCTAATCGTTTTAATAACAATTGTAGATGGCGGGCAACTTGTTTGTCTTGATGGCTCAGATACCCTTCGCCAACCGGCCATTGATTGTTATATTGGCGCAAACGCACCGAGCCATCGCCATCAAAAACACCCGCCAGATAAGCGGCAATGTGCGCCTCCGGCAAGCTGACCAACCGGGTTAAGTCCCAGGTTTGCTCGCCGCGCATGCGCGCGCCTAATCCACCAGCCAAAAGTCCGAACAAGAAGTTGTTACTGTACAGGTCTGTACTGGGGCGGGTGGATGAGATTTGACGGCCGTCTATCACGCCGCCTCCCTCTTTGCTGCGTCTTCCCAAAGAGGCTTCAGGGAAAATTTGACGGTAAAGGCTGGCATACACATCCAGTAAGGGTTCGCTGCTGTTAGTGAAGTTAGTACGGCACTGGTAACGGCCGTGCCATGACAATGACCCGTCCGACGCCAACAAACCCAACAAATACAACAAATCAGGCGATACTTCCGGCAATTTCATCTGCGGTTGCCCCGACGGCGGCGCAACTTCACTGATACGCTGTTTGAATGTCGTCCAATCGCGGCCAACGCTGCTTGCCAGACGGCGCAAGTCGCCCAAAGGAATTGATTGTACGCGTGAATCTGGTTGTTCAACGCCGACGTTTTGGTAAGCAGCCGCCAGCGAGCCAAATTGTTTTCGCAAATCGGCTTTCAATTCGGCCAGCAGCGCCTCATCCGTCACCCGGCAATCATCCGGCAGCAAATCAATCGCCAGCGGAGTTTCTGCATCTAACCGTAAATGTTTAAGCGCGTAAACGCGGTCGCCTTCTTGCAACTCGTCGGCGCGCACCCAGGGGCCGTGTCCGTTTTGCGACCAACGATCTACGGCGACCTCATGATTGGCCGTGAGCGTCAATTCCAAACCGGATTTGGTTTTCAAATGGATCAACTGCTTTGTCGCTGGATTTTTATGAACGCCCAAAAGTTTACTAGAAGCCAATTGACCGCCTTTGTCCAGCGTGACAGCGTGGGTTTCATCTTCTGTTTCCGGCCACTTCTTCACTAAATCGCCAATTTTTGCCAAACGGCCGTTAACCATCACTTCCGTATCGGCTGTCAGGCACGCCGTCATTGGATTTTCCATAATCGAATACATGGCCAGTTCCTCAACCACGCCGTTCGATCCCATCTTGGCGTACTCGTTCGTCCCTTCCCAGTACCCTTTCTCCAGGTCTACGACTTTGCCTAGTTTGATCGGTTGGTTGGGGCCGGTGGGATTGATACTGTAGGAAGCCTTGCAATCCAGCCAGTTGTAAGCGCCGCACAAACCCAATCGTTCCGGGCTGACCACACACACATGGTTAGGGGCAAAGGATTGGCACAACGTACAGGAATAAAACTCTTCCACCGCATCGTCGGTCAGGTCGGCCAGCCGCCTGTTGCGAAAATCGTAAGCGACGCGCGCCTTCTCCAGCCACTCTTCCACTTTGGCCGGTTCGGTGTAGATGGTCACTTGCACCTTATCCACAATGGCGCCAAAGTCGGCATGGAAGCGAGCGTGCAGGATTTTGCCGAAATGCTCCAGGTCAAACCCCTTCTCGGCCGCGTTGTTGGAAATGCGAATCCAGGCGATGTCCCGCTGGCCGATGTGCTGGATGCCGGATGCGCCGTTGATGAAGTAGTGAAT
>JAJRVV010000219.1 GCA_024277135.1 Chloroflexota bacterium | reverse complement strand
TGGCGAGCGCCATCCAGATTTGTGATTTGCTTAGGGTTTAAGCCGGGTAACATTTTGCTTGCCTGTTTTCAGAAGATAGATTTGCGTCACTGAGGATAGCCGTCGTTTGTTGGATTTTCTTCAACATTACAATAGAGTTTCATTTGTATTTTGTCTACCGCGAGTTATTGAGAAGATACTCATAACCCAAGGAAGATGGTATTGAATACCTCAATCATCATCTGGAAACCGCTTAAAAAAACTGAGTGCCATCTTCCTTCTGGAAAGACGATTTCTTTCCGGACACTATTGCCTTCGCCCAGTTCGCGCATGTAGCCCCACTCGGTCAGCGCCCGGACGAGGCGCGGGTTGCGCGAGGCGTGGATGCGCTGCCCCTGCCGCAGCCGCTCCAGCGTGACCGGTTCCACCAATTGCCTTTGTTGATGGATGCTTGGTTTTAGATTGAACCAATCTTGGGGGGTCAAACGCGGACGATATTGGGCAAGATAACGGGCCGGGATTGGGTTTCCCGGTAGAAGAAGTTTTGCAAGGTATTGCGTACCGTTTCTTTTGGGTCGTGTTTGCGCCCCTTGCGCTGCAACTGCCGCTTTAATTCCTTACGAGCCAGGTCAATCAGGTCGCTGGACTCCTGCATGTGAACGAAGCCGCGGCTGATGATTTGGGGTTCGCCGGCCAGCTTGGAACGGCCGTTCACCGGCACATACACCACAATAAAGCCATCCTGCGATAACCGCTGCCGGTCGCGCATTACCGTTTCGCCGATTTCGCCGACGAGACGGCCGTCCACATACACATCATTGGCCGGGATCGCCTCGTCCAACCACGCTTTACGGCCGTCGCTGGCCCAGATAGCGCCGTTGTGCAGGATGAAGGTTCGGTCTGAGGACAAGCCAGTTTCAGCCGCCAGACGGGCGTGCAAATGTTGATGGCGGGATTCGCCATGCACCGGGATGAAGAAGCGGGGCTGCACCGTTTCCAGCATGATTCGCATCTCGTCCCGACTGCCATGCCCGGAGACGTGAACGGCGGCCAGACGGCCGTAAATCACATTCGCGCCTTGTTCAAACAGCCGGTTCAGCATCCGGCCCACATCTTCCTCGTTGCCAGGGATGGTGCCGCCGGAGATGATGATGGTGTCTCCCTGGTGAATGTCAATCTGACGATGCTCTCCCTTCGCCATCCGGTTGAGAGCGGAGCGAGGTTCCCCCTGCGAGCCGGTGGAAAGGATGATGATCTGGTCGTCAGGGATGCGGCTTTTCACATCCACCAGCACCTTGTCGGCCACTTTCATGTAGCCCAATTCGCGGGCCAGGGCCACGTTTTGCTCCAAGCTGCGGCCGGTGAGGGCGATTTTACGGCCGTGCTTCACCGCCAAATCCATGATCGCCTGCAAACGGGCCAAGACGGAGGAAAAGGTGGCGATGATGATACGGCCGTCCGCCTGAGCGAACAGTTCGTCCAGCGTGTCGGCCACCACTTGCTCGGTGGGAGTACGGCCGGGGCGGTCGGCGTTGGTGCTGTCCGCCAGCAGGGCCAGGACGCCCTTCCGCGTCAATTGTTTCAGCCGTTTCAGGTCGGTGGTACGGCCGCCGGCGGGCGTCTCATCCAGCTTGTAGTCGCCGGTATGAACCACGATGCCGGCCGGGGTTTCGATGACCAATCCCACGGAACCGGGAATGGAGTGAGCCGCCGGGAAAAGATGCACCGTAAACGGCCCTAGTTTAATGCTCTCTTTGTCGCCAACGGCGTGCATTTTGGCGCTGCTCAACACATTCGCTTCTGCCAACTGCCGCCCGGCCATGCCCAGGGTGAGGGATGTGCCGTAAATGGCGGCGTTGATGTGCCGCATCAGGTAAGGCAGCCCGCCGATATGATCCATGTGTCCGTGCGTGAGCACAATGCCGCGCAACGTCTCCTGATTTTCGATCACGTAGTCAAAGTTAGGCAAGACCAGGTCAATGCCGTACATGTCATTTTCGGGGAACATCACCCCGCAATCTATGATGATTTGGTTGCGGCCGTATTCCAACACTGTCATGTTTTTGCCAATTTCTCCCAGGCCGCCTAGGGGAATGATTCGTAGTTTTTTACTCATACGTTGTAAATTTATTTTCCTATCCTTAAAAAATATGGGGTATCCCACCCGGCAAGGCAACGCTGCCCGGCCGGGTTTTCTTCTTCCAGCTTTTACAACTACTTCGATTGATTTTGGGAAATAGGGGCTAAAGCAGTTCGAGAATTTAACGACGCCATCATACGCGATAATGGGTGAGGCGTCAACCAATTAAACGCAATGTTAACATTCACCCGCTCATTGCCCTGGAACAAGGCGCTGGCGGGCGGCGTGTGACAAAATTCAATTGGCAAAAGTTTGATTTTCCTGTTAACTTTGGCAATATCAAAACGATTGGAGGCAACGGAATGAGTGCGTCAACTGTTGAGTCTATTTCCCGGCCGTCACCGACGGTACGGCCGTTATTCACTACCCTGGCCCTGACTGGTCTGATCACAACCATCCTTTTGATCATGGTGGGGGCGATTGTGCGCGTCACCGGCAATGGGCTGGGCTGTCCCGACTGGCCGTTGTGTCACGGACAGGCCATCCCGCCCTTTTATTTGAGCGCCTGGGTAGAATTCATCCATCGGCTGTTTGGCGGGGCGGTGGTGTTGCAAATAGCGGCGTTGATCGCGCTGACCTGGCGCAGCCACAAACAGGATCGCTGGATGTATCGCACGGCGCAGGTGATGACCGTCATCCTGACGATCCAGGTGGTATTAGGCGGCATCCACGTCATTTATGAGCTGCCGCGCTGGACGGGCTGGATTCACACCGGCGTGGCCATGCTGGTGGCGGCTTTGGTGGCGGTATGGGTGGCGTTGACGCAAAAAGGGTTGTTAGAGATGGGACAGCGCACGGCCGCCGCCCTCCAATCTACCCGTCTCCTGCCCTGGGTGGGGGTGACGGCCGCCGCCACTTACGTCCTCCTGCTCACCGGCTCTCTTGTCACCCGCACCGGCGCATCCCTGATCTGCCCCAGCTTTCCCGCCTGCGGCCTCCCCTTTGTGCCGGATAATTTACAGATCATCGTCCTCATCCAGATGACGCACCGCATCAGCGCCTTCATCGTCGCTTTCACCATCTCTTTCCTGTTGTGGAAGCTGCTCAAAGCGGGCCAGCGAGATTCCGGCCTGCAAAAATTTGGGCTGGCGCTGGCCGGGTTGATTGCGCTGCAATTCAGCCTGGGGATGATCAACGTCTGGTTCGCCATCCCCATGTGGAGCCGGGTGCTGCATTTGGGAACCGGCGCCACCATTTGGGTGACGATGGTTTTGCTTTGGGTGACGTTGAAGCGGGGGGAAACAGAAACAACCAACAGCCAACAGTTAACAGTCAACGGTTAACTGTTGGTTGTTATTCGTTGATTGTTGATTGTTATTCGTTGATTGTTGATTGTTAATTGTTGATTGTTCATTCGCCCACTGCATGGTGTACAGGTTGAAATAACGGCCGCGCTTTGCCAGCAGTTCCTGGTGTGTGCCTTGTTCCACGATACGGCCGTGATCCAACACCACAATCTGATCGGCATTGACGATGGTGCTCAGCCGGTGGGCGATGACAAAACTGGTGCGCCCCGCCATCAGCCGGTCGAGCGCCTGCTGGATCACCTTCTCGGTAGTCGTGTCCACGCTGCTGGTGGCTTCATCCAGGATGAGGATGCGCGGGTCGGCCAGCAAAGCGCGGGCAAAGGAGACGATCTGCCGCTGGCCCACGCTCAAATTCACGCCGTTTTCGCCCACTTCCGTTTGATAGCCGTCGGGCAGTTTGCCAATGAACTCATGCGCCCCCACCGCTTGGGCGGCGGCGATGATGTCGGCGTCTGCGGCGTCGAGACGGCCGTACCGGATATTATCGGCAATGCTCCCGGCAAACAAAAAGGTGTCTTGCAGCACAATCCCCAACTGCGAACGCAAACTGGCCTGCGTCACCTGGCGCAAATCATACCCGTCAATGGCGATAGCCCCGCCGGTCACATCAAAAAAACGGGCCAGCAACCGGATGATGGTGCTTTTCCCGGCCCCCGTCTCCCCCACCAGCGCGATCCGTTGGCCCGGTTCGGCCGTCAAATTCACCCCATGCAGCACCAACTCGCCGTCGTTGTAACCAAATTCCACCTGATCAAACGTGACCCGTCCGGCAATCGGCGGCAAGGCCGCTGCGTCCGGCGCATCCTGCAAATCCGGCTCCCGATCCAGCAAATTAAACACCCGCTCACTGGCGGCCATCGTCGCCTGAAACACGTTGTACCGCTGCGCCAGTTCCCGAATCGGCTCAAAAAAGCGGCGGATGTACAGCACAAAGGCGATCAGCGTCCCCGTCGTCAGCAAATCGCCCAACACCAGCCAGCCGCCGACGCCGACGACCAACGCCGTAGCCAATGACCCCATGAAATCCACGCCGGGGAAGAAAATCGCCGCCAGCCGGGTGGCGTCTACGTTGGCGTCAAAGTAGGAGTGATTCAAATCATCCATGTGTTGCGCGTTCAACGGCTCGCGGGTGAAGCTTTTGGTGACGCGAATGCCGGAAATGGACTCGTTGAGGAAGCCGTTGATGAGGGAGAGCCGCTGCCGGGTGGCGCGGTACGCTTCCCGCACCCGCACCCGCCAATAATTGGTCAGCAGCGCCATCAGCGGCAGGACGGCGAATGTAGTCAACGCCAACTGCCAGTTGAGGAAAAGCATGGCGATGATGATGCCGGTCAGCGAGAAAACGGAGCGGAACAGCCCGGTGATAGACCAGGTGATGAAATCCTGGAGGACGCCCACGTCGCTGATGAGGCGGCTCATCAAACGGCCGACGCTGTAGTTGTTGTGAAAGCGCAAGGTGAGGGTGTGCAGGTGGCGGAACAGGTGGCTGCGAAAATCGGCCACGACTTTGGTGCCGACATAGGCCATGAGGGCGATGCGCCAGCGATTGGTGAACCACTCGCCCACGGCGGCGATGATGAACAGCGCGCTCCACCAGCGCAAGGCGCTGAATTCACCGGCGCGAATGCCGTCGTCAAAGGCGCGGCCCACGAAGTATGGCCCGGCTACGCCCAGCAGCGAGCTGATGATCATCAAAATGATGGCGGTGACCAAGCGCCGTTGGTAGGGGCTGAGATAACCAGCGATGCGGCGCACCAAACGGCCGTCATACGCCTTGCCCAACAGTTCATCATCATCCTGGCCCAACAGCCGGGCGATCCGATCTTCCCGCGCCTGTCGATCCTGGGCCTCTATGCCGAAACGGCCGTCTTTGCCTTGCCTGAACCGGAGTAACATAATGTTTCCTTAAAATGAACAATGAACAATGAGCAAACTTGCTCATTGCTCATTGCTCATTGCTCATTGCTAATTGCATAAACTCTTCCTGATCCTTCAACTGCAAGTCATAAATTTGCCGGTACAGTCCCTGCTGGGCCAGCAGTTCATCGTGGGCGCCTCGCTCCACGATGCGGCCCTTGTCCATCACCAGGATCATGTCCGCTTGCTTCAGCGTCAACAGCCGTTGGGCGATGATGAAGGTGGTTCGTCCCTGCATCAGCGTCGCCAACGCTTGCTGGATGATGTGTTCGGTTTCCGTGTCCACGCTGCTGGTCGAATCATCCAAAATCAGGATGCGGGGGTTGGTGAGCAGGGCGCGGGCGATGGCGACGCGCTGTTTCTGACCGCCGCTCAACGTCACCCCGCGCTCGCCCACCCGCGTTTGGTATCCTTGGGGGAAGCTGGTGATGAATTCGTGGGCGTGGGCTGCTTTGGCGGCGGCGATGATGTCGGCCGTGTCGGCCTGGGGACGGCCGTAAGCGATGTTCTCGGCCACGGTTTGACTGAACAAAAATGGGTCTTGCAGCACAATGCCAATGTGGCGGCGCAAGCTACGCGCCTGCCAATCGCGCGCGTCCACCCCGTCCACCAGCACTCGCCCGGTCGATACGTTGTAAAAGCGAGGGATTAGGTTGGTCACGGTGGATTTGCCGGAGCCGGTAGGCCCGATGAGGGCAATCGTCTGCCCTGGTTCAGCCACAAAGGAAACATCTTTCAAGATGGGACGGCCGTTGTCATAGGCGAAACTGACACGCTCAAAGGCGACGCGGCCGTCAATCTCATCACGAGTTACAGCATCCGGCTTATCCGCTACCTCATTGGGCGCGTCAATCATCTCAAACACCCGGCCGGCGCTGGCTCCGGCCGTCGCCGCCAGATTGACCAAAAACCCCAATCGCTGCACCGGCCCACTGAGCATCAGCACATACGAGATTAGGGCAAATAACGAACCGACCGTGATGGTTCCATCCAACGCCAACGGCCCGCCGAACCAGAGCAGTAGAAAAATGCTGGTTGCCACCAAAAAAGTGAAGAAAGGCCAGTTGTCGGCCCACTTTTGAATCAGCGAAAAGCGGCGTTCAAACCATTCGTCATTGTCCGCATCGAATTTTTCCAATTCGTATGGCTCACGAGCAAACGCCTTCACCACCCGAATCCCGGTCAGGCTCTCCTGCATGGTGGCCGACAACACCCCAATTTGCTCTTGAATCGCCTTGAACATGGGGCGCACGGCGCCGCCAAAGCGCAGCGCCGCCGCCAGCAGCGCCGGAATTGGGAGCAGCGCCAATAAGGATAAGGATACCGATTCCATCAGCATGGCGATCATCACCCCAAACAACAAGACCAAGGTGGCAACTAAATCCACCAGGCCAATGCCGACAAAACGTTCGGTTTCGGCGATGTCGCTGGTGGCCCGGCTCATTAAATCCCCGGTGTGGCTTTGGTCGTGGAAGGTGAAGGGTAGCCGCTGGACATTGTTGTAAAAATCATTCCGCAAATCATATGCCACGCGATGCGTCAGCCATTCGCCAAAGAATCGTTGGCCAAAACCGGCCAGCCCGCGCACCAGGGCAATGAGTAAAATCAGCCCCCCCGCCAGAAACAAGGCAGTGGCGTCCCTGGCTGCCAGCCCATTATCAATGGCGTCTTTGATGATTTGGGGGACGAGCAGGTTGAGCAGCGTGGCCCCCAGTGTCCCCGCATAAGCCAATAGCGCTTGTTTGCGATACGGCCGTAAATAGCCAAACAATCGTCTATAAATCTGGTCTTTTTTTCCCGCCATCATCACCTCGCCAACATTCACGCATCATCCCATTATTTGAGACGACTCGATTACTTGCTTTGCGCCCGCCCCACTAAACCTGGCCTGTTATGGTACGGTTTTGTTTAGCCGCAACCGATAATGTTAGATAAACATCTAACAGAACCATAAAGTTTACTTCAACACCGGGTCATTTGTCCACAATCCTTAAAAATAAGCCTATATTTGCAAAAACCATGTGAAATTAGTCACGTTGCCAGGGCAAATCATGAGGTATAATGTAGACAATGGTTTTTCCTTGTGATACTCTTTGAGTGAGCCAAAGGGATTTACCAGGCCGAGGGGTTTTCTAGTAATTTTATAAGCATGTAGTGGGTTGAAAGGGATAAGACAATGGAAAACGAACGCAGAAAAGTCGTTTGCATCGAAGATGAGTTGGAAATGATCGAATTAGTCAAACTCATCCTGGTTCAAAAAAAGTTCGATGTCACTGGCGCTGTTGGCGGTCAGGAGGGATTGGATAAAATCGCAGAGATTAAGCCTGACCTGGTTTTGCTGGACTTGATGATGCCGGAGATGGATGGCTGGGAAGTTTATCAAAAGATGAAAGCTTCTGAGGAGATGCGGGATATTCCGGTGATTGTGGTGACAGCCAAGGCCCAAAGCATTGACCGGGTATTGGGTCTGCATATCGCCCGGGTGGATGATTACATCACCAAACCGTTTGGCCCGCAAGAGTTGTTGGAAAGCGTGGAACGGGTTTTGCGCGGCAAGCCGCAAGCTGCCAGCTAATCACAGAACTATCGTTATGTCATCAAAAAAGCCTGCTGACTCGGCGGGCTTTTTTTGTTTCTGCTCCAATTCCAATTTCAGGTGTATTCTGATATACTGATGCTTACGTGAACAGATGGCAGTTTGATGAACGGCCGTAGCAGTGAGGTGAAACATTGCGCATTCGTTTTTGGGGTGTAAGGGGGACTATACCCACACCAGGCCCAGATACCATTCGAATAGGCGGCAATACCTCATGCGTTGAGGTCCTCACGCCTGATAAACAGCTTATCATCATTGATGCTGGTTCTGGCATCCGCCTGTTAGGCAAAGCGCTGGAAAAAAAACACCCTGGCCGCATCGTGGGCAACATCCTCATCAGCCATACCCATTGGGATCACATTCAAGGCTTCCCCTTTTTCACCCCTGTATTCGGCCGCACCAACCGCTTCGTTCTCATTGGTCAGAAACGGGTTGGTCAACGTCTGGAAAAAATCATGGCCGGTCAGTTCATCGAGCCATACCTCCCTTATGCTTACAAATCTCTGCCTGCCGATCTCCTCGTCAAAGAAGTCACCGATGGCGAAACCCTCATCATCGGCGATCATACCGTGGTCAAGGTGGCCGCCTTGCCTCATCCGGGAGGGAGCCTCGGTTTTCGTATTGAAAACAACGGCGTTGTCTTCACCTATTGCTCAGACGTGGGACATGAAGAAGGCGAACTGGATCCGAATCTACTCGAACTGGCCCAAGGCGCCGATCTACTCATTCACGATGCCCATTTTTCTACGGTGGAGGAAAAACGACGGTATGCGGATTGGGGACACAGCACTTGGCTGGAAGCGGCTCAGGCGGCCAGCGAAGCCAATGTGAAATGCCTGGGACTGTTCCATTATTCACCTGACATGACGGATGAACAGATTGAAGCTATCCTGCAACAGACACGGTCCGTGTTCCCGCGCACCATTTTAGCCAAGGAAGGGCTTACGATTCATTTGCCATTGGCAGAAGATTTGCCCGATTGACGTCCGGGTGCGGAGCGACCCATACGCACCAGCCGGCAAATTGCTAGAAAGAGAGAATTGATTACAATAGAGTATGCAATTTAACTTGCCAATTTCGATGAAATTTAAATCGTTTGTAACGCTTCCAGGAGGTAATTTGACACAGTCGGTACTGATCGTTGATGATGAGCCTATGGCAAGAACATTGTTGCGACTGATGCTGGTTCGGGCCGGTTTCAATGTGTCTGAAGCTGAAGATGGTTACGATGCGCTCAAAAAAGTACAAGATTACCAGCCCGATATTATCTTGCTGGATGTGATGATGCCGGGTATGGATGGATTCACTGTTTGCGAGACGTTGCGCGGCGAAGAAAAAACATCGGCGCTGCCCATCATCATGCTTAGCGCCAAGACAGACCTGGAAAGCATTAACAAGGGATTGCGCGTGGGGGCGACCAAGTATTTGACGAAACCGATTTCGCCGGAAGATTTGACCCGGCATGTCCATGATGCGCTGGGAAATACAGCCCAGGCGCATTAGAATGGGAACAAAAATTTAACGTTGGAGGCTTGATTTATGTTGGCAAAACGCCTGGTTTTGGCCCTGATTTCATTCGTTTTCGGGGCTGTGGTCACGTATGGTATTGTGTTTTTGATTGGCTCGACCCCTGAGGAGTACGGCTCGACCTACTTCTTCTTTACGGCTTTGTCCCTGGCTTGCGCTTTGGGCATCTGGCTGGACAAGTTTATGGAAACCGGGATTTTGCCCAGGTAACGGCCGTCCCCCCTATGGTCATTTTTAGTCGTTCATCAACCTTCGCACATATCGGGGGTTTTTTTAATTCTGTGAAAACGGCAGCGGCCGTTTCGGAATAGGGATGGGGAGCGTCCCCAACTATTACACAAAGGAAATTGTTATGTCAGCACAAATAATTGATGGGAAAGCAATTGCAGCCAAAGTACGGGAAGAAGTTCGTCAAGCAGTGGCCAAAATGAAAGCGGACACCGGTTATGTGCCGGGACTGGCCACCGTGCTGGTGGGAGATGACACTGCCTCCTCCACCTACGTGCGTATGAAACAAAAAGCGTGCGCCGAGGCCGGCATCCATTCCTTCGGTCACACCTTGCCGGGGAGCGCCACGCAGGCAGAAATTGAAGGGTTGGTGGCCCAACTCAATGACGATCCGACAGTGAACGGCATTTTAGTGCAGTTACCGCTGCCCGATCACATTGATGAGGAAGCGGTACTCAACACGATTGACCTGGAAAAAGACGTAGATGGCTTCCATCCCGTCAACATTGGCCGGTTGGCGATGAAAGGGCGCGACCCGCTCTTCGTCCCCTGCACCCCGGCCGGCTGTATGCGTCTGCTCAAAGAAGCGGGTGTGGAGACCAGCGGCGCGGAAGCGGTGATTGTGGGCCGCTCCAACATCGTCGGGCTGCCGATGGCGATGCTGCTACAAAAAGCGAATGCCACCGTCACCATTTGCCACAGCCGAACGAAAGATTTGGCCGGGCACGTGCGTCGGGCGGACATCGTGGTAGCTGCCATTGGCCGGACAGAGATGATCACCGGCGACATGATTAAACCGGGCGCGGCCGTGATTGACGTGGGCATCAACCGCAAGGAAGACGCCAGCAAGAAGCGGGGCTACCGTTTGGTGGGCGACGTGGCATATGAATCGGCGGCGGCGGTAGCCGGGGCCATCACCCCGGTTCCCGGCGGCGTAGGGCCGATGACGATTGCGCTGCTGATGGAGAACACGTATCGGGCGGCGGAGATCGCTCTGAGCAAAAAATAAGGACGGGTCATTCAGTATTCAGTGTTCGGTAGCCAAAAATTGGCCTGACTGATTACTGATTACTGACTTGGGCGGCGCGCAGCTCCTGGGGGGTGTTGATGTTGGCAAAGGAACGGCCGTCCCCATCAAACGGCGCTATTTCCAGCTTATCCACAAAACGCACCTGCACCTGGTGATAAAACCGGACGATTTTGAAACGTCCGGCCTCCAAATGGGATTTAATCGGCGGCAGGCACGCTTTGTTGTAGACGGCGTGCAACGGTTCCGGGAACTGCGTCCAGCGGGGCACGATGATATCCGCCTGCCGCCGCAGCGAAAGCAGGTAAGCCAGCAAATTTCGATTGAGCCAGGGCATGTCGCAAGCCACGACCAAGGTGTGGGGATGGGCGGCGTGGTGTACGGCCGTATAAATCCCTCCCAACGGCCCACAATCAGGCATCACGTCGGCGAACATGGGCAAACCCAGGTAACGAAACGGTTCCGGCTTATTCGTAATCAGGATCGTTTCCCGCCCCAACCCGGCCACTCTTCCCAATACCAGTTCAATCATGGGCTGTCCCTGAAAGGGCACAAATGCCTTATCCTGGCCCATGCGGCTGCTTTTGCCCCCGGCCATGATGGCCACGGTGACGGGCAGCGGTGGTTTGGTTTGATTTGCAGAAAAATCGCTCATGCCATAAACCGATAAAAAACTTGATTGCTTAAGAAACGGCCGCGCTTGGTCAACAGCAGACGACCGTCCTTCTCCGCAACCAATCCCCAATCCGCCAAATCTGCCGCCAAACCAGGGTAAGCCGCATCCAGCGATTGGCCGAAATTGGCGGCAAACGCGGCCAAATCCAGCCCTTCTCGCAGCAGCCGCAGTTGGGTGATGACGGTGTCCGACATCGCCTCTGGCCGGGTGACGGCGTGGCTTTCCGCGACGGCCGCCGACAGCGGGAAGCGGCCCGGCTCCGCCTCAGCCATGCGCCGGATGTAAACGCGCGGCTGTTTGACCGCCTGGTAGCGGACGCCATTGACAAACCCATGCGCCCCCGCTCCCAGCCCCAGATACGGCCGTGTCCGCCAATAGGTCAAGTTGTGTTCACAAGCTCGCCCCGGTAAGGCCCAATTTGAGATTTCGTAATGGACAAACCCCGCCGCCGCCAATTGGTCGCACGCCAATTCATATTGGTCGGCGGCCAAATCGGGGTTGGGCGGGGCGATACGGCCGTCGTGCAACCAACGCTGCATCGGCGTCCCCGGCTCAATCGTCAGGCAGTAGAGGCTGAGATGTTCCGGGGCCAGCGCCAGCGCCGCCGCTAAACTTTGCTGCCAACTGGTCAACGTTTGTCCCGGCACGCCATAAATCAAATCCAGGCTGATGT
>JAJRVV010000018.1 GCA_024277135.1 Chloroflexota bacterium | reverse complement strand
TATGTCAATAAAAACCAAAGGTTTCGATGCAGTTTATGCAAAATCAATGTTTCCAACAAGCGCCAATCTTGACATAAATCAAATTCTGAGTTGGCATAGCCTTATTTTGCCTTAAAAGAGCGCGAGTATGCGATTGCCCTGTCTCAAACTCGCCCACCCTTCAAACTTCTGCTAAAATATAAGGAACATATCTCCAAGATTTTTGGAGAGTTGAAATACACGATACCCTCAGAAACACCCCCATTCTTTCCTGAAAAATCGTGGGTCGTCAGCTTCACAACAAGATAGGAGCGAGGATTAAATAAATACTCGCTCTTCCCGGAAACTCATGAATGTGTAAGTGGTATGAACAGTTTCCGGGAAGATGTAGTTTTGTAAAATATTGAATTCCCGTCTTAACGCTAAGTTTAGAGAAGGATTTTCATCATGGACTCTGCAACAAAGTTTACCGGGTTGGCCATGCCCGTCTTCACAGCATTTGGCTGGGCAGGCGAAGAAGCCGCGCTTCAATACGCTTTATCACAATTGGAATTATTTGTCGCATCTTTGCATCAGCAGTTGCCGCCTGAATTAAAAGATAGATTTTCCCATTACGGTTTTTCGGCGGCAGGCCAATCGGTTTATTTGGCGACCAATGAAGATGTGGAAAGCGCTGCCAATATCTCCTTTGTCGCCCGCCCCGCGAGCTTGGAATTGCAGCTTTTGTTCACTGATAAAAAGGTGTTAGCCAAAGGGTTGAAACTGGCGGTAGCTGATCCGGCCCGCTGGCACAGACTGGTGACCGAACTTGGCCCGGATTGGTCGCTGCGACTGCAACAGTTGGAGCGAAACGAAGAAACTGGCGAAGCGACGCATTACCAGGATTTATTTAAGGAGAGTGTGGCGCAGTTTGACGAGGATACGGCCGCTGATGTGATGAGCAAGGCGGTGTATCTCAACGGAGAAGATAAGTGGGAGATCGCTTTTTCTCTCAATTATCGTTTTCCTTCGGAACAATGCGCGGCCATGCGCCTGGCTATTTTGGATGTGGTCACAGAGAGAATCAAGACCTTGATTCCTTTGCTCACATTCTTCACCGGCCGTGTGTTCAAAAAAGCCAGTAAACGGAAGGGGAGAAAGCGCAAGGCGACGGCCGTTGTTGCTGAGGCGGAAACGAGCGAAGAGGACGCCATTGACAACGATGAACAATTTACCTACGTAGCCGATCTGAAGCCTTTACATCTGCGGCGCGGCTTCATCAACTTGCTGCCCAAACATTGGCCCTTTTTCGCCATCAATTCCCGCACCACCACCCGGCCCGTGACCGTTTACTACGAAGGTATTTATGACAAAAACAGCGCTGTTTGGCGACTGGTGTCTAACGATCAGGCTCGTTTGGTGTTAAGCCCTATCGTGCATCTATGGTTAGAAGAAAACTTTGATGCTAATGACCGGATGAAAGTTGTGGCGCGCAAGATGGATGATGACGAGATTCAAATTTCTTTGCGTGAGGCAGATTGACAACGGAAAACGACAAATAAATAATAAAGGGCGTTGAAATCAACGCTCTTTTTTTTTAGGAACCCGCTATGGCCCGAACAAAAATAGTTGCTACCATTGGCCCCTCATCCAACAATCCTGACACCATCCGGCAAATGTTAGCCGCCGGTATGAATGTCGCCCGCATCAACTTCTCTCATGGCGACCGCCAATCTCACATTGATACCGTGAAAATGCTGCGGCGGGTGGTGGCCGCTGAGGGGCAGGCGCTGGCGATTTTGGGGGATTTGCAAGGCCCAAAAATTCGGTTGGGGCATGTGAAGGCGGGCGGCGTCCGGCTGGCATTGGGGGATGAAGTGGTGTTAACCGCCAGACGCGGCCAACCGGCTATGATCCATCTGCCCCATCCAGATTTGATCGCGGTGGTTGAACCTGGGGCGCGCTTGGTCATCGGGGATGGCGAAGTGGAATTGACGGTGATGGAGAAGCGAGCGGATACTTTGCGTTGTACGGTTTCGGTGGCGGGTTTGTTGGAATCGCGGAAAGGGGTGAATGTTCCCGGCGCTGATTTGGGCATCTCCACTCTTACGGAAAAAGATCGGGAGGACATGCGGCTGATTTGTGATTTGCAGTTGGATTATGTGGCGCTGTCGTTTGTGCGCGCGGCCGTTGACGTGCGTGAACTGCGTGTTTTGATGGTCGAACAAGGGCATAGGATCCCCATCATCGCCAAGATCGAGAAAAGCGAAGCGATTGCCAACCTGGAGGAGATTCGAGATGCGGCCGACGGCATGATGGTGGCGCGAGGCGATCTGGGGATCGAAGTGCCGCCGCAAGAAGTGCCGATGTTACAAAAACGGATCATCCGCTGCTGCAACGAAGTGGGCAAACCGGTGATCACCGCCACCCAAATGCTGCAATCCATGGTGGAACATCCCCGGCCCACGCGGGCCGAAGCCAGTGATGTGGCCAATGCTATTCTGGATGGCGCCGATGCGGTGATGCTGTCGAATGAGACGGCCGCCGGCAAGTTCCCGGTGGAATCGGTGTTGATGATGAAGCAAATTAGCGAGATTACGGAAACAGAATTCCCCTATGATTTGTGGCGCGCCCGGCGGCGCCAATCCGTAGATGTGAGTGTGACCGAAGCGATCAGCGCCGCTAGTTGTGATGTGGCTGATCAGATTGACGCCGCTGTCATTGTCAGCTCGACGATGTCGGGCTATACGGCGCAACAAATCGCCCGGTACCGGCCATCCACCCTGATTTGGGCGGTATCTCCCTTGCCGGAGACGCAACGACGGCTGGCGCTGGTGTGGGGGGTGGAGTGTATGTTGGTGGACAATTTTGAGGATACGGATGGGATGGTGGCGCGGGCGGTGGAAACGTTACGGCCGTTGGGCCTTAACAAGGGCAATAAAATTGTAATTACTGCTGGGGTTCCTTTTGGCCAAACGGGGCAGACCAACCTGATTCAAGTTCACGAAATCAAGTCGTGATGACGGCAAAACCAGCCCAATTCCCAAAAAACCGTGAAAGGCAGTTGCAGAACAGCAACCCATGTTATAATCTTTACACCAGAACAAATTCACTGTTTCATCATTTCAGCAATGATGTACCCACCACGATACCAAGCAGTCTCTAAAATCGCATAATCACAAAACGGATACCCAACGCTTTTCAATCAATCAGGGGAAGAGAATTATGACCACAGCAGAACAACAACGATTGGCAACAGAATGGACGCCGCCGCCTGTGAAAAGCATCGAAGAAACCGGCTTGAACCAGGGATTCTTGCAGGATTTGGCGCTTAAATTGATGTATTACCGGGGCCAACTCACCGGCCATGACATCGCCAATTTGATGCACTTGCCATTTTATACCATTGTGGGGCCGTCGCTCGATTTTCTGAAGCGGGAGCAGATGTGTGAGATCAAAGGATCGGGCGGCCTGGGGGCGGCTTCCTATATGTACACCATCACAGAAAAGGGGGCGGCGCGGGCGCGGGAACAGTTGGAGCGCACCAATTACACCGGAGCGGCCCCGGTGCCGTGGGAAGATTATGTGGCGGCTATCAAGCGGCAGAGGGGCAAGAAATTGCGGGTGACGCCGCGAGTGATGCGCCAGTCATTATCTCATTTGATTTTGGAAAAGAGCGTCTTTTCTAAAATTGGCCCGGCCGTCAACTCAGGCAAATCTATCTTTTTGTATGGCCCGCCGGGCAATGGCAAAACAACCATTGCCGAAAGTATTGGCCGGATGGTGCTGCAAAATAATATTTATATCCCTTATGCGGTGGAGGCGGACGGCCAGATCATCAAGGTGTATGACGAAATCAATCACACGGCCGTGTCTGAGAACGGCGATCTCAGTATCAGCGCCGTGAGCCAGCGCAAAACAGATGCCCGCTGGATCCGCATCAAACGGCCGGTGATCATGGTTGGCGGCGAGTTAACCCTGGACGGGTTGGAACTGGTTTATGATCAGACCAACAAGTTTTATGAAGCCCCGTTCCAGATGAAAGCGAACGGGGGCATGTTCCTGATTGATGACTTTGGCCGCCAGCAAATCCGGCCGCGCGATTTGCTCAACCGTTGGATTGTGCCCATGGAAAAGAACATAGATTTCCTGGCGCTGCACACCGGCCGCAAACTGGAAGTGCCATTTGAAGTGCTGATCGTATTTTCCACTAACCTGCCGCCCCGCGACCTGGTGGACGAAGCGTTTTTGCGCCGGATTCGCCACAAAATCGAGGTCTCTTCGCCATCGTATGAAGGGTTTCGGGAAATTTTTAAGCGGATGGCTAAACAACGGCATATTCCTTATGATGAAAATGCGGTGCGTTATCTGTTGCAAGAGCATTATGTAAAACCTCAGCGAAAACTGCGGGCGAACCACCCGCGTGATTTAATCGATCAGATGGTTGACATTGCCGGATATTTGGGCGAGGAACCCCGTTTGACGAAGGAGTTTCTCGATCAAGCGGCAGCCTCTTATTTTGTCGAGTTGTAAGGTGAATGGGCCAGTGGGGTCACGGCCGTACATCATTGGACATCGAGGGGCCAGCGCCTACCTGCCGGAAAACACATTGGCAGCCTGCGCTCTGGCTGTGGAACAAGGGGCGGATGGTATTGAAGTGGATGTGCAGCTGACCGCCGACGGCCGTCTCGTCCTCTTTCACGATTTCAACGTCAAACGCACCACCAACGGCTCCGGCAAAGTCTCCAAAATGACCCTGGCCGACCTGCAAATGTTAGATGCTGGAGAGGGTCAGACCATCCCTACGCTGGACGAGTTGTTCGAGATGCTCGGCCCCAGCACGCTGTACTATCTGGAAATTAAGGATTTTCATCTGCGGGATCGGGGCATGGAAACGGCCGTGGCCGACCGGGTGGAATCCTACAACCTGCAAGACCGTGTCCTCATCGCTTCGTTTAATCCCTTCTCCGTGCGCCGGGCGCGGCGCTGTTTCACCGACCGCACCAAAGTGGCTCTCATCCGTATGCCGGGCTGGTTGAAATATAGTTACTGGCTGGCCCAGGGTGAAGCCGATCACCCCCATTACTCTCAGGTCAACCCAAAATACATGGTCTGGGCGCAGCGGAGGGGATTCCAGCAGGTGAATGTATGGACGGTGGACGACCCGGTAGAAGCCCGCCGCCTGGCGCATTTGGGCGTCAATGCCATCGTCACCAATAAGCCCGATGTGATTGCACGCGTATTGGCCGAGAATCCAGCATGACTTACAAAATTATCCTGAACCCGTTTGCCAACCGGTGGGGCGCCAGAGCCAGACAGGGCGAGATCGAAGCGGCTTTCCAGGCGGCGGGGGCGGCGTATGATCTGGCGGTGACGGAAAGGCCGGGGATGGGGACGGCCGTTGCCCGCGAGGCGGCAGCTGCCGGGTATACGGCCGTCGTCGCTGCCGGCGGCGATGGCACGATTAGCGAGGTGGCGAATGGGTTGATCCAGGCCGCCGGGAATGCGCCGACCGCGCCGCTGGGCATCATTCCGCTGGGATCGGCTAATGATTTCAGTTTGATGGCGGGCATTCCTGACAGGGTGGATACGGCCGTCAACGCCATCATGAACGGCCAGACCCGGCAAATAGACGCCGGGCAGATCGCCTGGGGGGAGCAGATTCATTACTTCAACAATAACAGCGCCGTGGCCATGGAGCCAATGGTGACGCTGGAACACATCAAAATCCACCGGATCAAAGGGGAGATGCGGTATTATGCCGCTTTGGTGAAAGCGTTGTTCAAGCTCAAGGCGTGGCAGATGCGGATTACCTGGGACGATGGCCAGTTTGCGGGGCCGGTTTACTTGTTGTCGGTGTGTAACAGCCCGCGCACAGGTGGGTTTATGATGGCTCCCGGCGCGGAAGTGGGGGACGGCCGTCTCGATTTTGTGTTAGCGCCGGAAGTGGGGAAGGGGACGCTGCTCAAGCTGTTACTCAAATTGATGCAGGGAACCCATGTCGAACATCCGTTGGTGACATTCAAACGCACCCAACGGCTCACCATCACCAGTCATCCCGGTACGCCGCTTCATGCCGACGGCGAAATTTTAGGTGAAACGGAAACGGCCGTGACCTACCAGGTTCTCCCCGGCAAGATCACCCTTCTCACGTAGACCTGCGAAGTTTCCCAACCTGGCAGGTCTAATTACTGGTAAATGATGATCACAGGAGACGGGAACAGCAGTGACATCACCTCTTGCGGCGTCATCACCGGGTTGTCGCCATGTCTGGGAAACAGCTTAAACCCCCCATATTCAAAAGCCGGTTCCCCCGCATACTGATTATAATTTGAGATTTTGGGGAAAGGCGAACCAACGCCATCCCCATCAATGACCATTTCCACAAACGGCATTTGCTCGATCAACTTTTTATCCGGCAACATGCTGTTTTTGAATTGATGCAAAATCAACACCCGATTCAGACCGATTTCGTAGCCAATGCCGTTCATATTGCGCTGGACTTCGTTGATCTGGCTGGCATAAAGCTGACCAATGTTCAAGGAAGTTTGCTGGTCGTTGTAGGTGAATTCCGGGTCAATCGCCAGAATGACATGGGGTTCATAAAGCAGATAGCGCAGCCGGTTAAACTCGTCCATGATGTTGGCCCGGCCCGGCTGAATGTCTAAAACCACCACCACACCGCTGGCTTTGGCCGCCGCCACCCACTCCTCAATGATGCCCAAATCCAGATGATGCCGATAGTCGGGCGGATAGGGGTTGGCCACGGTAACGATGATATGGTAAGCGGGCAGCACCAGCCGGTCAGGGGAGAGGGCTTGATAGGCCGCGACATCCTGGCGCAAAAGGCGCAGGGTTTGGTTTCGCGGCTGGTCGCCCAGAATGCCCATCCCGCCCAATGGACTGCCGTAATAAGTGACTAAGCGTAGTTTGTCCAGATAGCCGATGGGATTGCCTGGACTCAAAGTATAGGTCCAATCGGGGTAAGCGACGGCCGGGGGCGGCGGGATAGGGGTGTTGGTGGCCGGGGGGATGGTGGGCAGCACGGCCGTAGCGGTAGCTGTTGGCGGCGGCATTGTGGGTGTGTTGGTTGGCGTTGATGTGGGCGTATGAGTGGGCACGGCCGTAGCCGTATGGGTGGGCGTTGGCGGGTCTGTCGGCGTCGGCGTGGCGGTGATGACAGCGGCCGGTATGGGCGTGTTCGTCGGCGATAGTGTGGGCGAGGCTGTGGGCGGATCGTTTATGCTGGCTAGCGACAGTCCCGTTTCAAATAGCTCGACGCTGGCGGTGGGCATGAGCGTGGGCGGAACGGCCGTAAAAAAATCCGGCGGCCAATTGCTGGCTAAAGCAATCGCGGCCCCGGTAACGCTGGTGAGCAAAATGACAACGATGATAAGCGTGATGCGATTTTTGATGATCTACCTCCTGGGAGAGCCGCTGCCGGATAAACAAAAACCCCTGAAAACCAGGGGTTGATAGTTGGAAAGGTTACCCCGCCATGCCGTGTGAACCTTTTTATTTGAACCTGCATAAGCAGGTGGGAATTTTCTCGCGAGGATCCTGCCTTGCCCTTAGGCTACTACATCCCCTCTGCGCATTTTAATTCCCTTTTAAGTGGCGTTGGCTCAAATGCAAAAATCCATCACGCACACAGCAGGGACAGGCAGATACTAGCACACTCCAAATGGGTTGACAAGCTGTGAAATGTAAAAAAACGTGGGGCGGGTAGCGGGTAGCGGGTAGCGGGTAGAATTCATTACCCGCCACCCGCCGCTCGCCACATTAACTAAAATATTTTTGGTCGCCAAAGGGCCTTTATCAATTCAGTTTGATGGTGAAGGGCATGAGGTACAACGGCCGTCCGCTGAGAGCTTTGACCTGTTCGCCGGTGAGCCATCGGGCCAGTTCTTTGATGGGAAATGGCTTAGCTGCCAGGTACGGGTTGTGCCGGGAGTATAGATTCACCACCGGGATTTCATGCCGATGGTCGGTGGGCAGTTCAGCCAATTCGGCCGCTTTTTGCACCGCGTCTACAAAGTCGCCGTGACTGTCTACTAATTGATGGGCTAATGCTTGACGGCCGTTCCACACCCGTCCTTCACAAATGGGATCGAGTTCATCAATGGGCAGATGACGGCCGTCAGCCACCACCTGCTTGAACTTTTGATAATGATCCACAATGCTATTTTGGAAAATTTGCCGTTCTGCCTCGGTTAGCGGGGACTCGTCACTAAACAGACCGGCGTGTTCGCCCCGTTTGATGCTGGTGCGGTGTACTTTCAGCAGCCGAAACAGGCCGTCGGTGGCCACATGCAGCATCCAGACGCCGATGGAGCCGGTGATGGTGGCCGTCTGGCTCATAATGTGCTGTGCCGGGGCGCTGACAAAATAGCCGCCCGACGCCGCCGAGTTGCCCATGTAAATGAGTACCGGCTTTTTCTGGGCGATGCGGCGCACTTCCCGGCTGATTAAGTCGGAAGCCAGACCGGAGCCGCCGCCGCTGTCCACATGGAAGATGAGCGCCGCCATCTCCTTCATGCGCTCGGCCCGCCGTAGCAGCGCCACCAGGGTTTGTTCCCCGGCCGTTTGTTCGTCGCCGATGGGCAGGGGGATGTCAATAGGGGCTTGTCGGCTTGGCCCCATCATGATCAACCCTTCCAGGCTGATGACGCCGATGAATTTGTGGGTGCGGCGGCGCGGTTTTTCCAGGAGCAACGGCCGCGCTTTGTGCCACACCATCACTTTCGCCTTCTCCCTTTTGCTTTCTGTCTTCTGCCCTTCTTCCGGCTTTGGCTTGCCCAGCAGTTCCGCCAGTTCATCCTCATACGCCAGATGATCCACCAGTTCGGCTTCTAACGCTTGTTGGGCAAAGAGCGGCGCCTGGTCAATCAACGCTTGAATCTTAGCCTGGGTTTGGCCACGGCCGTCGCCAATTTCGGCGGTGATCAGGTCGTACCAATCGTCCAACAGCCAGTTAATTTGTTCACGGTGTTCCGGGGTCAGGCCGGATTGGCTGAACATGTTGGGGCCAGTTTTGTAGGGGGAAATTTGGATGGCTTCGGTTTGCACGCCGAGCCGGTTGAGGGCGTCTTTGAGGAAGATAACTTCGGAGCGCAAGCCCAGCGCCGCAAATTCAGCGGTGGGCGGGATGATGATCTTGTCGGCAGCGACGGCCGTGTAATAATGCCGCAAATCGAGATAGGGGGTAAAAACCACCGTTTCCTTACCCGCTTCCTTCAACCGGTGGATGGCGCGGCGTACGTTTTGCAGGGTCGCCAAACCGCAGTCGAAGCCGCGAAAGATGAAGACTACCCCTTTAACATTGTCGGCGTCGGCGATCTCCTGGAGCCAATAGTTGACTGTTTGCATACTGAGAGGGGGGGGCGGCAGGGGCAATTGCCTTTCGATGAAACCGCGCGGCGGTTGGGCGCGTTCCGGCAGGGGGCCGCCAATGGGCATCAGGATGTAATCCACATGAGCGTCTCGCGCCTGCCGCGCCTGGTTGCGGATGGCGATGGTAAGCGCCTGCCACTCATCGGCCAGAGTTTGTTGGACTTGCTTTAATTCCTGACTCAGGTCATCAAAAAAGGATTGGACGGGGGAACGGCCGTTGTTGTTTTCGCTCATTGGCGCCTCACTGGATGAAGTAGACTAATGATAACGAAGTTCAGGCAGGAAACAAGGCGGATGGGCAAGTGAACCAGGGATATTCACCTTATTCGAATACCGCATCCGCCGGCATCCCCAACTCTGCCACTCCATCAGTAATTTCGACTCGAATGTGGGCGCTGCCTATGGAGATGATGTCGCCATCGCTGATGACGGCCGTTTCCGTGAGCGGTATCTCGTTTAGCAGCGACCCGTTGCGGCTGCCCAGGTCTTCCAACCACCAACGGCCGTCTTGCAGGCAGAGCCGGGCGTGATGATGAGAAGCGCACCCATCTTTCAGGATGATTTGATTGTCATCAGCCCGACCAATACTGGTCACGGGTTGGAGGGGAAGGGTGGTTTGGCTGTTTTGCTGCGTGATGTGCAGACGGCCGTAGACGGCGGCTGATTTGGGTTGAACGGCCGTCTGCATTTCTCGAAACATGAAATAAGCCAGCGTGATGAGAAAGGCGATCAAGATCGCGGCGCTGAGCAATCGGAGCAGGAATAAAAGCTGGGTCAATGTCATGGCGGCGGCTGCCGGTTACGAATAGGCGTGTAGGGTTGGGTTGGCTCGTCGGGGCTGAGTTCGTCAAGCTCTCCTTCTTCGGCATAAATCAGCGATTCCTGGCTCAACTGGATGAGGTCGCCGGAGTGGAGGATGTGTTCTTGTTTCGGAATGCCGTTGACGGCCGTTTTACCCCGGCTGCTGACATCGAACAAGACAAAACGGCCGTGCCGCCAGCGAATTTGAGCGTGTTGGCGGCTGACGGAAGGGGATGGCAGCACGATGTCGCTCTCCTGGCGGCGGCCAATCGTCAACATCGGTTTGGTCAGGGGGTGATGATCCCGCCCATTGACAACCAGGAATGCCCGCCGGGCCAGCAACGGCCGTAAGGCATCATCGGTTGTCAATTTGAACGGTTCTTGTATCTGCGTGGGGGTGTATTCATCTTTTGCCGATGAAGCGGCGATGACCTGGACAAATTTGGGGGAGACGGCGGGATCGGGCAGGAATTTGATAATAGGCAGGGGGAACTGTGCCTGCCGGGCCAGCCGTTGCCCGAACTGCTGGATTTCTTGGGCAAGTTGGGGTTGACGGGCCAACAAATCTTCGTGATCGGTGGGATTCAAATAAATGGTGTAGTCAGAGACGGCCGTGCCCGTGGCCACAGCCGCCGCCATTTCATCCGCCAGCTTTTGCGCTACATCCAGCGGTTGCAACCCTTTGCCCCACAACCGGCGGAAAGAATCTTCCACCAGCCGTTGCGCCAATGCCTCAAAACGTGAAATTGCCATCGAAATCTCGGTTAAATTCCCGGCCAATCGGCCAGAGTGCCACATTATAGAGTTGGGTCTAACCGCCGTCAATGACGGTAAACGAACGATTGGTCTACATGAGCCTTGCTTGAGTTGATGTTGCCATTGTCGGGCGAGGCAGGTAGATTAAGGCAAAACGATACGCTTGGTTATCGGCGTTAAGGAGACGACGAATGGCATTTCATAACGCGGGCTGGTTTGCTTATCTTCGTTACGACAAAGAGAAAGATCGACCGCAAATAACCAGGGAATTGATGGGGCGGGTATGGCAGTTTGCCCGGCCGTATCGGACAAAGGTGATTGGCTTGCTGATCACTATTTTGCTCATCACCGCCATCTCCCGTATTTCCCCCTTGCTTTTTCGAGATTTGATTGATAATGCCATTCCCAACGGCGACCGAACCCGGCTGAATTGGCTGGCATTGGGCATGATCGGCATCCCGTTGGTGAACGGGATCATTGGCATATGGCAGCGCAATTTCAGTTCCCAGATTGGCGAAGGGGTGATTTTTGACCTGCGCCGCGCCTTGTACGTTCATATGCAACGCATGTCCCTCCGCTTTTTCACCCAAACCCGCACCGGCGAGTTGATGTCCCGATTGAACAATGACGTGGTGGGGGCGCAGCGCGCCATTAGCGACACGCTGGTGGCCATCATCTCCAATCTGGTGTCGCTAGTGGTGACGTTGGGGATTATGCTGGCGCTGGAATGGCGGCTGACGCTGCTGGGGGTGGCGATTTTGCCCTTGTTTGTGCTGCCGGCGCGGCGCATTGGCCGAATTTTGCGGGATTTGCGCCGAAAATCAATGGAGCACAATGCGGAAATGAACGCTGCCATGAACGAGACGTTGAATGTCAGCGGGGCGCTGCTGGTCAAGTTGTTTGGCCGGGAACGGTGGGAGTACGGCCGTTTCTCTGAAAACGCCGCTGGAGTTCGGGATATTGGCATTCGGTCGGCTGTGATTGGTCGCTGGTTTTTTATGATGTTGAGCGTGGTCAGCGCCGTGGGCACGGCCGTCGTCTTTTGGGTGGGCGGTTTACTCGTTCTCAGTCCTGATTTTGACTTCACCATCGGCAGTATCGTCGCCTTTGGCGCCTATCTCACCCAACTTTATGGGCCGCTGATGGCTTTGACCAATGCGCCGGTGGAATTTGCCACTAGCATGGTCAGTTTTGAGCGCGTTTTTGAGGTGCTGGACATTCCTGTGGAAATCAAGGAACGGCCGGACGCGAAACCATTGCCGCCGGTGAAGGGGCGTATCCAATTCGAGAATGTCTCCTTCGATTACGCCGCCTTAGCCGATGAACGGCAGGGCGGTTTAGCCGAGGTGGCCCGCTTCACCTGGGGCGGCAGCGCCGCTCACCTGAAACGGGGTAAGGTAAAAGAAGGCGGGGAGAATGGGGAAACGGCCGTGACCGAAACGCCCAAATGGGCGCTGCGTCATCTCGATCTTGAGATAGAGCCGGGCCAGTTGGTGGCGCTGGTAGGGCCGAGCGGGGCAGGAAAAACCACCACTACCTACATGCTGCCCCGGCTTTACGATCCTACCGAGGGGCGCATCTTGATTGACGGCCGTGACATCCGCGAAGTGACATTGAAATCATTGGCGCACAACATCGGCATGGTGACGCAGGAGACGTACCTGTTCTACGACACCATCCGCGCTAATTTGCTGTATGCCAACAGCCAGGCTGGCGAAGCGGACATGATCGCCGCCGCCCAAGCCGCCAACATTCATGAGTTCATCGCCAGTTTGCCGGATGGGTATGACACGGTGGTGGGCGAGCGCGGCTACCGGCTCAGCGGCGGCGAGCGGCAACGGATCGCCATCGCCCGCGTGGTGCTGAAAAACCCGCGCATTCTGGTGCTGGACGAAGCCACTTCCAGCCTGGATTCATTGTCCGAAGCGTTGATTCAAGAGGCGTTGCAACGGGTGATGGCCGGCCGCACCAGTCTGGTGATCGCGCATCGTCTTTCTACCATTTTGGCGGCGGATTTGATTTTGGTGATGGCAAACGGCCATCTGCTGGAACGAGGCGATCACCAAAGTTTGCTGGCGCAGGGCGGGCTGTACGCCGATTTGCACGAAACCCAATTCGCGGCTGGTTAGCAGCCTGCCGGGTAAATCGCAATAGCAACACGGATGCGACGGATATGACGGATTTTCGCGGATAAAAAAGAGGAATCCGTGTTAATCCGCTAAATCCGTATGATCCGTGTACCCACTTTCACCTACTCATTGGCGATGAGCGGCAGATAAAACGCTGCTGTGAAAGGGATGTCCACAAAAATGGCGCTGACCGGCCCCCGACGGCCGTCGGCGTCTTGTCCTTGTAGATAGAGGATGTGTTGGCCGGGAGAGAGTGGCAGGGTGACGGCCGTTACCCCTTCCACTGCATTATCAAACGATCCATCGCTGGCTGACAGGGTGTAGGTGATGACATTAGTTATCCAGGGCGGCGTGTCAATGGTGTAAACGGCCGTGTCAATCAAGCGACTACCGTTGTCCCGGTCATCGATCGTAGCGGTGAGGGTGACGGTTTGGTTGGCGCTGAGGGTGGTTGTAATGTTGAGCGTGTCGGGGCCAAAGGCGAGTTGGTACGGCCGTCGCGCGATTTTGGCGGCATACTGCAAGGCCGGGCCATTGTCTGGCCATTGCTCGGCGTCAATCGTGTCATAGAGCGGCATAAACGAATTTCCCAACTCAAATGTAAACGCCGGGATGCCCAACTCCCCATACGCCCAATCATCCGACGTGCCGCTGGCGGCATAAAGGCATTCGGGAACTGCGGGTTGGCAGGAGCGATAGCCGTTGTATGTCGCCATCTTGTCGCCGATGGCTTGCAGCCCCGCCTTGTTGGGGGCGGGGCTGTTGGCATAGCCCCAGGGCCAGAGGATCATCTGGCTGTAGCTGTGCATGGTGATGAAAATCCCCTGCGTATCGTCCGGGGCCGCGTCATTCTCGCCGGGGCCGCGCTGGTCAGGGATGAGTGAGCGCGCCAGGTTTTCGAGAGCGGTGATTTCTGGTTCAGACGCCGAACTGGTTCCACGATATGTTTGGGCGCAAGGGTTGGTGCTGCTGCCGCCGAGGATGCCCCATTTGAAGCTGTGATTCCGGTTTAGGTCTACGCCGTATTGAGAAGAGTATTGTGTAGTTGGCGGCCAAGCGATGGTACAGCCGGCGGTGGCGTTGGCGTTTTTACGCTGGTAGTAGGGGTCGCCGCCGGATTCCGCGCCCAACTCCACCAGCCGGTGGCCGTCCGGGTTGGCCGTAGGCACAATCCAGATTTCCTGATAATCCACCAGCCAGGTGACGTCGGCGTCCGCGCCGTATCCGTCCACCAGCCAATCCAACATGCGCATGGCGATTTCCGGGGTGGTGATCTCGCGGGCATGGAGGTCGGCCATCAGGAAAAAGACCGGTTTCTGGCCGCCGGTGGCGCGGTTGGTGACGCGGATGGCCTGCAGATCGAAACCGGGGACGCTTTGACCGCCGGGGGTGGTGCAGCCGCCGACTTGTTTGCAGTAACTGTCGCCATAATCTACCAGTTGGGTGATGGCGGGGTAGGCAGCGGCGACGGCCGTCAAATCCGCATACAACTCATCTACTGTGCGATACCCCCCGGCAAACAGGTCGGGGCGGCGGGCGGCGTCCAGTTCGTCGGTCAACGCCTGATCAATCTCCACCCGCCAGCCGGCCGCCTGCAGTTGGGAGAGCACGGCCGTGTCCCCGCCCACCAGCACATACTTTTCTGCCAGGTTGTTTACTTCCCACACGTCATACTCGACCAGCCGGTCAATATCGCCGATCTGGTCGTAATAGACGCGGAGGACGAGTGGCAACGCCGCTTCCTGCGCCGCGTTGATGGTGTGGAATTGGAACAGGAAGACGAGGGTGAGGACCGCCGTTACCAACCCCAAAAAACTCTGTGCCCTCCGTGCCTCCGTGGTAAACCTTTTCAATAACTGCACAGCTTAACTCTCGTTATTTTCATCTGAGCGGCGGGCCATTTGCGGCGCGATTACCGCGATGCCCACCAGTAGAATGATGAGGGCTAAAAACAGAGCGCTTATCGGATTCATGTCGAGTCTCCTTTTCAACTGATTCAACTGAAGTTGGATGCCTTGATTTTACTGGGCCGGGACAGCTCCACAAAATCAACATCCCGTCGTAGGGGCGGGATGGCGCGGGATGGCCGGATCAGAAACAAAACACCTTGTCTCCGCGCCATCTCGCCCCGATTAAAGGCAGGGCGAGATAGGCGGGAGAAAAGGCCGTCCGTTTAGCCCAAATCATGGCCCGCCTATCCCGCCCCTGGTCTAAAATTCTTGTGATGTGTACCGCCAACAAAAATCGGCGGCAGGACACCAGGCGGGACAACCCTTGTCAGGCGGTTTGGGGGCAAAATGTCCCTGGCGAATGGCGGCGGCGTAGGAAAGGGCGTAATCTTTGGCCGTTTCCATCGCCGCTGCCGCCCCCCCTTCCTGCTTTTCCAGACGCAAACTGCTCGGTTTGGCCGAGCCGATGTGCCAGTACATCCCGGCCGCCGGTTCGCCCAAACCGAGCGCGTCGCGGGCGGCCAGCGCGTACAGCGCCAGTTGAATCCGTTTGCCCTCAGCCAACGTCCCGGCAGCGATGGGGGTGTGGCTG
>JAJRVV010000218.1 GCA_024277135.1 Chloroflexota bacterium | reverse complement strand
TGATTTACTCTGGAAAATGGGCGCTTTCCCTCATTCGTTGTCCGCGCGATTTGTAAAGCACAACCTTCGTTCCCCACGGCCGTTCCCCACCAGGAGCGGCCGTTTTTTTCATAGGCCGTTTGGCGGGCAATGGGGTGTGCAAACTGCCTATAACACACTCATCTACTCATAGATACAATGGCCGGTATGAGTTGGCCGGAAGATGATCGCCCCCGCCGCCGCTCCTGGTTCGGCCCATTTTTTGCGCTGGCCGTGTTGAGCATCATCTTGTTGGGTATGTGGAACGACAGCCGCCTGCGCCGCGCCTTGCAGCCGGAGCCGGGCGCGGCCGCCATCGTGGGCGCGGCCGAGAGTTTCCCCATCGCCGATGCGCTGCCCACCTTCCCGCCGCTGCCGACGCCGAAACCATTGGCTACGGCCCCCGACTTTATCCTGCCCGATCTGTTTGACGAAACGATCATGAGAACGCGGTCAGAGTATGACGGCCGTCCCCTCATCCTCAACTTTTGGGCCAGTTGGTGCGGCCCCTGCCGCGCCGAAATGCCCGCCCTTCAGCGCGCCTACGACGAGTACAGCCCCAGCGGGTTGATGGTGCTGGGCATCAACGAAACCTACATTGACAACCTGGAAGCGGCGCAGGCGTTCGTCACCGAGTTGGGCTTAACCTTCCCCAGCGTCCGCGATGGGGATGGCAAAACCTCGGACGACCTGTACCGGGTCATCGGCCTGCCCACCAGCGTTTTCATCACGCCGGAAGGCAAGGTGGCGCATGTGCAGATCGGCCAGATGAGTGAGGAGCAGATTCAATCTTATAGCAGTCAATTGGCAGCCGGGGGGACGTTCACGCCGTAATGGAGGTTTGATCATGCGTCAGATTCGTTTTTGGCTCGTTTTGAGTATTCTGCTTTTGCTGGGCGTGATGGCCCGCCCCGCCCAGGCCGCGCTCCTGTGCGACGCTTTGCTCGGCGGGGAGGTTGATGATTCTTGTCTGTCGGGCGTATCGGAGCCGGGCGTTATGCAGTCCAGATTCATGGCTCCCGAACCGTTTGCTGATTCTCTGTTTGGCCGGGTTTATTACGGCCGTCTGGCCGACAACGCCAATGTGTACCCGGAACCTACCCGCGCCGTTTCCCCGGTGCGAAACGTGGGCGAAGGCTATCTGTTCGCCAGCGTCCTCAGTTGGTTCCAAAACGACGCCGGTGAAACCTGGTATGAGATCAATTACGGCGAATACGTCCATGAAGATGACATTGCGATGCAAGAAGTCTCTGAATTCCAGGGGGTAGAGGTGATGCGGCAGCCGATACGGCCGTTTGGCTGGGTGGTGCAAGAGGTTCAGCCCAGCGGCGAACCGGATGGCGAACCTGATCCCGCGTTTGCCGAACTGACCCGTTACACCTTTGTCGAGGTTTTCGATGCGGCGCTGGGTGAGGATGATTGGTTGTGGTACAACATCGGCAACGGCCGTTGGGTGCGCCAGACCTACTTCAGCATCGTAGATGTTAACTCCCGGCCGGAAGGGGTGGGGCCGGATGAATTTTGGACGGAAGTAGACTTGTACGAGCAAACCTTTGCCGCCTACGAAGGCGACCGCATGGTGTATGCCACCCTCATCTCCTCCGGCCTCAAACAATGGCCCACTTACGAAGGGCTGTTTCAGGTAGAAGACGAAAATCGTTTCCGCCAGTTCAAAATGTCCGGGGCTGAGGGGCGTAAAGATTATTATTTCCTGGAAGACATTCCCTACATCATGTACTTTGATATGTATAATGGGATCGCTTTGCATGGCACGTATTGGCATGATCGCTTTGGCTATAAGCATAGCCACGGCTGCGTGAACATGACTGTTCTTGACGCGGAGTGGACATTTAATTGGTCTGCTGAAGCCCCCAACAACCTCTGGGTTTGGGTGCATACGTCTGACCCGGTTACGCATCTGGACACGCTTTCCAGTGGGGGCTAAAAGCTGGTAAAACTGTGAGAGGATGCGAAGAAATGCTGGCAAACGGCCGTCTTCGCGTTAACCTTACGCCGATATGCAAAAAGCGCAGTTGACCCCCAACACCACCCTATATCCGGTTCCCGTCGTCCTGGTGACGCGCGGCGCGGGCGATGAGATGAATGTCTTCACCGTCAACCGCATCGCCAGTTGCAACGCCGAACCACCCATGATCAGCATCTCGGTACGGCCGTCCCGCGCCAGCCACGATCTCATCGCCCGACTGGAGGAATTTGTGGTCAACATCCCCTGGCCGGAGATGGAATTGGTCGGCGATTTTGTGGGCGCCGCCACCGTCCGCGACACGGACAAATGGGCGGAAACGGGGCTGACCCCGCTGCCGGCGGCCGTCGTCCGGCTTCCTTTGCTGGCTGAATGCGCGGTGAATTTGGAATGCAGCGTACAGCGCCAGATACAGCTTCCCTCCCATACTTTGTTCGTGGCCGAAGTGGTAGCGATGCACGCGGATACGGCCGTGTTAGACAGGCGGCAAGATGTAGACTTCGCCTTAGCCGGAGGGGGGCTGCCCTATCGAGCCGGGCCGGTGCGCGAACGGCCGTCAGCCAAGTTCCGACCGGATGAGCTGCTACAAAAAGTGAACGCCTGGAGAGATCGTGAGTAAACGGCGGTTCAAAATTTTGGCGGCGGTTTTGTTGGTGGCGACGGCCGTCTTCTTCTGGCAGTTGCCCACCATCCTCAAAGCGATGCCCAGTCGGTATGTGGCCCGCTTGCCCGAACCGTTGCAGGATTTGGGCGCGCGCGGCGATGGCGCCGCTTTGCTGCCCACCGTGGCCGCGCCGGTCGCGGCGGCGGCCTTGCTGCAAGCGGTGGTTCCGCCCACTGCCACGCCGGTTATCGAGCCGCCTACGCCCACGCCGCCGCCGGTGTCTCAAAGCGGCACGGCCGTACCCCCGACCCCATCCCCATCTCCAACTGCCCTGCCCACGGCGACCAACACCCCCATCCCCATCCCGCCCGCCTTCCGTCTAACAGGCTTCCGCCACCAGTTTCAAACCTGGAACAACTGCGGCCCGGCCACCATCGCCATGACGCTCACCTATTTCGGCATGAACTTGGATCAAAGCGTGACCGCCGCTTTTCTCAAGCCCAACCCGGAAGACCGCAACGTCAGCCCCTACCAGATGGCGGCTTATGTCAACGAAAAGACTCCCTACGCGGCGATTGATCGCACCAACGGCACGCTGGAAACTGTGAAACGGCTGGCAGCCGCCGGGTTCCCCACCATCATCGAATTGGGCATCGAGCCGCCGGGCGAGTATCGTTGGTTGGGCTGGTACGGCCATTACCTGCTGGTGGTGGCGTATGACGACGCGCTAGAACAATTCTGGGTGTACGACTCCTGGTTTGGCACCAGCGAAGCGCCCATGGAGAATGCGACCACGGACGGCCGTATCCTCACCTACGCCGACGCCGACCGGCAGTGGCGGCAGTTCAACCGCAACTACATCACCTTTTACCGCCCCGAAGAAGCGGCCCAGGTAGCTGCCATCATCGGCAATGATATGGATGACGCCGTCATGTGGTCCAAATCGTTGGCGCGCACGCAGGCCGAACTGGCGCAAGAGCCGGAGGACGCCTTCCTCTGGTTCAACCTGGGCACAATATACAACGCGCTGGGCGACTATGAAAAAGCGGCCACCGCCTTCGACCAGGCGCGGGCTATCGGCCTGCCCTGGCGCATGTTGTGGTATCAATTCGGCCCCTACGAAGCGTATTACCAGATCGGCCGTTACGATGACATCATCGCCCTGGCCGACGTCACGTTGAAAGACCGCCCTTACTTTGAGGAAGCTTACTATTACAAAGGGTTATCCCTGGCCGCCCTGGGCGATCCGGCCGCCGCCCGTGACAATTTTGAGAAAGCCATCGCCTTCAACCCCAACTTCCCGCCCCCCATTTTCGCTTTGAATCAACTGGATAACTGACACAATGAGCGCGTCCCGCCCCTGACCGGGGATGTTTGCGTCTGCTGGAGTGTAACCATGAATAAGCGTCTTAAATATACTATTTTGTCTCTCGTTTTTCTGCAATTGGCGGTGGTGATTGGCTTGTTGGCCCTGCCGCCGTTGGCGCGGGCGCTGCCGGGCGAATATCGTATCCGCCTGGCGCGGGTGCCGGGTGTGGAGACGCTGCTGGAAATCGGCGTCACGCCGCTGCCCACAGCGCTGCCGGCCCCGGCGCGTCTGGCGGCCGCGCCCCAGATCACCATCCCCGCTGTTCGAGCGACGGCGACGGCTGCGCCCACGGCCGTACCCACCAAAGCGGCGACAGCGGCGGCGGATTCAGAAGCGGCGCCGGCGGCAACGGCCGCGCCCCCCACCGCTGCGCCCTCGCCCACCACAACGCCGACGGCCGCGCCCCTGCCCCGTCAGGCGCGTATCGAGGGCATGACCATCATCCCCCAGGGCTTCAACAATTGCGGCCCGGCCAATCTATCCATCAACCTCAATTTTTACGGCGACGACACCACCCAATACGAAGCCGCTGCCTGGCTCAAACCCAACCGGGAAGACCGCAACGTCAGCCCCTGGCAAATCGCCGATTACGTCAACGAACAAACCAACCTGCGCGCTTTCGTCGGCAGCGGCGGCGATCTGGCGCTGATCAAACGCTTTGTCGCCGCCGGGTTCCCCTTCGTGGTGGAAAAAGGGTACGAACCCAGTCCCAAGGATGGCTGGTTGGGCCATTACCTCACCATTTTCGGCTACGACGACGACAAACAGGAATTCTTGAGCATGGACACCAACCTCGGCCCCTGGGATGGCAGCGGCCGTATTGATTCCTACGAGACGATGAATTATTATTGGCAGCAGTTCAACTACACTTTTTGGGTGGTCTATCCGCCGGAGCAGGAGCGGCAAGTCTTTGAGATGTTGGGGGCGGAACTGTTGGATACGGCCGTCATGTGGCAGCAAGCGGCGGAGCGGGCGCAGGCGGAAATTGAGGCTGATCCGGATAATGCGTATGCCTGGTTCAACCTGGGAACCAACCTCACCCGCCTGGGTGAGATGACGGGGGAAGCCGCTTTTTATGAGAATGGCGCCGCCGCCTTTGACCAGGCGCGCGCCATCGGCATTCCGCCGCGCATCGTCTGGTACCAGTTCCGCCCCTACATCGCTTACATGCGGGTGGGCCGGTATGAAGATATGTTGACGCTGGCCGACGCCACGCTGTCCACGCAGGGCGGCCGTAACGTGGAAGAGACCTACCTTTACAAGGGGCACGCGCTGGCTTTCACCGGCGATGGCCCTGGCGCGGTGAAGGCATACGAGCAAGCGTTGCGCCTGAACCAGAACTTCTACCCGGCCCAATGGGCGCTGGATGCCATCACTGGCGGATAGCGGCGGCCTAATGCGCCAAATGGCTTATTTCCAGCGTTTTGTAAGCTGGCGCACATTTTCCCCGGCCGTGTCTCATTTACGCTTGGCTTGTCTTTGTATCTCAACCTCTATTCGTGAGGAGAATGAAAATCCGCAGATGTCGCTGATCACATAGATTTAATCAGCGGAATCTGCGAACTATTTTTGAAGGAGATTTTTATGAGCCAAAAGGTGAAAGCCCGCAAGCGGGCGATTGAGAAGGAAAAGCAGCAGAAAAAACGACAGCGGCTGATCATCGGCGGCGTGTTGGGCGTCTTGGTATTGGCGGTGGCCCTGTTTACTGTGTTCTCCAAACCGGGAAACGGCGGCGAAACGGCCGATTTGGGCGCGACCGCACAGGTGGGCGGGCTGGCTCCCGATTTTGAATTAGCCGGTCAAGATGGCGAACTGGTACGGTTGAGCGACTATCGCGGCCGTCCGGTGGCCGTCACCTTCATGCACACCTGGTGACCGGCTTGCAACGCCAGCGCCCCCGAGTTTCGGGCGGCCTATGATAAGTACCAGGATGACGGCTTTGTCGTCCTCTCTGTGAGCGTGCAGGAAAGCAATGCGGCTGTGGAAAACTTCATCGCTCGCTATGGTCTGACCTATCCCTTTTTGCTGGATACTGCCGGCGATGCCAGCCGCAGTTACAACGTATACTCGACGCCTACCACCTATTTTGTCAATCCAGACGGCGTCATCACCGATATTCTTCCTGGCGTCATGCGCCAGCAGTGGCTTGACCAGAAAATGGCGAGCTTGAGCGGGTGATGTGTCGGGTAAGGAGGTGGCGGTAACGCCACCTCCTTACCCGACACATCTCGCCTAATGCGGCTTACCGATTCCTGTTGGTGGCTTTGGGATTGTCTTTGCGTTTGCAGGTCTGCAAGTGCAATGGTTTGTTATATCATGTTTTCCGATTGGCAACGGCCGTGCCCAGAACAGCCCAATTTCGCCCGATTTTGATGGCTGGAAGCTGGCCGGCATAGATTCTTTGCCGCACCTGCCGGGGCGAAATACCCAGTAGTTGACCGGCTGCGGCGGTACTCACCAGATCGCCCGCTTTAAGGGCGGGCGGCGCGGGTGGCAGCCCGCCAATGCCGCTGGTCTGCCACACGCGCCATAACACGGCGATGCGTTGGCTGAATGCGGCCGCTTTTTCGGCATACAAGCGACGGCCGTACGGCCGTGCCGCCTCTTCCAATTCCTGCCGTCGTTCAGTCAACAGGGGCAGCAGATCAGCCAATTCCGCTTTGTGGGCAAATTGCTCTGGCTCAGAAACCAACAGATCGCGCAGAGCCGCAAAATCATGCGCATCTCCCAGCAAATCGGAGATATGGTGCAGTTCCCGCGCCCATTCTCGGAAAACCGGCGGCCATAACGGCTCCAGCATTTCCAGATGATACCAAAGATACTTCACCCGCTTGCGCCAGTCGTGGAACCGTTCTGGCTGATTCGCCGGATCGGCGTAAGCCAGCGCCATGCGTCGCCGGCCGCGCCGGTAAACGCGATGTAAACCGCCATAAAACGCGCCAAAGTCAGTCTGGGCGATGGGCAAGGCCATGAACCGTCGCTTTGCCTCGCGCAAGATGGCGGTCACTTCGGCCGTAACGTCAGCGTCGGCGACAAATTGGCGGCGGATAGCGGTTTGCCGGGCCGCCAACTGCGTCCGGGTGGCGGCAAAGGCGTCAGGCGTCTGGATATGGGCGTGGATGGCGTCGAGCGTCATCACCATGACGGCGCTGTCGCGCAGGGGAGCCAATCGCCGTCCGGCATCCCGATAGCAGGCGTTTTCGCGCCGGTAAACTTCCTCGCCGATTTCATCCCGCACCAGCCGCAGCAGGGCGCGAATGCGTTTGAGGCTTTTACGGGCGGTGTGGATGGCTTTGTCGAGGTCGTCGTTGGGACGAGTCAGTAGGTTGATGACCAGGTCAAGTCGTTCGCTGGCGATGCGTTTGACGGCCGTTTCCGGGGTTTCAGTTGGTTCGATTCGGAACATGCTCCGTTTTCTCCGTTGAGGCGGCGCTTTTTGCCATCCAGATTATAACGATGATGCCGCAGGGCGCACAGAGGGCGCAGAATTTTTGACGACGACCAGCACTTCCCAACTTTAGTCACTTTAGTCACTTCCCATTTTAGTCGCTTCCCACTTGCGGTATAATGCGCCCATGAGCGGAATAGATTGGCAGGATATGTTTCTCCCCAGCGTACCCGTCCTGGAAATCATCATTCGCGGATCGGCGACTTACCTGTTGCTATTCGTCTTTATGCGGCTGACGCTGAGGCGGGTGGGCGGTTCGTTTGGTCTGGCCGATATTTTGATGGTGGCGCTGATTGCGGCCGCCGTGCAAAATGCGATGGCGCGGGATCAACATTCGGTCACGGATGGCATGATTTTGGTGGCGACGATTGTGTTTTGGAGCTACGCGCTGGATTGGCTGGGGCATCGCTTCCCGACGTTCCAGAAGTTTTACCATCCGCCGCCGCTGCTGTTGGTGAAGGACGGCCGTCTCCTGCGTAAAAACATGCGCCACGAACTCATCACCGAGGATGAATTGATGGCGCAACTGCGCCGCCAGGGCGCGTCTGACCTGAGCAAGGTGTCTGAAGCGTACATAGAGGGGGACGGAGCCATCACCGTAGTGAAACGTAAAAAGAAAAAAGACAAACGAAAAATGTGATGGCGCATCTTTGCGTTTTCAATCTCACCTAAGCAGCTCCGTCAACAGTTCCATCACGGCCGCCTTGCTCTCTTTTGCACCCTCCATTTCCGGGTTCCAGGCGGAGAGGGAGACGGCCGTCACCCTCTCCGTTTGCGCCAGCCGTTGAAAAATGCGCCGCATCAGGGAGACGCGGGGGCCGCCCGCCGCCAGATAATTCATCGCCGGCGCATCGGCCGGGTTGAGGATGTCTACATCAAAATGGACGTATAGCGGGCCGTCGGGCAGGGGAGCGTCCAGCAGTTGCGCCGCGTCGGGCCAATGGGTCATTGCCGAACTGTCCACAGCGATTTTTTCGCCGGGATCAAGGTCGCGGGCGTCGGAGAGGATGACCTGGTTCTCCGGCAGCGACGTCAAGCCGACGGCGGCGGGCATGCGCTGTTCGCCGCGTCCTACCAGCATGGCTAACGGCATCCCGCCCAAAAAACCGCTGGGCGTGGTCTCCCAGGTGTTAAAATCCCCATGCGCGTCCAGCCAGATGAGGGTGGGCTGGACGCCGGCGCGCTGCAATCCGGCCAGAAAGCCGATGGTGGCGCAGCAGTCCCCGGCGATGCTGACCGGCCGTTTGCCCTGGCGCGCGGCCGTCGCCGCCAGATCGGCCAGCGGCTGGTGCAAAGCGGCCATCTGCTGCTGCTGGTCATCGCCGGGCAGGGCGTCCGGTTGGTTGATGCGCCACTCTGATTGGGCCAGGGGCAGCAATCCCGGCTCCGGCTTGTCAAGAAAGAAAGGGGTGAGGATCATCTGGTCAGACATAGCTATCTCCTGATTTTTTGCCAAGTTTCACAACGTTTCGTTGAATAAATTGTATAATACTGTCCTACTCCCGCCCATCATATAAAGGTAAATCCTGCGGGCTAACCGAGGAAAGAGGACTATGCTCAGGAAAAACTTGCTTCCCATTTTGATCGTTTTGCTGGTTGCCGTCATCGCTGTTTCGACGGCCGTGTTCAGTCATCCAATGGGGGAAACCACTCCCCAGGCTTACTTACCGTTGGTGTACAAGCCGTTGCCAACCAGCACGCCGACCCCTACCGTCACCCCCGCCCCCACCTACCCGCCCGGGCCAACGCCAACGCCAAGTTACAACGCCGGCCAGCAGTTGTTAGCCAACGGTTCGTTTGAACTAGGCTGGACAGATTTGCCGCCTGCTCCCGGCAATTTAATTAACCAACGGCCGAATGGCTGGGAAATCTACTTCGTTCCCATCGACCAGCCATTGTTTGACTCATCCGATTTGGCCGGCGGCATCCCGGAAAGTATTCATAAAAACGTCGAGCAACTGCCACTGAACGAACGGCCCGGCGGCCCCGATGCGCTTATTTTAGAGGGCGTGTGGGTTTATAAAACCTTTCATGGGGGCGCTCCTTTTGGCACAGAACTCAAGCAAACCATCACCGGTCTGACGCCGGGTATGCCGCTGCATTTGGTAGTTCCCATTCAACTTCATCGTCAGGGGGGTAATGATACTTATGGCGCTGAATCCGGGGTTTGGGTGCAGGGCAACGGTTTGGATTTGGGCAATTGGGTTAACGCCGACGTGATGGGCGACCGGCAGTGGTATGATCATGTATATGATTTCAATGCGCCGGCAGATGGCACGGTCACGATTATCATTCGCGTCAAAAGCAAATGGCCGGCTGCCAAAGATTTCTTTTTTGACGTGATTCGTTTGGAAGCGAGATAAATCAGGTTTTGGCTTGAGCCAGTTGGGATTCGGTGGCCTGGGCGCGGGTCAGGTCGGCTCCGCGCAAGTTAGCGCCGGTGAGCACGGCCGTCTCCAGTCGCGCTTCCCGTAAATCCGCCCGGCGCAAGTCGGCCCCGCTCAAATCAGCCTGGCGCAAATCGGCCCGGTAGAGATGGACGCCGCGCAAACTGGCCTGGGATAAGTTGGCGGACAGTAACTTGGCCCCCCGTAAATCAGCGCCGTCCATTTTGGCTCCAGTTAGATTGGCTTGCTGCAAATCAACGCCCCACAAACGGGCGTTTGTCAGGTCGGCTCCTTGCAGATTGGCTTTTACCATGTTGGCCTGGAACAGGATGGCGTTTTGCAGATTGGCTTGCATGAGCGCGGCCGCGCGTAAATTCGCCTGTCTCAAATCCGCCCCTACCAAAATGGCCTGCGCCAGCTTCGCGCCCCGCAAATTCGCCTGAATCAAGTCAGCGTTTGTCAGATCAACGGCGGTCAAATCAGCGCCGATGAGGTCGGCCAGCCGCAAATCGCTCCGGCCCAAACGGGCGCGGCGCAGGTTGGCGACGCGGAACTGCGCCTGGGTGGCGTGGACGCCGGTCAGGTCGGCGCGGGGGAGTTGGGCCGCCCACAGCAGCGCTTTGCGTAAGTCGCCGCCGCTGAGATGGGCATCGGTGAGGTTGGCCCGGCGCAAGTCGGCGCCGATGAGTTGGGCGCGTTGTATCTGCGCGGCGGTGAGGTTGGCCCCTTGCAGATTAGCCCGGTTGAGTACGGCCGTTTCCAGTTCAACGTAGGTCAGATCGGCGTGGGTGAGGGGGATGACGGCTGTCTGCCCGACGGCCGTCGTCCCGACGGCCGTTTCCCCAATCAAATCCGCTTCCGCCAAAAACAGAATCAGCCGCCCCTTTCGCTCCCCGTCCAGATGGCGCAGGGTGGTGAGGGTATGCGCCCGCGCCAGCCGCCGGGCGTCGCTGTTTGGCGGGGATTGCGCCAGATGATTTTGCAGCATCAACCGGGAAATCCGGTCAAAAAAAGATTGCAGGGACGTTTCTTGTTGTTGGGATCGGGTGGTTTGCTGTTGGGCGTAGGCCAGCCGCCACGCCATCCCGGCCAGCGCCAGGGGGATGACGAGCAGGGTCAACCAATCCCACAACGTTTTGCCCAGCCATTCGCCCAACCAGATGAGGATGATGGCTGACAGGAAGAGCAAAGTGAGCAGGTACGGCCGTTCGCGCCATCCCGCTTGCAGTTGGGTGAGTCCTTGTTTTATAAACGCCGTCACACCATTCATTGACATATTCTGGCAAGCCTTGTTGTGATACTGCAACAAAACTCATCTTTTGTCAAGGAATAGCGGGTGAATTCAGGTTTTTGTGGCAGGAAAAGGGGGTTTTACGTGTCCTGACCGTCAATAATTGATGCCGGACGTATGACGCAGAATTTTTAGATGCGCAAATCTTCCCAGGCAACGGCCGTCTCGCTGGGCTGGGTTTGTACGCTTTGCCAGGCGGTTGGCGACCAGATTTCCAGATAATTGTACAGGCCGACCAGAACCAGTTCGCCGTTAATGTCGGCTGTCTGTCGCAGATGATGGGGCAGGGGAATACGGCCGTATTTATCTGGGGTGAGGCGAACCGCATTAGCGAATAGATGGCGGCGCAATGTGCGGGCGCGGCCGTTGGTCAGCGCTGTGCCAATCACCCGTTCCGCCAATGCCCGCCAATCCGCTTCCGGGAAAATCAGCAGCGAGCCGTCAAATCCGGCCGTCAACACCAAGCCAGCCGCCAGAAATGGCAAATACCCTTTGGGCAAAGCCATTTTTCCGGCGTTGTCTGTTGTGAGTGTGTGATGGCCCAGGAACATGATGATTTACCTGAAATGATAACGAGGTGCGACGCACTTACAAAGTGTGACGCACCTTAAAATCGTAAATTACCGGCTGCGCAAAAAGGTGGGCACACTAAAATCCCGCAGCGAAAACCGCGAGGGCGCAGTGACCGCGTGGGCCATCGCCGGTTCTGGTCGAGCGCGGAAAGCGGGCATTCGGATTTCTTTTGCTTCCGGTTGAAAGGTAGGTTGGGGACGGCCGTGCGCCGGTTCGAACCCCTTGGCGATCACCGTCAACCGCAGTTCCGGCCCCATCTCGGCGTCAATCACCGCCCCAAAAATCAGGTTGGCGCTGGGATGCGCCGTGTCCCGAATGTGGCCCACGGCTTCATTCACTTCTTGCAGCGAGACATCCGGCCCGGTGGTGACATTGACCAGTAAACTGCGGGCGCCGCTGATCGTCATGTCTAGCAGCGGCGAGCGGATCGCCTGTTCCGCCGCCTGCCGCGCCCGCTCTTTCCCTTTGCCTTGCCCAATTGTCATCAACGCCCCGCCTGGCGTGGACATCACCGCTTTCACGTCGGCAAAATCGAGGTTGATGAGGCCGGGCACGGTGATGAGGTCGCTGATGACTTGGATGCCCTGGCACAACACGTCATCCGCTAACCGGAACGCGGTGTCCAGACTGGTGTACTCGCTCACCAGCCCCAGCAGCCGGTCGTTGGGGATGGCGATCAAGGTGTTGGTGTGGGCTTGTAGTTTTTCCAGGCTGGCGGCGGCGACTTGGGCACGTTGTCGCCCTTCAAAGGAGAACGGCCGTGTCACAATAGCAATGATCAAAATCCCCAACTCTTGGGCTAACTCGGCGATGACCGGCGTGGCCCCGGTTCCGGTTCCGCCGCCCAATCCCGCCGCCAGGAACAGCATGTCGGCGCCCTCTATCACGTCGCGCAGGTCGTCCAGGGACTCATACGCCGCCCGTTCGCCCAACGAGACATTGCCGCCGGTGGAACGGCCGTGTGTTAGATGCGTGCCTAATGGAATCCGGGTGGGGGCTTGTGACTGGGCTAAAGCGGCCGTGTCCGTGTTTGCCACAATAAACTCCACCCCTTGAATACCCGACAGAATCATCCGGTTGACAGCATTGCCCCCGCCGCCGCCGACGCCGATGACTCGAATATTTGTCGAGCCAGAAAAGATGTCTCCTCGTCTCATTTCCCTTCTCCCTGGTTGATGGCAATGCGCCAATGACAGCCTGGTCCCACCCAGGCAAATAACAAGCGCCAGCAACCGTTTGCGTATGAAATTGATGATACTACGATGCTACAACACATAGTTTGCAACAAAAAATCCAGCTTGTCAAGCATTTTCCCTTGACGCCGAAAAAGTTTGGTTGTATCATCTCAACAATACCTTTGGTAGTACCAGAGTTTCATACCTGCAAACAGTGACAAAACGTAGCGCATCCAGCCTGCGTGGGCGAGACGCCATGAGCCAGCCGGCATCCGCCAGGAGGAAATATGTTCAACGCCATCCTTCTGTTCTCAACCGACCTCCGGTTGCCAACTATAGACATTCAGATAATGTTTTTGGGTATTGTAGCCGCGGTTTCTTACCGCGTAAGCGTAATCGCGGTAAGAAACCGCGGCTACAGTCAAAATGTTTTTCTTAACATCTATAGCCGCCAGCCGCAAAAGGGGAGTTGATCCATGCCTGACGAAATCAGCCAGATGGACCAGAAACCATTCCTGGGTCGTGTGGATGAACAGAAGCAATTTAGCGCTGCGCTGTCCGACCTGCTCGATTCCAACGCCAAAGAAGACCAGCCCTATGTTTGTCTGCTGTATGGCGATGGCGGCATCGGCAAAACCACGTTAGCCAATCGCTTTGACGCCATTGCCGCCGCCGAACCTCCGTATGCCGGGCATTTCCAAACGTTGTGGGTGGATTGGGAGGACGAGCGCAAAAAATTCGCCGGTTTGCAGGTGGGGCGGGAAAGCGTCAGCGCCGAAGCTGTGTTTAAGGGAATTTATGCCGCCGCCATTCGCCAAAAGTGGGGCCGCCGTTTCTCCGGCTACCGCAAAGCCATCCAAAAAAGCAACCAGGCGGAAAAGAAGGTGGCCGAAGTTTTGACCGGGGAGGATAGTTGGGACGAATTGACCGTTTTGCGCAGCATCAGCGTCGGCGCATTGGCTAAAATCGTGCGCGCCCGGCTGCCTTACATTGGCGATACCGGCGAACAATTGGTGCAAACTTTCATTGATGCCGGGGTGGACATCGGCCTGGAACACGCCACGCGGCTGCGGGCGGGGCTGGAAACCTATCTGCGCGCCCGACTCAAACCGAACGAATTTGATCATTTCTTAAACCCCAACGAACAATTAGCCCGCGCTCTGGCCAGAGGGTTGAGCAGCGTCGCTTCCAAAAAGCGGCTGATCGTCTTTCTCGATTCGTATGAGGTGGTGGATCGCGCCGACATCTGGCTGCGGGCGGTGATCCAGACGGCCGGCCCCCGCGTGATGTGGGTGATCGCCGGGCGAAATGACCTGGTGCGCAGCCGCCAGTTTGGCACGGAATACTTCAAGGGGTATGCCGACGACCGGCCCAGTCGGCTGTTGGCGTACAACATGCGGCCGTTAGCCGTGGCCCACATCAGCGCCTATTTCCAGATGCAGGGGCACACCCTGAGCGAAGATGAATTGGAGGCCGTCAGCCGGGTGACGCGGGGCATTCCGTTGGCGATCCGGGAGGTGGCCGACATGCTGGCCGCCGGCGCGCCGCTGGCCGAAATCGTGGGCGACATTGGCGAAAGCACCCCCGCCGGTCAGATCGTGCGTAAGATGACCGACCGCTACTTGCAGCATGTGGTGGCCGAGACGGACAAGCGGGCCATTTATGCGTTGGCGCTGGCCCAGGGCGATGTGGAGATTTTGCGGGCAATGCTGGCCCCGGCCCAGGGGGGGACGTTTGATTTGGATGGGTTGCTGCACCGGCTGGAACGGGATTATGCGTCGGTTCACGCCAATCGCGCCCGGCTCCATGATGATCCGGCGCTGTTTGTGCGCAGTTATCTTCAGGGGGAAGTGCGCCGTTCCGGCCAACTGGTACGCACCTTGAATGAACGGGCGGTCACGGCCGTACAAGCCCAACTGGAACAACTGGAAACCCGGCTCAAATTGTGGGAAGAACGGTGTCAAAATGAAAATTGGAGCAAAGCGGCCATCAACCTGGCGCATTACCAATTTTGGCTGGACGAAAACGAGGCGTGGCGCTGGCTGCTGCCCCGATTTGTGGAAGGGCTGGCCTACAACCCGGATTTGGGCGGCGGTCTGCTGCAAACGGCCGCTGAATGGCGGGATCATCTCAGCGACGGCGGCCGAACTCTGTTCGCCAAGCTGCAAGCGGGGCAGGCTCCCTTCCCGGCCGTGGCGGCCGAAGAAGCGATGCTGGAGGTGCTGGAGCGGGTGGATAACCAGGGCTGGTTTGAAGGGCCGGGCCGGCAAGAGCGGCGCGCCATCCTCGATTGGCGGCAGGGACAGTTGGCCGACCGCCGCCGCCGCTTTGATGAAGCCGGCGCCTTTTACCAGAAAGTGGAGAGCAGCTTGCCCGAAACAGGCACACTGCTGCGGCAGCGGCTGGCAGACTCCCTGGTGACGCTGGCCCGCCATCTCACCCGCGCTGGCGAAGAACGACAGCCCCGTTATTCGGCCGATGCCGAACGGCTTTTGCGTAAAGTCACCGCCTGGGCGCCGGAACAGGCTGACGGTTGGTACTATCAGGGGTTGGCGCTGGAACTCAAGCCTGACTATTCGCAGGCGTTGGCCGCTTACCAAAAAGCGGCCGCCTTGGACAAGCGGCACGCCGCCGCCTTTAACGGGTTGGGCAACGTCTACTCGGCGTTGGGGCAGCCGGAAGATGCCGCGGCCGCATTCCGCCAGGCGGCCAAGTTGGATCGCCGATATTCAGCGCCGTACACCGGTCTGGGCGATGTCCATCTGGCCCAGGATGAGGTGGACAAATCTATGGCGGCGTTCCGCAAAGCGATTGAGCGGGACCCGAAAACGGCCGTCCCCCGCGCTCGTCTTGGTTTTTTGCACCTGGCCAACGGCCGTCTAAACGACGCCCTGGAAGCCTTTCAACAAGCCATTGAGCTGTCCCCCGGATTTGCCCAGGTACACACTGGATTAGGCGATGTTTATTTGCGCCAGGGACGACAGGAAGAGGCGGAAACCGCCTACCGGCGGGCGATTGATTTGGACGGGGGCGAAACGGCCGCCTACATCGGCCTGGGGCACATCAACCGGCAGCGAGGGGCGTTCAACGAGGCGGTAGACGCTTACCGGCAAGCCATCAAACGAGACCCGAAGACGGCCGTCCCCCTCTACGGTTTGGGCGTCATCTACCAACAGTTGGGCCGGTATGACGAGGCGTTGGTGGCCTACCGGCGGGCGCTGGCCAAAGACCCCGCTTACGCCGCCGCCTACCAGGGGTTGGGCGACGTCAACCGCCGCCTGGAATTTGACCAGGAGGCGTTGGACGCCTATCTGAAAGCGGCCGAATTGCAGCCGGAAGACGCAGCCATCACCCGCAAACTGGCTGAGGTGTACGGCCGTCTGGGACAACCGGAATCCGCCCAAACCGCTTACCAACAGGTCATCGCCCAGGAGCCGGAAGACGCCGCCGCCCACACCGGATTGGGCGACGCTCGTCGCCAGTTGGGGCAGACGGCCGAGGCCATTGAAGCGTACCAAACCGCCATCCGCCTGGACGAGGCTCAGGCCGCCCCTTTTGTTGGACTTGGCTCGATTTATGCGGCGCAGGGGCGGCAGGACGAAGCCGCCGTCGCTTTTGAGCAGGCGTTGGAGCGGGATGAGACCATCGCCGCCGCCCATGTTGGCTTGGCAGACGCTTACCGGTTGGACGGCCGTGACGAGGACGCCGTCACTCATTACCAGGAAGCGATCAAACTGAGTCCGCAAGACCCCCGGCCGTATGCCGGGATGGGGCATCTGGCCGCCGCCACCCGGCCGCAGCAGGCGCACACTGCCTTCCAACGCGCCGTGCAGTTGGGCGCGGCCGACCCCGCCACCCTCACCGGTCTGGGGCAGGTGAAAGTGCGCCTGGGCCAGCTGCGGGAAGCGATCCCCATTTTCCAGCAGTCGATCTCGCTCGATTCGGCGTTCGTCGTCGCCCACGCTGCGCTGGGGGACGTGTACCACGACTTACAAGAACCCCAACGGGCGTTGGCGGCGTACCAACAGGTGTTGGCGTTAGGCGGCGAAGCGTACCTGACGTTTGCCAATTTGGGCGATGTGTACGCGGCGGCGGCGCAGTGGGATGAGGCGATTGGGGCGTATGAGCAGGCGTTGGCGCAGGATCAACGGCCGTTCGCCGCCCACATGGGGTTGGGACGGGTGTATCTGGCGTTGGGACGGCCGTCCGCCGCCATGACCGCCTTCCGCAAAGCCAACAAGCTGAACAGCCAGGCCGCCGCCCCCTTCAGCGGCTTGGGAGATGTGTACGCTCAACTCAGCCGCTCCCACGACGCCATTCGCGCCTACGAAAACGCCATTCAGCGCGACCCGGCCCACGCCGCCGCTTACGCCGGGTTGGGCGAACTGTATCGGCAAACCGGCCAATGGGATGCGGCGCTGGCGGCTCTGCAAAAAGCGGTGGAGTTGCGGCCGTCGCAAACCCAACCGCGCGTCGGCCTGGGGCGGGTGAATCTGGCCATGGGACGGTTGGGCATGGCCGCCAAAGCGTTCCAGGCCGCGCTCAACATTGACCCGGATAACCGGGCGGCGCAGGTGGGATTGGCCGATGTCGCTTTTGCGCAGGGTAATTTGGAGCCGGCCGCCGACCTCTACCAGCAGGTCATTGAAAGGGAGACTGACTACGCCTCGGCGTACATCGGCCTGGGGAACGCGCGGCTGCGGCAAGGACAGCCCGAAGCCGCCATCGCCGCTTTTCAGGCCGGATTGGAACGCGATCCCGGCCCTGGCTTTCCCTACGCCCGGCTGGGGGACGCTTACCGGGAGACTGGCCAGTTCGAGGCGGCGGCGGCGGCGTTCAACGACGCGGTGGCCTTTGGCGACCGGGCGGCCGTCACCCTGACATCGTTGGGGGAGATGTGCTTGGCGCTGGATCGGTTAGACGAAGCTGAAAACGCTTACCAGGAGGCGCTGGCCGCCGATCCCAAAGCGGCGCTGGCGCAGATTGGCCTGGGGCAGGTGTACGTTGGGCGCGGCGATCTGGAAGCGGCGCAAGAAGCGTGCCAGCGCGCGGTGGAGATGGATCCTAACCGGCTGGAACCTCACCTGGTGTTGGGCGATGTGTACCGGCGTATGCGCCAGTATGAACGCGCCTGGGGGCCGTATCAGCGCGCTTTGAAAATCGATCCAGAATCGGCGCCGGTGTTGATCGGCCTGGGGCAGGTGTATTTGGAGATGGGACAGTGGGATAACGCGGCGGCTTCATTCCAGCAGGCGGCGGAGTTGGCGCCGACGGCCGCGCTGCCCTTGGCCGGGTTGGGGCAGACCTTTTTGCGCATGAACCAGCCGGATAAGGCGTTGTCCACCTTCAAGGCGGCGATTGACCGGGATGGCCGCGCCCCATCGCCCTGGGCCGGGTTGGGGCAGTTGTACGCCGCCGCCGATCAGACGGAAGCGGCCATCAAAGCGTACCGGAAGGCGATCACCCTGGGCGGCGATGCCGCCGCATCGGACGGATTGGGCGACGTGCTGGCCGGGTTGGGCCGTTGGCCGGAAGCGCAGGCGGCGTATGAGCGAGCCATTGCCCAGGACGGCCGTACCGCCGCGCCCTTTGTGGGATTGGGCAACTGTCATGCGCGGGACGGCCGTTTTGCCCAGGCTGAAACCGCCTACCAACAGGCGATAACCCTGGATACCGCCTTTGCCCCGGCGCACCTGGCGTTGGCCGATTTGTACGTCCGGCAAAAGCGGTACGGCGATGCGGTGACGGCGTATAAAGCGGCTCTGGATCGAGGCGAAATCACCGGCGATTTGCTCAGCCGACTGGCCGCCGCTTACCGGGACAACGGCCAGACGGTGGAAGCGTTTGCCACCTTCCAGCAGGCGTTGAAGCGGGACCATAAGCTGGCGGCGGCGCACACCGGCGTCGCCGAAATTTATTTGCAAAAGGAGCGGTTTCAGGATGCGCTGACGGCGTTCACCAAAGCGGCCAAGCTGGACGGCCGCAACCTGACGGCGCATTTGGGACGGGGGCGGGCGTTGTTGAAACTGGCGCAGTTCCAGTCGGCGGCGAGAGCTTTTGAACGGGCCAGCCGGTTGGCGGATACGGCCGTCGCTCCCTATCTGGGGCTGGGCGAAGCGTATCTGGGGTTGGACAAACTGAAGCGGGCGGAAGCGGCTTACCAGCGCGCCTTGTCGCTGCAACCGGGGCAGGAGCAGGCGTATGTGGGATTGGGGGCGGTGTATCGGGCGGACGGCCGTTTGGCGGAAGCGCAGGCGGCCTATGAACGAGCCGTCTCCCTGTCGCCGGAATGGGCGGAGGCGCATATTGGGCTGGGCCATGCGCGGTTGGCGTTGGGGCAGGCGGAAGCGGCGCTGGCGGATTTTGAACGGGCGGCGGCGTTGGATGGCAAGGATGGCCGGGCTTATACCGGCGTCGGGTTGGCTTGCCACCGCCTGGGGCGGTATGAAGAGGCGCAGACGGCCTATAAGCAAAGCCTGGAATTGGCGCCGGGCGAAGTGACGGCGCTGGCCGGCCTGGCGGCGACCTACGCGGCTATGGGACGGCTGGACGATGCGGTGGCGACCTACCAGAAAGCGATTGTCAAACGGCCGGATGGGGCGGATTTGCACCGGTCGTTGGCGCAGACGTTGACCGATTTACGCCAGTATGACAAGGCGGCGCGCAGTTTCAAGCGAGCGATGCAGTTGGCCCCGGAGTCGGCGGCGGCGCGGGCCGGGCTGGGCGGGTTGTACGCCCAGCAGCAGCGGTTTGAGGATGCGTTGGTTTCTTTTCAACAGGCGTTGGCTATAGCTCCCGATTACGCTCCGGCGCACGCGGGGCTGGGCGAGGTGTATCTGGCGTTGGGCCGGGAGGATGAGGCGCATGAGATGTTTGCCCAGGCGTTGAAACTGGATGAGTCGCTGCCGGCGGCGCAGGTGGGGATGGGGCAGTGGTATGCGGCGAACGGCCGTCTGGATCAAGCCATCCTGTGCTACCAGAAGGCGCTGGCTTTGTCGCCGCACCATGTGCCGGCGTTTAACGGCCTGGGGGATGCGTTTACGGCGTTGGGACGGCATGCCGACGCCATTGGCATGTACCAGCAAAGCATCCGGCTGAACCCGCATGACGCGGTGTCGCATCACGGATTGGGCAGCCAGTTCGCCCGGATGGCACAAAGCCAGGAGGCGCTGGCGGCGTTCCAGGCGGCGGTGAAACTGGCGCCGGCCTGGGCGGAACCGCGCGCCGGTTTGGGCGATGTTTTCCGCAAACTGGGCCGCCAGGATGAATCGTTGACGGCGTATGAGCAGGCGATTAAATTGGACAACGGCTGTGTGGCGGCGCATGTGGGGATGGGCTTTTTGTTTGTGCAGGCAAAACGGCCGTATGACGCGGCGGCGGCGTTTCAACGGGCGCTGCGGGTGGATGAGACGATGGCGGCGGCGCATCGGGGGATGGGGGACGCCCAGACGATGCTGGACAAACGGGAGCAGGCGTTGGCGGCGTATGAGCGGGCGATCCAGATTGATTTCAATTTGCCGGCGGCGCATGTGGGGATGGGGCGGCTGTTGGCGGCGGACGGCCGTCACGATGAGGCGTTGGCGTCGTTTAAGCGGGCGGCGGCGTTGGCCCCGGATGATGCGGCGACGCAGTTGGGATTGGGTCAGGCGTATGCGGCCATGGGGGAGTGGGAGACGGCCGTGACCGCTTACCGCCGCGCCATCCAACTGGAACCGGATAATTTGCCGCCATATGCTGAATTGGGCGATTTGCTGCTAAAACTGAACCGGCCGCAGGCCGCTTTTGACCTGTTCCAGCCGCTGCTGGAAACGGGCGAGGCGGACGTGGGTATCCGCAACGGCCAGGGGCACGCTTTACTGGCGTTGGGGCAGGCGGAGGCGGCGCTGTTGGAATTTAACGCCGTCATCGAAATGGATCCGCGGCGGGCGGCGGCGCGGAACGGGTTGGGGTTGGCGCTGCTGGCGTTGGGGCGCATGGACGAAGCCATTGCCGCCTTTGAACGCGCTATCCGGCTGGATCGGCGGTATGGGCCGCCACACGCCGGATTGGGCCGGGTGTATGAGCGGTTGGGGCGTCCCCGCGAGGCGCTGCCGGCGTATGAACGAGCGGCGCGGTTGGGGTATGACGGCGCCGAGATGCACCTGGGGCTGGGCCGGATTTATGCCAGTTTGGGCCATGCGCAGAAGGCGGAGCCGGCTTATCGGCGGGCGATTGAACTGCGGCCCGATTTGGCGGCGGCGCGCGGCGGGCTGGCCGGGCTGTACCGGGATATGCGCCGGTATGAGGAAGCGCACGCCGCCTTTTTGCGGGCGATTGCGTTGGATGGGGAGGATGCGGCGGTGTTTGCCGGGCTGGCGGATGTGTATAAGGCGATGGGGGATCATGAGCGGGCGGTGACGCATTATGAAAAGGCGGTGGAATTACGGCCGGATGACGGCATTTCGCGGGCGTCGCTGGCGGGGTTGTACCGGCGGATGGGGCAGGGACCGGAATATGAAGCGCAGGTGACGGCCGCGCGCGAGTTGATGAAGGATGAGAATGCGTATAACCGCGCCTGTTTTGAATCTATTTGCGGCAATGTGGCGGAGGCGGTGAAGCTGTTGAAGGTGGCGTTGAATACGCGGCAGGTGACGGCGGAATGGGTGCGGCAAGACCCAGATTTTGATTTTATTCGGGATGATGAGCGGTTTAAGGCGTTGGTGGGGGAAGCGGCGGGTTAGGCATGATCGCCCGGTGACAGATAAGGGATATCCAAACCATGACCCGATTTCAACTTTTCGCCGTCACTGAAACCAGCCCCCAGCCGTTGTCCGTTTCGCCAAATGCCCGCGTTTTTGCCGACTTAACTGCCGGGTTGGCGCTAGGCGTTTACTCCGTCTGGCGCACCTTTGATCACAACAAGTTTTTGCGTCTGGAAGCGCACCTGTCCCGCACCCGTCGTTCGCTGGCGGCGCTGGGCTGGGATTTTGTGTTGGACGAAACGGCCGCGCGCTGCGCCATCCACTCCATCTGCACCCACGCCCCTTTCCCTGAAATGCGGGTGCGGTTGGACGTGTTGGCCGAACCGGCGCGGCCGTTGGGCGCAGACAGCCGGGTTTTGCTGGCGCTGCAACCTTTTTCCCCGCCGCCGCCGGAACTGTACCAAACCGGCGTACGCCTGGAGTTTGCCCCCCAGCTTCATCGGGAACGGCCGCAAGTGAAAACGGCCGATTTCGCCATCAAGCGGCAGGCGGTGGCCGGGGACGCTTACGAATACCTGCTGCTGGACGACGCAGGGCGTATTTTGGAGGGAACTGGCTCCAATTTCTACGGCGTGCGCGATGGCGTGGTGTGGACGGCCGGAGCCGGGGTGTTGGACGGCATCACCCGGCAAATCATCCTGTCGCTGCTGCCCCGACTGGGCGTCCCCTTGCGCCTGCAGCCGGTGCATCAGGACGATTTACCGCTGTTGGACGAGGCGGCGATGAGCAGTTCCTCCCGCGCTTTGATCCCGGTGGTGGAAATTGGCAGGCAAAAGATTGGCGACGGCCGTCCTGGCCCCATCACCCGGCGTATTTTGGCGGCGTATCACGAATATGTGGCCGGGGCGGTGCGGACGGCCGTTTAGTACAGGCGCGACGCACTTCTGAAGTGCGTCGCACCTTTGTCACAAATGAGAATGGCGTGGTGTTCAGAGGGTTGAGTTGTATCATGAGGATGTGCCTACAAGACATCCGATTTCTTGTCATTCACGATGTTAGCTTACTCGACAGTGAGAAATCGGATGTCTGGTACAGTTAATGAGAACATAAATAGGAGTAACCCTTTCATGAAATCGAGGAAACGAACCCTCACCCTTGTTTTGACTGTTTTGTTGCTGGCGGTCACTGTCACCATCACTGCCGCTTTAATGATTCCCAGCGCCGAGGAACTGCTGACCCAATCGATGGAGACGCTGGAGACGATCCGCGACGGCCGTGCCATCATCGAAGTCACCGCCGAACTACCGGACGAAACGTACACCGGCACCTTTGCCGTGTGGGGCAAACTGGACGTTGGCCCCAATGGCGAACCGGCCGGGCGGGTGGAAGCGCTGGCGGCCAGCGTGGCGGAATTGGTGGGGGTGACGGCCGTCACCGATGGCGAGCAGTTTTGGCTGTATGATCCCAATCGCAACATGGTTGTGGTGGGTGATGTGGAAGAAATGACGGCCGTGCTCGCTGAGAAAATGGCTGAACACGAAGACCAATTCCCCATGCCGCACGACTTTGATCCCGAATCGGCCGACATCCCCCAAACCCCGGCGGAGGGGGCAGCCAAACTGCTGGAGTACGTGACCGCTGAGCGGAACGGCTCCGAGGAAGTGGCCGGAACCGACGCTTACCGCCTGCGCCTGGTTCCCATCCCGGAGCAGATGCCGGACGAGGTGCGCATGGCCGGCGGCTTCATCAACCTGTGGCTGCGCGCCGGCGACAGACTGCCGTTGGCTGTGGAGTACGCCGAGGGCGCGGTGGGTTACGGCAAAATCGAAGCCACCGAAATCGAGATCAACAGCGGCCTGGATGAGAGCGTCTTCACCTTCGACATTCCAGAAGGGGCGGAGGTGATCCAGGCGGTTGATTTGCTGGCGCAGATGGAAGCGATGAAAGCGGACGCCGTTGCCGAAGCGGATTTTGAGGCGCTGACCCCCGCCGACCTGCCCGAATCGGCGGCGCTGGCGGGCATCCAATCCATCGGCGGCGCGGTGGTGCAGCGGTATAATCTGGCGGACGGCCGTTCCTTTGTGGTAGCGCAAGGGCAATCCATGCCGCTGGAAGCCCCCGCCGAAGCCGCCCAATCGGAAAAAGTGACCGTGCGCGGCGTTGATGGAACCCTGTTCAGCAACGACGACGGCTCCCGCGCCTTGCTCACCTGGGATGAAGATGGCTTCGTTTTCGTCGTCGGCGGCGACGTGACGCCGGCGCAGGCGTTGGCTATGGCCGAATCGTTGAAATAAATTTGTGGCGGGCGGCAGGTGGCGGGTATTGAATTATTACTCGCTACCCGCCACTCGCCACTTTCCTCACCATGAGCGAACCCATCCGATTATCAGCCCTGGGACGTGAATTCCAGCGGGGGGAAACGGCCGTCGCTGCCCTGCGCGGCCTCGATTTAACCATTGAACCAGGCGAATTCATCGCCCTGGTCGGCCCGTCCGGTTCTGGTAAATCCACTTTGCTCAACTTGCTGGGCGGTTTGGATCGGCCGTCGGCCGGCGAGTTGTGGCTGAATGGCCTGGCCTTGCACGACGCCGACGCCGCCGTCCGCACCCGTCACCGCAAAGAGCGGGTCGGCTTCATTTTCCAAAGCTTCAACCTGCTGCCGCGATTGACGGCGTTGGAAAATGTGGCCGTGCCCTTGACGCTGGCGGGCGTGCCCAAGGCGGAGCGGGAAGCCCGCGCCCGCGCCATGTTGGAACGGGTGGGTCTGGGTCATCGCCTGGATCATTATCCGGCGGAATTGTCGGGCGGCGAGCAGCAGCGCGCGGCCGTGTCCCGCGCCCTCATCCATCACCCCCACCTCATCCTGGCCGACGAACCCACCGGTAATCTCGACTCGGTCACCGGCGAAGCTATCATGCGTTTGTTGCGCGATCTCAACCGGGAGCAGGGCATCACCCTGATTGTGGTCACGCATGACCCGGACGTGGCGGCGTATGCCGACCGGGTGGTGCGGCTGCGGGACGGGCAGATTGCCGGTATTGAAACGCAGTCGGCGAAAAACGGCCGTTCCTATCCCGTTGCCCCAATCAATCAACCCCATAAACCGGCCGGAAAATTGACATTTGCAGATATTGTGCAGACGGCCGCGCGCAACCTGGGGCGGCGGCCGGTGCGTAACGTCCTCACCGCCGGCGGCGTCCTCATCGGCATCATCACCCTGGTGGCCATGGTCTCCTTCGGCGTCGGCGCGCAAAAGGAAGTGCAGCGCAATTTCGAGACCATCGGTCTGGAAAACCTGTTCGTCAGCCCTGCTTTTGCCGAAACGGATGGCTTCGACCCCTTTGCCCCACCCAAACCGGAGACGCCCATCACCCCGGCCTTGATCGCCCAAATCGAACAGCTTGATGATGTGGTGGACGTGACGCCGACGATCAACATGCCCTTTGGCCTGGATTTGTCCCTGACGCTGGCGGGGGAATCAGTTCCGGTGCGTATCAAAGGCGGCGGCGGCACGCCGTTCCGCTTTGGCCCGCCGGGAACCCAGGACATGCTGGCCGGGCAGGACATTTCCCCCGGCGGTTCAGGGGTGATACTTTCAGCCGGATTGTCTGACCGGATGCTGACCGATGGGCAAAGCTATGATTATCTTGTTGGCCAAGAAGTTATCCTGACGGCGCTGCTGCCACGCGGCGAGTCGGCTGATTTTCTGACGACGATTGTCGGTGTGCAAAACGGGTTCAGCTCTCGCGCCCTGGATGTGGGCTTACCGGAGCGAGCTGCGATCAAGGGGTGGTGGTTTAACGACGCGAACTTCTTGGAGACGGAAGGGTATGACAGTATCGTGGTGCGGGCGGCGGATTTGTCGGCGGTGACGGCCGTCACCGCCGAACTGGAAGACCTGAACCTGGAAGTGCAGTCTCTGGAAGCGATTTTAGACGTTGCTAACCAGGTGTTGGCCTTGCTGCAAGCGTTGCTTGGCTCCGTGGGCGGGCTGGCGCTGCTGGTAGCGGCATTGGGCGTAGCCAACACCATGATGATGGCGATTTATGAGCGCACGCGGGAAATCGGCGTTCTAAAAGCGTTGGGGGCATCGGCGCGGGAGATTCGCTGGCTGTTCACCGTAGAAGCGGGCATGATCGGCGTCGTTGGCGGCGTGTTTGGCCTGGTTTTGGGGACGCTGCTAGGCAAGCTGATGGATTGGATCGGTCACCGGTATCTCATCAACCAAGGGGTGACGGGGGTGGGGCCGTTATCGGTGGTTCCCTGGTGGCTGGCGTTGGGGGCGGTGTTGTTTGCCGCCTTTATCGGCATCCTGGCCGGGCTGTATCCGGCGGCGCGGGCGGCGAAGCTGGACCCGGTGACGGCGTTGAGACACGAGTGATTTTGGATTTTGGATTGGGGGACACGGCCGTCATTCACAATTAAAAATTCACGATTCACAATTCATTATTAGCAACGGCCGTCTCCCCCCACACAACAAGGGAAAACGGCCGTCCACAAACCTCGCTTCTTATTCTCCTAATTCCGCCATCCTCTCCACCACCATATCCCCAATCTGCGTGGTGCTGAGGCCGCTGCGGGCATCGGCCGAGGGGATTTTGCCGCTGGACAGCAGGTAGGCGATGGCGTTTTCGATGCGTTGCGCCGCCTTTTTCTCGCCCAGGAAATCCAGCATCATGCTGGCGGCGGAGATAGCGCCCAGCGGGCAGGCCACATTTTTCCCGGCGTACTTCGGCGCCGAGCCGTGAATCGGCTCAAACATCGAGGTCTTGCCGGGGTGAATGTTGCCAGAGGCGGCGATGCCCATGCCGCCTTGCAGCATGGCTCCCAAATCGGTGATGATGTCGCCAAACAGGTTGGTGGTGACGACGACCTCGAACCAGTCCGGGTTTTTCACCATCCACATGGTGCAGGCGTCCACATAAGCGTGATCCTGTTCCACGTCGGGGTATTCCTGGCCCACTTCGGCAAAGGCGCGCGTCCAGATGTCGTGCGGGCGGATGGCATTGGCTTTGTCCACCAGCGTCAACCGGGGCGGCTTGCCCAGTTCGGCGGCCCGCTGCCGGGCTAACTCGTATCCATACCGTATGGCCCGCTCCACGCCATTGCGAGTGTAGACGCCAGTCACCGTGGCCACCTCGTCCGGCGTTCCTTTCTTGAGGATGCCGCCAATTTGGGAATACAAGCCTTCCGTGTTTTCCCGGATGACGGTGAAATCAATATCTTCCGGTTTGACGCCTTTGAGCGGGCATAAATGCTCGGCGTACAGTTTGATGGGGCGCAGGTTGATGTATAAATCTAGGCCGAAACGCAGGCCGAGGATGACCGACCGCTCCACCAGCCCCGGCTCCACGTCGGGATGGCCGATAGCGCCCAGAAAAACGGCGTCCAATCCCCGCCACTCTTCAATCACTCGTTCGGGAACCAGTTCTTTGGTCTTGAGGTAGTATTCGCCAGAGTAAGGGTATTCGACCAGATTACAATCGAATCCCTCATCGGCCATGACGGCCCGCAACGCCTTCAAACCTTGTTCGGCGACCTCCGGGCCAATGCCGTCGCCGCCTAATACGCCTATGTTGTAAGTTGTCATCCTTGCTCCTTTTGAAATTGGGAAATAAGTTGTGTTGTTTCAATTCTGAAGGGTGTATTTCATTTGCTTTAACAACACGGCAGATAAATCTGCGGCTACGGTTGCGAAGTCGGCCTTCGCCGACTTGGGACTAACCGGCGCAGGCCGGTTTTGCAGTTGTTGTCGCGAATTCATTCGCCGAGTTAAGTATTTGAAACGCACCCAATTCTGAATCACTGTGCGGGGGCGGCCGTCATCCATTCTTGGGCAATGGCAAACCCCCGCTCCATCGCTTGTTTGTTAAGGTCGAGATATTTGGCCGGAACCCGCGCCTGAATGGCCTGCCACAGCGCATCGTGAGATACCACGCCGGTCATTTGCACCAGGGTGGATAAGGCGATGATGTTGGACAGCACCACGTTGCCCATCTTGTTGCGGGCTTCGGCCACGAAGGGATAGCGGCAGAGGCGACGACGATTTGCTAAATCGTCGTTTGCTTCTACGCGGGGCACCAAATCCGCATCCACCAAAATCAAGGCATCCTCCGCCAGATCGGCGCTGTACTTGTCGTAGGACATCTGCGCCAGCGACAAATAGGTGTTGATAGCGATGGCGCGCGGATAGATGATTTCACTGTCGGCGATGATGACATCTACTTTGGTGGGGCCGCCGCGCACGCGCGAGCCGTAGGTGGGACTTTGTACTGCGAACCGCCCTTCGTACAGGATGGCGGCTTCGGCCAAAATAGCGCCGCCCATGATGACGCCTTGCCCGCCCTCGCCGCTAAGCCGGATTTCAAATTTATTCACCGTTCTCTCCCCGCCGGATTTCGGCTGCTTTTTGGTAATATCGCTCAGTGTATTCCGGCTGTGTGGTGTCGTGATGTAGTAAGCCCACCATCAGCCGACCTTGTCGCTCTTCCTCATTCAGATATTGGGCGAATTCGGGGGAGATGGTTTGGCGGCCGATCCAGGCGATCAACTCCTCCGGTTCGCCGCTGACGTTGCGCCGGCCAAAGTTGACGTGGCAGTTGGAGATGACCTCGATGACGGCCATGCCCTTGTGCGCCAATCCCCCTTTCACCAGTTTGGAAATGTGGCGCGGGTTGGAGACGGCCGCCCGCGCCACGTAGGTGGCCCCGGCGGCAATCGCCACTCTCGCTGTGTCAAATGTCGGTTCCATGGCCCCATCCGGCGACGTTTGCGCGTAGGAGTTGCTCGGCGTCGTCGGCGAAAATTGGCCGCCGGTCAGCCCGTAGATGAAATTGTTGATGATGATCAACGTCACATCAATGTTGCGGCGGCAGGCGTGCAGCAAATGATTGCCGCCAATCGCCAGCGCATCCCCATCGCCGGCGATGATGACCACGTGGGCATCCGGCTTGACCAGTTTGAGGCCGGTGGCGTAGGGCAGGGTACGGCCGTGCGGCGTGTGCAGCGTGCAAAAATCGAGATAGCTCGACATGCGGCCGGAACAGCCGATGCCGGACACCACCGCCACGTTGTTTTTGTCCCAGCCCAACTCGTCAATGGCCCGAATCATCGCCTTCATCACCAGACCGTCGCCGCAGCCGGAACACCAGAGCGTGGGCATTTTTTCGTTGCGTAGATATTGGTTGTAATCCACGCCGGGATTTTGGATTTTGGATTTTGGATTTTGGATTTCGATGGTTGTCATCACTGTACCTCCGCAGCCAGTTTGCTAATCGCGTTTTTAATTTCGTTCGGCGATAATGGCTGGCCGTTGGCTTTGTTCAAGGGGACGACGGGCGTCAAACCGGCCACCCGTTCCACTTCGCTCACCAACTGCCCCATGTTGAGTTCGGGAACCAGGATAGCTTTCACCTGTTTGGCTAGGTCGGCGACGGCCGTCTTCGGGAAAGGCCACAGCGTCACCGGGCGGAACAAGCCCACTTTCATCCCGGCTTCTCTGGCGCGGGCAATCGCCACCTGCGCCGACCGGGCTACCGAGCCGTAGGCGAACACGGCGATGTCGGCGTCTTCCAGGTCGCTTTCCTCATATTTGAGGATGTCATTCAGGTTTTGGTTGATTTTGGCTTCCAACCGCTCGATCAAGGCCTGGGCGATGGCCGGGCTTTCGGTGGGGAAGCCGGTGGCGTCGTGCGTCAGCCCGGTGACGTGGTAGCGGTAGCCGGAGAAGAAATCGGCCATTGGCGGAACCAGGTTTCCGTTGACGGCGTAGGGCAGGTATTCGTCAGGAGGTGTGGACGGCCGTTCCCGTTCCACCAGTTCCAGCGTGGCCGGGTCGGGCAGCTCCACCCGCTCGCTCATATGCCCCAAAATCTCATCCAGCAACAAAATCACCGGCGTCCGGTATTTTTCCGCCAGATTAAAGGCTCGCACCGTTTCCCAATACACCTCCGTCAACGTGGAGGGGGCCAGGGCGATGATGGAGTGGTCGCCATGCGTCCCCCACCGCGCCTGCATCACGTCCCCTTGCGAAGGCAGGGTGGGCAGGCCGGTGCTGGGGCCGGTGCGCATCACATTCACAATCACGCAAGGCGCTTCGGTGATGCAGGCAAAGCCGATATTCTCTTGCTTCAGCGAAAAGCCAGGGCCGGACGTAGCCGTCAGCGCCTTAGCCCCGGCCAGCGACGCCCCAATCACCGCCCCCATAGCCGCGATTTCATCCTCCATCTGGATAAAAACCCCGCCCACGCGCGGCATCAGCCGGGACATATCGGCGGCAATTTCCGAGGATGGCGTAATCGGATACCCGCCAAAAAACCGACAGCCGGCATCCACCGCCGCTTCCGCCACCACCGAATTACCCGATAGGGAGACGATTTTGGATTTTGGATTTTGGATTTTGGGTTTCACCTTCTTTTTCGTCATAGTTTTCTCCAGCCAATTATTTTTTTGAGCGTAATGTTTTGATTGATGAAACGGTCATGGCGACGATTTCGTTTGTTTCTTGCATCAAATCAACTAATCGTTTTTCAGGCATTAACCCAGCCTCGACCAACAATTCCAGCCAAAAAAGCGTTTCATCCGCTTCTTCTTCAACGATCCCTAACTTTGCTTTCATATCCGCTTTGGATTTTGCCCGGCAAGCGGCCCGGTAATTTGCCGCCACTGATGTGGCCGAGCGTAGAACCTGCCGCCCAATAACCTGACCAGTTGTCGAATTCGGCAAAGCCTCAACTACTTTGATGACCCGCAACGCCAATCGCTTTGTGCGCTGCTTAAATATCTTCTCATCCAAAGCAAATCCCCCAATCCAAAATCTAAAATCCAAAATCCAAAATCCGCCCCTCTGCTCGTTTCAATAGTTTTTCCCAATTCCGATCAACGCCTGCCTGGATTTGAGCGATCAATGTTTCGTGGTCTCCCTTGAACAGATGGCGGAACCGGCCTTGCGGTTTCAACCATTCCACCACGCTTTTCTTTTCCAACGGCCGGTAGGTGAGGGCGAACTCCCCATGATCGATCTCAAACAATGGCCAGACGCAGGTATCGGCCGCCAGACGCGCCAGCGCCAACGAGTCGGCTGAATCAGTTGACCAGCCCAGCGGACAGGGGCTGATCACGTTGAGAAAGGCCGGCCCTTTCGTTTCAAAGGCGCGTTTGGCCTTGCGCATCAAATCCATGTAATAGCCGGGGGTGGATTGGGCGATGTAGGGGATGCCGTGCGCTTCGGCGATGGCGGTTAAGTCTTTGCGAATGTCGCTTTTACCGCTGGAAATGGAACCGACCGGACTGGTGGTGGTGTGCGCCCACAGCGGGGTGGCGCTGGAACGCTGCACGCCGGTGTTCATGTAGGCGCCATTGTCATAGCAAACATAAACCATGTCATGCCCTCGTTCCAGCGCGCCGGACAGGCTTTGCAGGCCGATGTCGTAGGTGCCGCCGTCGCCGCCAAAGGCCACGAATTTGATTTCTCGCTCCGGGATTTCGCCTCGTTTGCGCAGGGCGCGGTAAGCCGTTTCCACGCCGCTGAGGGTGGCTGCGGCGTTGGCAAAAGCGTTGTGAATCCAGGAGACGTTCCAGGAGGAGTTGGGGTAAATGCCGGTGCAGACCTCCAGGCAGCCGGTGGCGTTGGCGACGACGACGGGATGCTCGGTGGATAGGATGACCTGGCGCACGATGACGCTGGCGGCGCAGCCGGCGCATAGGCTGTGGCCTCCGGCCAGCGGCTCTTTCTGTTCTGTGGAAAAGATAAGTTGTTCGTTGGGCATGATTTTCTCCGTTTAGTCGCCGGGTGTGGGTTCGGCTAACGGCCGTACCCCCTGCCAATTCGGTAAAACTTCGCCGCGCAAACCCACCATGCGAATGGTGGGCACGGTGACATCGGCGGCGGCGGCTTGATCCAGTTCGGTAAAGATGGCGCGGATGTCCCGGTTGCGCAGTTCCCGCCCGCCCAGACCATAAATCCGGTTGAGGATGGGCGGCGCGCTGTGCCGGTAATCGTAAAGCGCGGAACGGATTTCCTGGAACATGGGCGCGCCGGCCGCGCCGGGGGCGAAGGAGCGATCCATGACGGCCACGGCGCGCAGGCGCAGCAGTTGGCGCGCGAGCTGCTCTTCGGGGAACGGCCGTGCTGCCCGAATCCGTATGCACCCCACCTTTTTCCCCTGCTCCCGCAGCTCGTCCACCACCCCTTTCACCCGGCCCGCTTCCGAACCGAGGATGACGACGGCCGTTTCCGCATCCGCCATCCGGTAGGGGTCAATCAAGCCATACGGCCGGCCAAACTTCTCACCAAACTCCGCCCCCACTTCCTCAATGACCGCCAGCGCCCGATCCATGCTCACCTGCTGCCTCATCTTGTGTTCCATGTAAAACGCGGGCGGGTCGCTCAGGCCATGACTGACCGGCCGATCCGGGTCTAGCAGCGAAAACTCCCGCTGGTACGGCCCCACGAACGCCTGCACTTCCTCGTCATCCGCCATCGTGATATTTTCGCTGGTATGCGTCAGCAAAAAACCGTCCAGGCAGACCATCACCGGCAGACGCACCCGCGTATCTTCGCCGATGCGGAAGGCTTGGATGATGTTGTCGTAGGCTTCCTGCACCCCTTCGCTGTAGAGCGTGATCCAACTGGCGTCCCGCGCCCCCATGGCCTCACCGTGGTCGGCAAAGCCGTTGATGGGCGTGCTCAGCGCCCGGTTGCCCACAGCCAGCACGATGGGCAGGTGGGAGCCGGAGGCGATGTACAGCACCTCCCACATGAAGGCCAGCCCGTTGGCGGCGGTGGCGCTGGCCACCCGCGCCCCGGCGCTGGCCGCGCCCACGGCCGCGCTCATGGCGCTGTGTTCGCTTTCCACGGCGATCATCTCGCACTGCATGCGGCCGTTGGCGATGAACTCCGCCACTTCTTCCATGATTTTGGTGGAAGGGGTGATGGGATAGCCGGGGTAAACGTGGGGGTCTACCTGGCGCATGGCGTGGGCCACGGCCTCGTTGCCGCTGAGAACCCGTTGGATTTTGGATTTTGGATTTCGGATTTCGGATTTTGCCATTTTTTTGCCTTTACTGTTTGGCAACGAATTCGCTCGAATTTTCACGAACTAAAACTCTTCTTCGCGTAAATTTGTGTTAATTCGCTGCCGGTTTAGAAAAAATGCTTACCGTCTTTTGGGGATAGATTTTGGGCCAGGGCGCCAATCCAAAATCCAAAATCCCCAATCTAAAATCAAGTGAATTGTCGTTCCTCGATGAGGACGATGGCGTTGACCATGGGCGGGCACTCTTTGGCGCAGATGCCGCACCCTTTGCAATGGTCGTAGTTGATGGCGGCGACACGGCCGTTTTCCAGCACAAAACAGTTGTCCGGGCAGGAAATCCAGCAGTGCAAACATTGGACGCACAAATTCAAGTCCAGCAAGGGGCGGTGGCCGCCGCCGCGCCAGAAATCCATCATGCGCCGGCCGGTGGCGCCGGCGTCTTCGGAAACGCCGCCGGGCGGCAGTTCATCCCAGGTGGGCAGCTTGCCGCCGGGTTCAGGAGCTAGACTACTCATACGTGACCTCCTCATAAGCGCGGCGGATGGCGGTCAGATTGCCTTCCACCACTTGGGGCGAGAATTTGTGGCTGAAACTTTCTTCCACTTCCGCCAGCAGCGTGTCCAGGCCGACCAGGCCGGTGGTGCGGGCGATGGCCCCCAGCATGGGCGTGTTCGGCTTTTGCATACCAAAGCAGTCCACCGCGATTTGGGTGGCGTCTATGCAGGCGATGCGCTGGCCTTCTAATCGGTGCAGCATGTGGCGCACGGCCGTCATTGTTTGCGTCGTGTTAGCGATGAGAATCCCGTCCGGGGCCACGTTGGCGTCCACCGGAACCGCGCCTAGCAGCGATGAATCTACCACCACCACCACATCCGCCTCTTCCACCACGCCATGAATGCGGATCGGCTGAGCGCTGATGCGGTTGAACGCTCGCAACGGCGCGCCCATCCGTTCCGGGCCGAATTCGGGAAAAGCCTGCACATTTTTGCCTTCGCGCAGAGCGGTGACAGCCAGCGTTTCCGCGGCCGTGACCGCGCCCTGACCGGCGCGGGAATGCCAGCGCACGGCTACCATTTGTTTAGTTAACGTTTCCATCGTTATCTGCCTCCTATGACGGTGATGCAAAAATCGGGACACACATCCTCGCACTGGCGGCAGGCGGTGCAGAGGGATGGGTTGTACACGATGGCTACCAACCCCTCGATCCGGCTCATGTCGGGGATGGTTTTGAGGACGGATTGGGGGCAGGCGTGGATACAAAGCTGGCAGCCGGTGCATATTTGGTCATCAATGATGACCGGCGGCGGCAGCGAGGCGCGGGCCGACGGCCGCGCCGCCCCATTATTCGCCGGAATTACAACTGTTTCATCTAACATAAGCGCTCCTTCATCCTTCATCCTTCATCCCTCATCCTTTGGCTATCTGTCTGGCGATGATCAACCGCTGAATCTGCGCCGTCCCTTCATAAATTTGCATGATCTTGGCGTCCCGCATCCACTTCTCCACCGGATAATCGCGCATGAAGCCGTAGCCGCCCAACACCTGCACCGCGTCCGTCGTCACCTTCATGGCTGTGTCGGCGGCAAATAGTTTGGCCATGCTGGCCTCTTGGGTACACGGCCGTCCCTGTTCCGCCAGTTGGGCGGCGCGCCAGGTCAGCAGGCGAGCCGCGTCAATCTGCGTCGCCATGTCCGCCAACATAAAGGCGATGGCTTGATGCTGAATGATCGGTTTGCCAAACTGCACCCGCTCCTGGGCATATTGCAACGCATACTCATACGCGGCGCGGGCGATGCCCACCGCCGCCGCCGCGATGTGGGTGCGGGTGATGTCGAAGGTTTGCATGGCGATTTTGAACCCTTCGCCTTCTTCGCCCAATCGGTTTTCCACGGGCACGGCCATGTCCTCAAAGGCGAGGGTGCCGGTGGGCGAAGCCCGCAATCCCCTCTTCTTCTCTTTTTTGCCGATGATGAGGCCGGGGGTGTCTTTCTCCACGATGAAGGCGGTGATCCCTTTATGCCCCCGGCTGATGTTCACCGTGGCAAAAATCACAAAAATGTCGGCGATGGGGGCGTTGCTGATGAAATGTTTGTAGCCGTTGAGGATGTAATGACGGCCGTCCCGCCACGCTTCCGTCGCCAGACTGGCCGCATCCGACCCGGCCGAGGGTTCCGTCAGGGCAAAGGCGCCGATGGCCGGTTTGGCGTCGTAGCTGAACTCCGACAAAAATTTGAACTTCTGATCGTCGGTTCCGGCCAGGACGATGGGGATAGCCGCCAGCGCCGTAGCCCCGATGATGGAGCGCGCGGCCGCGCATCCCCAGGCCAGTTCCTCATGCACCAACGCCTGCGTCAGCTTGTCGGTGACATCGCCGCCGCCATACCGTTTGGGCAGATAGTAAGAGAAGAAACCGGCCGCCGCCGCTTTTTTGACTGCGTCCCACGGCGTCTCTTCCCGCTCGTCATACTCGGCGGCAATCGGCCGGATTTCTTTTTGGGCGAAACGGCGGGCCATCTCCCGCATCTCCCGCTGTTCGTCGGTTAGTTCAAAGCCAATCAATTTTATTCCTCTTTATGTGTGTTTTTCGATTTTTGTCTTGTAAGTTTTTCCGTCACTGGCAGTTGTTCGGAAATTCCGAACAACTGAATGCTCATCAAGCTCGCCGGTCTTAAAGATATTTGACAGATGCTCGCTAATTGTTGCTTTTGACTTGCCAAACAGCTTACCGATTGCTTTTTGGGTCAGCCAAATCGTTTCGTCTTTCAGAAACACTTCGACGTTTACTTTTCCATCACTTCCAGTGTAGAGAAGGAAATTGGGTTGTTTGATTAGGGCCTTATCTTTCATTGTGCGAGCCTCGCAGGTCGGTTGTTCGTTAAAACTTGTCGGGCTGGGGGATGGGATTGACGAAAAAATACCCATCTTTGCCCTGTAAATAACAATCGTCGCCTTCTTGGTACAACCAGACGGCCGTTTTTTGTTCTGGCGTCAGGGTGATTAACTTGCCGCCGCCGGTGTGGGTGATGAGGTTGTGTACGGCCGTTAACTCCTCATCATTACCCGCTTCAATCCGCATCTCCAAAACCACCCCATTCGCCAACTCCAGCACAAACCCCAAAAGCCCATTCTCACTGCCTAAATCCCACACCGTCGGCGTCGGAATCTCGCGTTCCTCAGGATATTCCCAATCAATCACACTCGCTAAAATCTTCACTCATATTCTCGTTCCCACGCTCAGTGTGGGAATGCCCCTCGGAACGCTCTGCGTTCATTCCGACGCGGAGCGTCTGGTTATTCATTCCACGCAGAGCGTGGAACGAGTGCAAAAAGAGTTTATGGTAAATGACTTCCTGCTCCGCTACCCCAATTTTGCTTGACTTCACGAAGTAGCTTTTTTTGTTTTTTTATTCGATTAAATAATTTAAGGAATAGACAAACACATCCTGCCAAAAAAACACCCAAAAAACAATTTATCATTATTTCCTCTCTTGAAAAATCCTAGCCAACTTGCTACTGTTTTTACTTTCATGTATAGCATAGAACGTGGATGATTATGCCGCTTCCTGCGCCAGCCGCTCTTCCACATAAACCAGCAACCCGCCCTGGTCAATGATGCGCTGCAAGAAGTCGGGGAAAGGAACCGCCTGGCAGCTCTGGCCGGTGGTCAGGTTGCGGGCGGCTACCAATCAGGCGGCGAACTGATAGACGGGTGTGGTGACTTGACGCACAGGTTTCCGTTGTTCCCAGACAATTTGCTGTAACTGCTCAACCGTTTCAGGTGAAAACAACTGCTCGCCAGTTTCCACATTCACCCGGACCGGCGCATCCTCAATGATGAAAAACTGGTCGTCTTTCAGCAGCGTGTACGTCACTTTCCGCTTTAACAACTTTTACTCCTCTTCTCGCTTTTGCCTTCATTAAGTTTTTGAATCAGATTCTCTGGTCAGGATGCCTAATAACTGATCGGGCCTGATGATAGGAATGCCGCGAAACGGGTGCAAAACCAACAAATCTTTATCCCCGCTGACGAGGTAATCTGCCTTGCCACTGACTGCCAATTCTAAAAACTTGTCGTCTTTCGGATCGCGGCATTCGCTTATCCTGTCCGTTACTTTAACCAACTCTGCTTCCCGCACCAAAGCTGATAAAAATTGAAGTCTCTCTTGTTCCGTAACATATTTACTAAACTTTTCGCGCCACAACACCTCGTTAAGCTCATTCAGCGTGTCCAGCGATACCAGGAGTTGTCCCCGGTTTTGCGCTGTATCGAATGCTTTTCTCGAAACTGACTTTTTCAGCAGCAATGCGCTGATGATGGCATTGGTGTCAAAGACGAATCGCAGTTCAGTCGTCATGAAGTAAGGACTCCACTGTTTCGCTGGTTAAACCGCGCCGCCGCGCGTTATCGCTGATTTTGTCCATCAAATCGGGCAGGGATAAATTCTCAAACTCCCGCAACCACAAACTGAAAAGCAAACGCAGTTTTTCCCGCTTCTCCTCAGAGGCATTTTGGTAGATTTGGGCGGCGTCTTCGTCGAGTTGGATACGAATGGTCGCTAAAGACATTGTTTTCACCTTTTACAACAACAGATTTTATGTCACTATTTTTCACGAATTTCCGCTAGATTTCCTTGGATTGATAGACAGGCTCAATCGCTGCTCAGTACTATTTGCAGCCGGGTCAATGTCTCCACCTCGGGATCAAAGACGATAAGCCCTTCTTGTTGAGCGGCGCGTAGAAGTCGCTTGTCACTGCTCCACAAAATCAGGCGATGCCCCTGATTTGTCAATGCCTGTTGCAGGTTGAGACAGGAGCGTAAAATGACGGCGTCGGTAGCGTTCAAGTTGTGCCGGGCGATCAACTCTAAAGCTGAGAGCAGCAGTTCATCATTGATTGGCGCGATGGGCAAATCCTCGTTTTCGATGATTTCCCGGTTGAATTCAAGCATGGCCTGGGTGAATAGATGGGAAGGGAGACGGCCGTCATTCTGCTTGCGTACCAAAACCGAAATCACTTCCAGAATACCAATCATGGCGCAGGTCATTTGACCAGGCGGCAGTTGGCGGAAGATTTCATTAACCAGCGGCGTCCCCTCTTCCAGAGAGTATCGTTTCACCAGCGCGCTGGCGTCAAAGTAAACCCAAACCATTGTTATTCCTCACGCGCTCCAATGATACTGTGGCTAAGTTCGTTGGTCGTCAGGTTGGCTGCTTTCATTTTCTCTTGCAACCGTTCCGCGCCGATGCTCTTGCCCTCAATGGCCAACGTGAGAAAAAGCTTTTGCATCGTTTCGCCCAGCGTCGTTTTGTTGACCCAGGGATAAGGCACGGCCGTATCATTTTGCCGTTGACGCAGCGTAATTAGCTCACGACGAATAGCCGTGATTTCAGCTTCAATGCGCCCCAACTGATCGGTTACTCTTTGGATAGAACTCATTTGATTCATATTGATGCCGCCATTCTCACAAATTTCCGCTCATTATAACATGGCGCTATTCCGGGCGGCTTCGGCTTTCGCAGCGCAATTTTGTTAAATGGCGCGGTCAAATTTGCAAATTTGACCTACAGTTCATGCCGCTTCCTGCGCCAGCCGCTCTTCCACGTAAGCCAACAGCCCGCCCTGGTCAATGATGCGTTGCAAAAAGTCGGGGAAGGGAACCGCCTGGTAACTCTGGCCGGTGGTCAGATTGCGGATAGCGCCGGCGGCCGGTTCCACCACCACCTCATCCCCTTCCCCAATGCCGTCCACCGCTTCCGGGCATTCCAGGATGGGCAGGCCGATGTTGATGGCGTTGCGGAAGAAGATGCGGGCGAAAGATTTGGCGATGACGGCCGAAACCCCCGCCGCTTTAATCGTCACCGGCGCCACCTCGCGCGAGGAACCGCAGCCGAAGTTGGTGTCAGCCACGATCAGGTCGCCCCGCGTCATTTTATGCACAAATTGAGGGTCGGCGTCCTCCATGCAATACTGCGCCAGCTCGCGCGGGTCGGCCGTGTTGCAGCGGCGGGCCGGGATGATGGCGTCGGTGTCAATGTTCTTGCCGAACTTCCAGGCGCGGCCGTGAATCCGCACCCGGTCGCGCAAATACCCCTTATTCACCAATCCGTTATGGCGGCGGGGCAGCGCGTCAAAAAACAATACCCGATCCGGCACGGCATAGTCGGCCAGCCGTTCGCCGGCGAAATCGAGCAAATCATGCTCGGAAAAGTCCGCGCCGGGCCGCCGCACCACGCAGGCGAAGGCCAGTTCGCCATACAGCATATCCGGTACGCCGACGACGGCCGTTTCCGCCACTCCCGGATACAACCGCAGCGCCATCTCCACCATACCGGGGTAAATTTTCAAGCCGCCCTTGTTGATGACATCATCTTTGCGCCCCACGATGCGCACCGGGCCGTTGGCGTCAATGACGGCCAAATCGTCGGTGCGCAGCCAGCCATCGCTGTCCAAAACCTGCGCCGTCGCTTCCGGCTGCCGCCAATACCCCGGCATCACGTTGTAACCGCGCACGCACAATTCCCCTTCCGCGCCGGGGGGCAGGGCGTTCCCCTCATCGTCAATCACCTTCAGTTCGATGCCGGGCAAGGGACGGCCGACGGTTTCTACGGCCGTGATTGGCCCATCATCCAGCCGCGTCATGGTGACAGAGGGAGCGGCTTCGGTCAACCCGTAGGCCAGCGACACGTTGCAGCCCATCTCCTCGCGCACCCGCTGCGCCAGCGATGGCGGGCAGTGGGCGCCGGCCATGATACCTGACCGCAGGCTGGCGGTTTTTCGCGGGTCAAAGTCAGCGTGATTGAGCGCCATGGCAAACATGGTGGGCACGCCGTTGAAAATGGTGACGCCCTGCTGCTTGATCAGCCGCAACGCCTGCGCCGGGTGGAATTTGGGCAGACAGACCAACCGCCCACCAGCGATAGTGGCGGTGAGAATGGTGGCGGTCAGGCCGAAGGTGTTGGAGAAAGGAACCGCGCCCAGGAAAACATCGTCGGCGGTGCAGCCGAGGATGGCGGCGATGTCGGCGGCGTTGTGGCAGAGGCTGTTGTGCCGGTGAACTGCGCCGCGCGGCTGGCCGGAACTGCCCAGGGTGGTGAGGATGGCGGCGGGTTGGTCGGGGGCGACGGCCGTCTGCTGCCACTCCCCATCCAATTTTGACCAGTCTAGCACGCCTGCTGCCTGCCGGTTAATGGAGATGATGTGAGCTAAATCGGGTAGTCCATCGCGTAGTTCCAGGATCATGTCCAGATGATGACGGCCATATGCCTCCGCATCGCCAAAAGTGACCACCACCCTCGCCTGCGTGTTCGCTAACCGGGCCTGTATCTCTTCCGCGCTGCGGCGGATGTTGATGGGAACCAAAATCAGCCCCGCTTTGGCGGCGGCGAAAATGGTCAGCGCATATTCGGCGGCGTTGGGCAAAAGAACCGCCAGCCGGTCGCCGCTTTGCAAGCCCAAACCTTGCAACCCGCCCGCCAGCCGATTGGCCCGCGCTTCTACCAGGGTGTAAGTGAGGGTCACATCTCCCTGGGTGAGATACGGCCGTTCGCCAAACCGTTCCGCCTGAATGGAAAGCAACTGCCCCAACGTCATCTCATGAAAATCAGAAAAAGTCATAATTTGGTTCCTTCCGTCCGTTAACTGTTGATTGTTAACTGTTGATTGTTGCCCGTTTCCAAAAACCGTTCCCGCTTCCGATACGCCATGCCATGCAATTCGGCGATCAACGTCTCTTTATCGTCGGTCACTTTGATGTGACAAAGCGCGGTACGGCCGCCTTGATGCACTTCCTCAGCGTTGGCGGTGAGGGTGGCGTTGGGGCGAGCGGCCGTCAGAAAATGGATGTCCATGCTCAATGCCAGCGCCGTTTGCCCATGAGAGTTGCAAGCCCCGGCAAAGGCCACATCCGCCAGGGCAAAGATGGCGGCGCCATGCGGCAGCCCCAGCCCATTCACCAGATGCGGAGCTAACTTGAGCCGCGTCTGGCAAAATCCAGGCTGGACCGAAACCAGTTCGACGCCCAAATGTCGGGCCAGTTGGTCTCGTTCTGCCATAAAGTGGTGGACGGCGACGGCCGTTTCCCTTTCGTTCATAAAAAGCATGAGGCCAGAACCAGAGCTAGAGGGGTTTTCCTTCTTCCTCTATCTCTCGCTCTATTCTCTATCCTCTGCCTAATAAAGAATATCATTCGTATAATGATCTTCGTGATATTTATTAACACAGTCCTCGCAAACCAATACGTTTTCCTCCTCGTTGTTTGAACATTCAATACAAATCCAGGTTGCCCTCGTTTTTTGCCCAGCCTCTTTACAGTGGCGGCAATACCGGTAACGGGGCCTGTTTTGGGCGACAACACGGGGGTATTCCGCATCCGCTTCGGGATCAACGATTTCTTCCAATTCAAGCCGGTGTTCAATCCAATCGCCAAAATCGTACACGTATTTCATCGTCTCGCCTGGCTTCAGACCAACAGCGGCAATCAGCACATCAGCCCCGTCCCCTTCGCTAAATGGGTTAATGCTGCCCAAATCAACTTCGCGGAAGCGGCGGCTGTTTCCCCGCCTGACCAGTTTCCAGAAGCCGCCCATATGGTCAAAGTCATGTCCAAATGCGCTTTGCAGAATGTCGTTAAATTTAGCCAACGTTTGCCCGCCCTGAATCTCAATGCGCCGCCAAAGCCCTTTGCGATGCTTGAGGTAAGCCTTGAAGCGGTAAACTTGCCGTTTTTCCTCGGCGGATATTTGGGGGGTGGTTGCGGTGGACTGCCGTTCCCGGTTTCGTGCGTCAAGCATCAATTGCTCTAAAGGCGAATAGGCATCCGCATAACTAATCTCATACCCACTCCAACGCATCCGCGAATCATCTTCGACCATTTCCAGCCAATGATCGGCCGGGTAAGCCCCCGGCTCTTTCAGCCGGGCGTAAGCGGTGGGAACAGCGACGGATCCCCGAACATATTCATATTTCGCCGCCTCCAACAGATCGAACAAGGCATCAGCCAATTTCTGGTTGCGTTGTTGAATTTCTGCCCGGTGGCGTTTGTACGCTCGCGCCGGTTCATGTTCCAGCCGAAAACGGCCGGTTTCCCAATCCAGAATCGTCACCAATAGATTGTCGTTACGTTTGACTTTTAGCTTCCGGTACCACCAGCCCAATTCCAGAACGGTAAACTCAATTTCGTGAGAGCCAAATATAGATTTCTGTATCCTTTTCTGTACATTGGCTTCTGCCGGTATCGTGTGATTCTGGACATCCACCAGTTGGATTTCCTCTTCCGTCACGTTGTCTTGCATCATGAATTGGAAATCTGGATAGACAATAAGCCAACCCCGCTTAATTTCCTCACGCGACAGGGGAACGCGAAAGCGCGCCCCAGACATACCGATGTGTGTCGGGATAACAGTTTTCTTATCGAGGAATATCAGCCGTCTTCCCAGATGGTCGTCTCGGATGGCCTGGCGCACGCCTGCCTCTGGCTTTTTGGCGTTTGAATGCCAGATGGACAGCGCTTTTTCCGTAAATTCATCAAAGGAAATTGGCCCTTCCAACTGGGCGATGATTTGTATAATCGCATCATTCCGGGAAATTTGGTTTTGATTTGACATTAGGTTGCCATCTCCGCTGGCGAGGCAATTGCGCCGGCGATGGCTGACGCCGCCGCCACATACGGATTCACCAGATACACTTCGCTGGCGATGTGTCCCATCCGCCCCCGGAAATTCCGGTTGCTGGTAGAGACGCACCGCTCGCCGTCGGCCAGCACGCCCATGTGCCCACCCAGGCAGGGGCCGCAGGTGGGCGTCGTCACCGAGCAGTTGGCCTCCACAAAAATCTCAATCAGCCCTTCCCGCATCGCGTCCAAATACACCTTTTGCGAGCCGGGGACGACGACCACCCGCACTCGTGGATGGATTTTGCGCCCTTTGAGCAGTTCGGCGGCGGCGCGCAAGTCGGCCAGGTTGCCGTTGGTACACATGCCGATGACGACCTGGTCAATTTCCATCCCCGCCAATTCCGTTACCGGCTTGACGTTGGAAGGCAGGAAGGGGGCGGCGATGTACGGCTCCATCTGGGTCACGTCATACTCATGCACTTCGGCGTAAATAGCGTCAGGATCGCTTTGGAAATACAATCCTTCGCGGTCGCCGCGCTCACTGATGAATTTGCGGGTTTTTTCGTCGGCGGCGAACAGGCCGGTTTTGGCTCCGGCCTCAATCGCCATGTTGGCCATGGAGAAGCGGGAGGCCATGCTGAGATGGGGCACGGCCGACCCCGTAAATTCCATCGCTTTATACCGCGCCCCATCCACGCCGATGTCGGCGATGGTGTGCAAAATCAAATCCTTGCCGCCGACCCATTTGGGCAGACGGCCGTCATACACAAACTTGAGACTCTCCGGCACTTTCAACCACACCTCGCCCAACGCCATCGCCGCCGCTGCGTCCGTGGAGCCGATGCCGGTGCCAAAGGCGCCGATGAAGCCGTAGGTGCAGGTGTGTGAATCGGCCCCGGCCACCAGGTCGCCGGGCACGACGATGCCCTGTTCCGGCAGCAAGATGTGTTGAATCCCGGCCCGGCCCACGTCGTAAAAGCTGATGCCGTATTCGTGGGCGAACTCGCGGCAACCCTTGACAATTTCAGCGCTTTTGATGTCTTTGGCCGGCGTGAAATGATCCATCACCATCACCACTTTCTTCGGGTCAAAGATGCGGGCGCCCCGGATTTTCTTGAATTCTTCAATCGCCAAAATGCCGGATAATTCTGAAGCCAGCGCCACGTCTACGCGGGCGTTAATGAATTCGCCGGGGAAAACTTCCGCTTTGTCAGTTTTAGCGGCCAGGATTTTTTCAGCAAGCGTGTGTCCCATGAAGTGGTCTCCTATTTCAGAAATCGGATTGTGTAGAAGCTGGACGGAGCAGCGAGGCGGCTGCTGCGCCTAACAAAGAAACGCTGCCAGCCAAGATGAATGTCGAGGAAAACGAGCCGGTGGCGTCTGCTATAGCCCCGGCCACGCTGGGGCCAATCGCCTGCCCGATGCCGAAGAAAAGGGTGATAAAACCCAAAGCGGCCGGCGCTAATCTTGAACCCAGCACATCGCCACAACAAGCAGCCATGATCGCCGGAATGCTCCAGGCTGACAGGCCAAACAAGACGGCCGAAATTGTAAACCCAGTTGCAGTCGGCCATAAAGCAAATAAACTAAAGGCGGCGGTATGAATGAGATAAACGATAATCAGAGCGCCTTTGCGTCCGATTATGTCCGAAACGGTTCCCCAAATTACCCCGCATAACAAGCTAAACCATCCCATTAGCATAAATAAAGAACCGGCCCCGGCCGGAGAATAGCCGCCCTCGGCAATCAGGTACTTGGTAAAAAATGTCATGTAAATGATGTAGGCAAAGCCGAAAGCGGAATAGACCAGTCCCAAATGCCAAACAGGAGCCGACCGATAAACACGGCCCCATTTGATGCCTTGTGCTGTGGGCTGAGGCAGAACCGGGGTGTTGGCTTCTCCGCCTAACGGCTTGACCCCCTTTTCGGCCGGATGATTGCGTAACAGCATCCAGCTTAAAATAGCCAAGAGAATCGTGGCGCCGCCAAATATAAACCAACTGACGCGCCAGCCATTTTCACCATAGCGCGCCAGAATATGAGGGGCCAAAGGGCCGAGCGTAATTAAGGCTACCGATGAGCCGGAGGCGGCGATGCCGGAAGCCAATCCGCGCCGCTTTTTGGCAAACCAGGCCACGATCAACCCCATCATGGGCACATTGCTGGCGCCGCTGCCCACCCCGGTTACCGCCCGCCAGATGAGAGCGGGCACAAAGCTGTTCACCAAACCGGTGAACAACATGCCGACCCCCGCCAGAGTCAGTCCGACGGCGATGACCGTCCTGGGCTGGAATCGCGCGGCCAGCGCCCCGCCAATCAGCGACAATGCCAGATAGCCGATTAAATTGGCTGTGGCCAGTCCTCCAGCCTGCGTGTTGTCCATGCCCAAACTAACTTGCATGGATGGCAGCACCACCGTGTATCCAAACCGGGCCAAACCCAGCGCCCCGAATACGACGAGGGCGCCCATCATCAATATAATCCAGCCGTAATGCAGGCGTGAAGTGGAGGAGGGGGGCGTCAGGGTGTCCATAGCTTATGGGAGAAGATCAGAAGCGTTATCTCTATCCAAACTTTCTATCAACCGCTCTATTTTAGATTGGCGGTCAGGGGGGACACGGCCGTCTCCATCCCATCCTCGTTCTGCGTAATAATCGTACAACATCTGCTGGAACTTTTCCCGATCCACATGATGCCCTTTCGTCTTCCGATCCGGCATCGGGTCGTCAAAATACCGTTTGGGCAGGGTGTCGTCGGCGCGGCCGAGGCCGAAATCGGCGTTGATCAGCCGCTCCGTGTCCAGCACCCGGCGGCCCACGTCGCGCAGCGTTTCCGGCGTGTACTCCAGGCCGGCAGCGGCGGCGATCAAGTCGCAAAAGTGGTCGTATCCCAGCAAATGGGGGCTGTTGAAGCCATGCGTCACAAATTTGCACACGCCCACGCTGTCGGTGACGGCGTAGATGTCCTCGCTCCAAGCTACGATCAACCCTTTGTCTTTGTAGCCGGTGGGATCAGGGTCGTTGGCACGGCCGTAAATCTGTGCTCGCACCTCATCCGGCAGCTTAAACACCTCCAGCGTCGGCCGATTGCGTAAATGGTCGGCGCCCCGGCTGGCGACGGCGATGCCCAGGGCAAACCCCTTGAGATAACGCACATCATGCGGGTCAGACTGCGGCAGCCCCTTGACGGCGATGAGATAATCAATTGCTTCTTCAGGAAAATAGCGGATCGCCTGCGTGCTTTCCGCCAGCACGTCGCCAAAGCCGCGCCGGTGGGCGATCTCTTCGATCAGGTCGTGTACCCGCTCATAATCGCCCCATTGCAGCGGCCCGTCCGTCATCTCGTCGCCGATCAGCCCGCGCTGGTACAATTCCATCGCCCAGCCGATGATGGTGCCGGTGGAGGAGGCGTCCAGCCCTAAATCGTTGACCAGGTTGTTCAGGGTGATGACTTGATCCGTGGGCGCGATGCCCAGGTTGGCCCCCAGCAGGCCGATGGTGGAGTATTCCGGCCCTTCGCCGCCCAGGGTGTTGCGGTGGCGGCAGTGGACGATACAGGAGGTGCAGGCCAGCATTTTGTCCACATATTTTTCGATCTCTTCGGCGTTGAGGGTATCTTCAAAATGGTTGTCCTGGCTGTTGCGGGTGCGGATAGCGCCCATCCGGTTGCTGACTTCGTAGAGCAGGGGAGTGCCCACCCGGCCCAAGACTTGCACCACTTTGGAGCTTTTTAGATATTTTTGCTGTTCGATGCGTAATTCACGCAACGTCTGTTTTTCGGCGACGGCCAACGCCTTGCCGCCGCGGGCGACGATGGCTTTCAGGTTTTTGCTGCCCATGACGGCGCCCATGCCGCCGCGGCCGGCGGCGTTTTTCTTGCCGGTCATGATGGCCGCCATGCGCACCTGGTTTTCGCCGGAGGGGCCGATGACGGCCGAGACCGTGCCCCGCCCATGCCGTTCTTTGAGGATGGCCTGGCTCTCAATGCAGTTTTTGCCCCACGCCTCGCCCGCATCCTGGATGGAGATACGGCCGTCTTCCAGCGCCAGGGTAGACGGCCGTTCCGCTTTCCCCAAAATCACCAGCCGCTCAAACCCCGCCTTCCGCATCGCCGCCGCAAAAAAGCCGCCGCAGTTGGCGTCGCCCAAAATGCCGCTTTCCGGCGATTTGGCGCTGACGTTGAAGCGGGCGGCGTTGGGCGCAATCGTGCCCGTCAGCAGGCCGACGCCGAAGATGAGCGGATTGTCCGGCCCCAGCGCGTCCACCTGGCGCGGGTCGCCGGCCCGGCGCAGGTAGTGGCGCAGGTAAGCCATGTTCAGCCCGCGTCCGCCCAGGTAGGCCCGCACCAGCGGCGGCGGCGTCTCGCCGATATTTATTTCGCCGCTGGTGAGATTGATGACGGCCGTCCTCGCTCTAACCATAACCCATCACTATTTGTTCATTACTCATTGTTCATTGCTCATTAAAAAATCACCCGCCAGCCACAGCCCATACCAAATGAACCTGGCAGTTTTCGCTTAACAGCGTGTCCATTTCCGCTTCTTCGTCGCCCACGAAAATGTGGGGCGGCGCTTCGGCTAACTCTTGTGTCAACGCCGGGTACAATTCGCATAGCAAATCTAGCAGGTCGGCGATACGGCCGTCTGACGCCAGATCAACCGTCAAATTCCGCTGCCCCACAGCCCGCCAAAAAGGTTCGGCCAATCGCGCCTGTACTTGCATCATCAATCGTTGTACAACTTCCGCTTATCAACCACCCGCACCGCTTTGCCTATCGAGCGTTCAATGGTGCTTGGCCCCATCAGCTTAACCCTGGCGCTGATGCCCAGCGTTTGCGATAGTTCGTTTTCGGCCGTTTTGCGCAGATTTTCCAGGGCTTGGGTGTCAATCGGCTCAAAAAATGTTAGGCTGGCTTCCACCCAAATTTCCAATTTGTCCAACCGGTCTTTGGGCCGATCCAGGATGATTTGATATTGTGGTTCCAGCCCATCCACGCTCAAAAGCGCCTTCTCGATCAGGGAGGGGAACACATTGACGCCGCGCACAATGAGCATGTCGTCTGTGCGGCCGCGCACCTTCTCCATGCGCACCATCGTCCGGCCGCAGGCGCATTTTTCCTGGTGCAACACCGTCCGATCACGGGTGCGGTAGCGAATGACCGGCATCGCTTCCTTGGTCAGGGTGGTGAAAACGAGTTCGCCCTCTTCGCCGAAAGGTAGTTGTCCGCCCGTTTTGGGATCGATGATTTCCGGCAGGAAATGGTCTTCAAAAATGTGCATGCCGTTGTGATGCTCACATTCCACGGAAACCCCAGGGCCGATGATCTCAGTCAGGCCATAGATGTCATACGCCTCTAAATTCAGCCGATTTTCTATTTTGACGCGCATTTCTTCCGTCCAGGGTTCGGCGCCAAAGATGCCCACACGCACTTTCATCCGGCTCTTGAAATCAATGCCCAGTTCAGCCGCTTCTTCGGCCAGCACCAGCGAGTAGGAGGGGGTGCAGGTGATGACGGTGGCGCCAAAATCCTCCATCAGCATCAATTGGCGGCGGGTGAGGCCGCCGGAGACAGGGACGACGGTGGCGCCCACCGTCTGGTAGCCCAGGTGAAAGCCGAGGCCGCCGGTGAACAGGCCATACCCATATGCATTGTGGGCTACATCTTTGGAGGTGACACCGCAGGAGGTGACAGTGCGGGCCATGACCTCGGCCCACAAATCCAGGTCATTTTGCGTGTAACCGCCAACGGTCGGCTTCCCTGTTGTCCCACTAGAAGCATGAAGCCGCACCACTTCCTCTACGGGCACGGCAAAATTGTTGAACGGGTATTCATCACGCAGGTCTTGTTTGGTGGTGAAGGGGAGACGTCCCAAATCATCCAGGCCATTGATGTCATCCGGCGCGATGCCCAATTCCTCAAATTTGCGCCGATAAATAGGGATTTTGTGGTAAGCGTAGGCGGCTATTTGTTTCAGGCGTTCTCCCTGGAGTTTGTCCAGGTCGCTTCGTTCCATACACTCAAAATCTGGGTTCCAAATGGGCATGATCTTCCTCCTATTGTAGGAAATAATTTGTGACATTAAAACGTGAAACGTAAAACGAAAAACCGTCATGAAGAGGCATTACGTTTTACTCTTTTCGTTTGTTAATTTGCCATTACTCTGACCTAAATACGCCTTCTGTACCTCTTCGTTGGCGATTAAATCCTGGGCGTCGCCACTGAGGACGATGTTGCCTGTTTCTAAAACGTAGCCTCTGTCGGAGATTTTTAGGGCGGCGCGGGCGTTTTGCTCGACGAGGAGGATGGTGGCGCCCATGTCGCGCAAATTGCACAGCACGTCTAATATCTCGCGCACGAGGAGGGGGGCCAACCCCAGGGAGGGTTCGTCGAGCAGCAGGACTTTGGGCTGGGCCATCAGCCCGCGCCCAATCGCCAACATCTGTTGTTCGCCGCCGGAGAGGGTGCCGGCTAGTTGGGTTTGCCGCTCTTCGAGGATGGGGAAGAGGTTGAAGATGCGTTCGGTGTCGCGGGCAACGGCCGTTTTCTCTCCCTTCCTCAATCGCAAATAAGCGCCCAAAACCAGGTTGTCTCGCACCGATAATTCAGCAAACACCTGCCGCCGTTCCGGCACCTGGCTGACGCCCTCGCCCACGATTTTTTCGGCCGAAAGACGCGTCAATTCCCGGCCGTTCAGAATAACCTGACCCTGCCGCGGCGGCACAATGCCGGAGATGGTATTGAGCAGGGTGGTTTTACCGGCGCCGTTGGCGCCAACCAGCGATATGATCTCGCCTTCATTTACCTGGAGGGATACGTTTTCCAACGCTTTGATGTGGCCATAGTAGGTGGAAACGTTCTTGATCTCAAGCATTTTCCACCTCCATGATTGAATCAGACGGTTGGCGTTCCTCCTGCCACTCAGCGCCCAGATAGGCCTGGATGACGGCCGCGTTTGACTGCACTTCGGCCGGGGTTCCTTCGGCGATTTTGGCTCCATATTGCATTACAATGATCCGGTCGGCGATGCCCATCACCAGGTTCATGTCATGCTCCACCAGGAATACCGTGATTCCCTGTTCCCGGATGCGGCAGATGAGCCGATCCAACTCTTCCGCCTCGACGCGAGTCAGGCCGGCCGCCGGTTCGTCCAGCAAAAGCAGTTGGGGTCTGACGGCCAGCGTCCGCGCAAATTCCACCATCCGCTGCTGGCCGAAGGGGAGGGAGGTGGCGGGTAGATGCGCCTGGTCGGCCAGCCCCACCAGTTCCAGATATTTCATCGCTTCGTTACGCATGTGGGTTTCTTCGGCGGCCGTGCCCGGCAATCGCAACGCCGTGGCCAGAAAACCTGCCTTGCCCTGTAAATGACAGCCCACCATCACATTTTCCAGCGCTGTCATGTTCTGGAAAATTTGTAAATTCTGGAAGGTACGCACCACGCCTAACGCTGCCACCTGACTGGGGCGCAAATGGGTGGTGTCACGGCCGTCAAACAGCACCATCCCCCGATCCGGCCGATGCGTTCCCGAAACCAGGTTAAAAATAGTGGTTTTGCCGGCGCCGTTAGGGCCGATCAACGCCAAAATTTCGCCGGGGAAAATATCAAAATCCACCAGATTGACGGCGACGACGCCGCCGAAACTTTTGAGAAGTCCTCTGGCTCTCAGCAGCGGTTCAGTGTCCATGTTCCCTCTTGTCTTTGACGCGCACCGCTTTGCCTGCCGGCCGGGGCAGGCCGCCCAGCGGCAGCAGCAAGACCTCAGCGTGGAGGCCGATCAAATCGTGCAATTCTTCGTTTATTTTCGCTGGCAGGAAGGCATCCATGTCGTTTTCCGTTTCTACATGCAGGGTTATCCGGTCGGCCCCGCCTACCCGATCCAGCTCGATCAAATAATCGTTGCCCACTTCCGGGTGGCGCAGCAGGATGCTCTCCACTTGTTTGGGGTAGAAGTTGACCCCTTTGACTTTGAGCATGTCATCGTTACGGCAGGCGATTCGCTCCACGCGCAGGGAGGTACGGCCGCAGGCGCACGTTTCCCGGCTGAGGAGTTTGCTGATGTCGCGGGTGCGGAAGCGGATGAGGGGCAATCCTTCGCGGGTGAGGGTGGTGATGACCATCTCGCCCCATTCGCCGTCGGGAACCGGGTCAGCGCCGTTGGGGTCTACGAATTCGACGAGGTAATGGTCTTCCCAAACGTGGATGCCGGAGCGGTCGGCGCAATCAATGCCCATGCCCACCCCGGCGCTTTCGGTCATGCCGATGATGTCGAACGCTTGGATGCCCATGACGTTTTCGATGCGCTGGCGCATCTCCTCGCTCCAAATTTCGGCGCCGAAGATGCCGGCGCGCAACTTGGTTTCGTTGTGGAAGTCGAACCCGATTTCAGCGGCCACTTCCATCAATCGCAGGGGGTAGGAGGCGATGGCGGCCACGGCCGTCGTTCCCAAATCTTTCATGAATTGCAACTGCAACTTGGTGCGGCCGGCGCCGATGGGGATGATCATCGTTTCCAGCGTGGTGGCGCCATAATGAAAACCAAAACCGCCGTTGAACAGGCCAAAAGAGGGGGTGATTTGCAGCACATCATCGGGGCCAACGCCGGCGGCCGTCAGGCAGCGGGCCATGATCTCGCCCCACTGGCGCACGTCGTTGGCGGTGTGAGGGCAGATGACGGGCGTGCCGGTGGTGCCGGAACTCATGTGCATACGCACAAAGTCACTCTTGGGGGCGCAGGTCAGACCGAAGGGATAGGCGTCGCGCAAATCATCTTTGGACATGAAGGGAAACTGGCGCAAATCGTCCACGCTTTTCACATCGTCCGCGCCCAGTCCATTCAGGCGGCCGACGTAACGCGGGTTATGGGCGTGGATGCGGCGCAGGGTGGCTTGTAGTCGTTCTAACTGCAAGTCAGCCAATTGTTCTCGGTTCATGGCCTCAAGTTGTGGTTGGTACATGCAATCTCCCAAAATTGTCAATTGCTAATTGTCAATTGTGAATTGTCAATGCGTGTCTCGCGTACTCATTAGTAATTGACAACTTACAATTTCTTCCTTGCTGTTTTGATACTGGCGTTGATTATTCGACAAAGCTCATCGCATTCCTGATTGATATGGTTTAATCTGGATGTGGGTAGCATTCCGCTTTTGGTAATGATTTTCAGCCAGATGTGTGATTCGTTTAGTTCTTTCAGACATAATCTGAGCTTGTGAATGAAATCCTTGTCGCTTTCTGCGCCACGCGCTTCGGCATAATGGGTTGCCGGGGCTGTGCCGCTGCGTAATAATTGTCCGGCAAGATGATTGCCAGACCGCGAGTTGGGCAAGCTGTCGCACAACTTAATCATTCTCACCGCAAAATCCACCAGCCTACCCTCAATATCATCCCCTTTTGCCATAATCCGCTTCCCAATTAACAATTGACAATTTCTTCACGCTGTTCTTTTCCTGGCGGCCAATCGTCGGCGCACGGCCGTCGCCAATCCGGCAAACAACCCCTGCGGCATAAAAATCATGATCAGCATCAAAATCAGGCCAAAGGCGATGATCTCCTGTTCGCCCGACGCATTGGGAATGATGGCTTTGAGGGCGGTGCGTAGATACTGCTCAATCGCCAACACGGCCGCCGCGCCAAACATCGCCCCCCAAATGCTGGCTAACCCGCCGACGACGGCCATCACCACCAGCTCAATCGAAACGCCCACCGTGACGGAGCCAGGGCTGATGAAGCCCAAATAAGTGGCGTAGATACCGCCAGCCAATCCGCCAAATACGCCGCTGAGGGCGAACACTTTGATCTTAAATAGATGAGTCTCAATGCCCACCGCTTCGGCGGCCACTTCGCTGGTGTGTAAAGCGCGCATGGCCCGTCCCACCCGCGAATTGACGATGTTAAGCGACAAGCCGATGACGATCAGCGTGAAGAACCACATCAGGTAGTAGTAGTGCAGGTCGCTGGTAAAAGTGAATGATCCCAGGGTCAGGTCGGGGATGCCGCGAAAGCCTGATGGCCCGCCGGTCCATTCCACCTCTTGCGTCAACACCAGGAAGGTGATGACGTTGATGCCCAGGGTCGCCATCGCCAGATAATGCCCGTGCAGCCGGAAAATAAGCATCCCCAGCAGATAGGCGATGCCGCCGGCGAACAAGACGCCGGCCGTCAGCGCCAGCCAGGGTGACATCTCAAATCGGGCGCTTAAGATGGCGGTGGTGTAGGCGCCAATGCCAAAGAATGTGGCTTGTCCCAATGAAATTTGTCCCGCATACCCCATGAGCAAGGATAAGCCGACGGTGAGCATGGTGAACTGTCCCACCAGGATCATCAGGGTCAGGAAATAATTGTTATTGGTGGTCAATGGGTAGATGGCTAACAGCGATCCAACCACGCCCATGGCGAATAGATTGGGATAACGGCGTATCAGTTGGCTCATAGCTTCCTCATAAGCCGCCTTGTTCGGCTACAAACGTCCGGCCCCGTAGCAAGCCGCCAATCCGGGCGGCCAGCACCACGAACAGAACGATAAATGAGATGGCGTCTTTGTAACCGGAAGAGAGCAGACCGGCGCTGAAGGATTCCAGGATGCCGAGCAGCAGCCCCCCTACCACTGCGCCCACCGGACTGGATAATCCGCCCACGATGGCGGCGACGAATCCTTTGAGCGATAAAGTCAGCCCCCGGTCGTAGGTCATGAAGGTGGAAGGGACGATGACGATGCCAGCGGCGGCCGTCACTGCCGCGCTCAACCCAAAAGATAACAAAGCCATCCGTTTGGTGTTGATCCCCATCAAGCGGGCTGCGCCTGGATTAACCGAGCAGGCGCGTAACGCCTTGCCCGTCAGGGTGTAATTGAAGAAGACGTAGAGTAGGATGAGGAGTACGGCCGTGACCCCCATCACCCATACACTTTGCCGCGTCAAAATCGCCCCCGCAATCTTAAACGGCGTCCCTTTGGTAAACACCGGCAGCCGAGAGGGATCCGTCCCCCACACCAGCAGCGCCAGCCCCCGCAGCACAAACGCCGCCCCAATCGTGATGATGATCATGCTCAACACAGACGCATTGCGCGCCGTCTGAATCGCCAAACGATACAACAGCAGACCGATCAGCGTTGTCATGATCACGCCAAACAACGCCGCCGCTGGCAGCGACCAGCCCAAATCCAACTGCACGTTACCGCTCAATAAACGGCTTTCCTGGAAAACCGTGATCGCCATAAAAGCGCCATACACCGCAAACTCCCCTTGCGCAAAATTAATGATGCCGGTGACGTTATAAATCGTCACAAACCCCAACGCAATCAGTGCGTAGATACTGCCAACCGTAATGCCTGACAGAAAAAATTGGAGCAGTTGGTCTTGCAAACTCACGCCGACCTCCAAAAAGGAGACTGGAGACTGATTAACTGGAGACTGGAAGGTTCAATTTCCAGTCTCCAGTCTCTACTCTAGTCTCTCGTCTTAAGAGCTACGGAACTTCTGGGTACATTTCCGGCGACACATACACCCATGTGCCATCCTGAATCATTACCAATACCAGCGATTCCTTGCCAATGCCATTGTGATCCGCATCCGACAGGTTGAAAATGCCCGAAATCCCGGCGAAATTCTGAATCCCTTCCAGGTAATCCCGAATCGCCGCCGGATCAGGGCCAACCGCCTGCAAAGCGGAGAAGGCCATTTGCATCGAATCCCAGGCGTGGCCGCCGAAGGTGCTGGGCGTGTTGCCGGTATACTCGGTGTAGTCGCTGATATATTGCAACAGCGTCGCTTTCTGGGGGTCGGTGTCCGGCAAGCCGTCAGCCACCAGCAACTTGCCGATGGGGAACATCACCCCTTCCGCCGCGTCGCCGGCCAGGTCAATGAACGCCTGGTTGCCGATGCCGTGATTTTGCAAGATGGGCATCTCCAACCCTAGGTCGCGGAACTGCACCGTCAGCGGCGCGCCCTCGCCAGGCGTGGCGTGAACGATCAACGCCTCAACGCCGGAACCGGCGATTTGAGTCAACTGCGCTGCGAAGTCGGTATCACCCGGTTCAAACGTCCCTTCCCAAACGATCTCAATGCCCAGGTCGGCCGCCACCGTCTGTAAAGCGCCCATCGAATCCACGCCAAAGCCATTGTTGACGCCAAACGAGGCGATCTTGGTGATGCCGTTAGCCGCCATCCAATCGCCTTGCACCTGCGCCACCGGCAGATTCGTCTGCGGCGTCTTGAATATCCAATACCGTTCTTCGACCGGCTGGATGATGGCGCTGGACGAGGCGTTGGAGATGAAGGGCGTTTCTGCTTCGCTGATGGTGTCAATCACCGCCAGACTGATGCCGCTGGCTGTGCCGCCCACGATGATGGGCACATTTTCCTGCTCGATGAATCGTTTGACGATGAGCAGCGCTTCATCGGCGCTCGTCTGATCATCTTCGAATATCATTTCGATCAGGTGTAGCTTGCCATCTGGGCCTAGCAGACCCCCTTTGGCGTTCACTTGATCCACGAGCATAGCGGCCGTTTCCCGTTCAGGAACCCCTAACGAAGAGGCTGGGCCGGTGGCCGAGAAGAAGACGCCGATTTTGTACGGTTCGCCCGTTTCCCGTAGGCCGACCGTTGGCGCTTGGGCATAGGTCGCCGGCGGCACATATTCCCAACTGCCATCTTTGATCTCCACCATCACCAACGTCTCTTTGCCGATGCCGTTATGATCTTCGGCCGAGAGATTGAACACCCCGGAGATCCCGGCGAAATTCTGAATCCCTTCCAGGTAATCCCGAATCGCCGCCGGGTCTGACCCCACCTCGCTCAAGGCCATGATCGCCATCTGCATCGAGTCCCAGGCGTGGCCGCCGAAGGTGCTGGGCGTGGCGCCGCTGGTGTACTCGGTGTAATCGGCGATGTATTGGGTCAGGACGCCTTTTTGTGGATCGGTGGCGGGCAGGTCGTCAACCACCAGCAGTTTGCCGATGGGGAACATCACCCCTTCCGCCGCATCGCCGGCCAGGTCAATGAACGCCTGGTTGCCGATGCCGTGATTTTGCACGATGGGGATGTTTAGTCCCAGGTCGCGGAACTGCACCGTCAACGGCGCGCCTTCGCCAGGTGTGGCGTGGACGATCAACGCCTCTGCGCCGGAACCGGCGATCTGTGTTAGTTGGGCGGAGAAGTCGGTGTCGCCCGGCTCAAACGTCCCTTCCCAGACGATCTCGATGCCCAAATCGGCCGTCACCGCTTGCAGCGCGCTCATCGAATCTACGCCAAAGCCGTTGTTGACGCCAAACGAGGCGATCTTGGTGATGCCTTTGGCTACCATCCAATCGCCCTGCACTTGGGCCACCGGTGTGTTTGTCTGTGGCGTCTTGAATATCCAATACCGTTCCTCTACCGGCTGGATAATGGCGCTGGACGAGGCATTAGAAATAAAGGGGACGCTTGCTTCTGTAATAGTATCAATGACTGCCAGACTGATGCCGCTGGCTGTGCCGCCCACGATAATGGGGACATTTTCCTGTTCGATGAACCGTTTGACGATGAGCAAAGCTTCGTCGGCGCTGGTTTGATCATCCTCCATGATCAATTCCAGGGGGTGCATTAACCCATCGGGGCCTTCGATGCCGCCGGCCGCATTCACCTGTTCCGCAACCATTAAAGCCGTATCCCGTTCCGGAACACCCAGAGATGAGGCCGGGCCGGTAACGTAGAAGAACACGCCAATTTTGTACGGTTCCCCTACTTGTTCGGCCGGAAGCGGTGTGTTTGTCGCTTGAGCCGGGGCTGAAGTGGGGGACTCGGTGGCCTCTTCGCCACCTGTATCTTTATCACCTCCCTGACAAGCCGCCAATGCCAGGGAAAGCATAATGAGTAAGACCAAGAACTTGTAGAGCTTTTTGTTCATCTAAAATCTCCTCCAAAATCACACAGTCAATGTGTCGCGTGCGAGAGAAAGGTGCCAGTTTATTTCGATATTTCCATCTCCTTTAATCGCCCTTTGCCTGAAGTCGCCTTGAAGCAGAGGTCGATCAGTTTGTGGTCATCCGCAACTTTGGTGTTTCGGGAATTGCAATTCCCGAAACATGCCGTCCGAAACAGGAAAGTTAAAAACGAGCGAACCCTATGGGATCAAATCACTGTCTTCAATGCCTTGACCGGCGATGATGCGTTCGCGCATAATCCGCACCATCCGCAGCACATCTTCTTCGCCCAACAAACGGTTGGATCGTTTGGCTGCGGTCAAAATTTTCTCCACAAAAACGGGGTGTTCCTGGATGTCATGTTCGCGCAAATAATAGCGGACATTATGTTCGCCCGACATAGGGCCAATTTCGATGCTTTGCTCCCGGCCGACCATGCAAGCTGGTACGCCGCAGTAAACGCAGTCGGTGAGCCAATCATCCCCTTTCTCTAACGCTTTGACGATGGCGGCGGCATGAACGCCGGTAGCGGTGCGGAAGGAGTCGGCGCCGACGACGGGATAGTTGAAGGGGATGGAGACGCCGCATTTTTCGCTGATGAGCTGGCAGTATTCAGGCAGCCGCGTCAAATCGCGGTCGGCCCAGCCCATCAGGTTGAGATTGACGAGCAGAAGTTCCATGGGGGTGTTGCCGCTGCGTTCGCCAATGCCCATGCCGCAGGCGTGAACCCGGTCAGCGCCGGCTTCGATGGCGACCAGGGTGTTGACGATGTCCAGGCCGCGATCGCGATGCCCATGCCAATCTATGCCTACCTTTGGGTTGATTTCGTCAACAACTTGACGGAGATAGGTGATCAGGGCGCGAACGCCCTCAGGCGTAGCGTGACCGACAGTATCGGCGGCGCAAATGCGTTGAGCGCCGGCGCGGATGGCAGCGGCGTAGACTTGTTTTAGGGCTTCTGGTCGGGCGCGGGTGGTGTCTTCGGTGACGAACATGACGGGCAAGCCGTGCTCGACTGCAAAGCTGACGGATTCTTCGGTTTGGCGCAGGAGAAAGTCCAGAGTCCAGCCTTCGGCGTATTGGCGGATGGGGCTGGTTCCGAGGAAGACGGCCGCTTCAATCGGTATGCCCGCTTCTTCAGAGGCGTCTACAATGGGCGCGATGTCCGAGATCATGGTGCGGGCGGCGCTTTGAGGCTGGATGTTCATCCCTTGCTTAGCGATTTCGCGGGCCAGGACGGTGACGTGGTACTTAAACCGTTCGCCGGCGCCGCATAAACCGAGGTCGGCGGCGTCTACGCCTAAATCGCGCATGAGATAGAGCAGGTAAACCTTGTCTTCGATCTCAGGATGGAGGATGGAAGGGGATTGCAGACCATCGCGCAGGGATTCATCCGTGACCATCACCCGGCGTTTGGGGGCTGGCGCTGGCGAGACGAGGTTCCAGTCATAAATAAGTTCTTGAGATTCTAGCGGGGTGTCTGCCATTTCATTTTCCTCCTTGAACCGTCAGGGCTTGACCGCTGACGGGAGAAGCCGCCATCAGTTGCCGTCCGGCGGCAAAGGCTTTTTGGTTGTTTTGCAGATAGCGAGTGGGCAGGCGAATTTGCAGCGCTTTTTGCCAGCTTGTTTGGGGGATGGGCAATAGTGCCGAGAGCGCCCCGATCATGACCACGTTGGCCATACGGCCGTCCCCCAAATCACGGGCGATCTGAGAAGCCGCCAATGGCTTAACTGCCAGCCCTTTGGCCTGTAGATATTCAATCGTTTGATACGGATACACTTCGGCGGCCCCGGTCACCGAGCCGGGAATGATTTCATAGACATTGACCAGGATGACGCCGTTGTCGGGATGGACGTAATGGGCAAAACGGAGCGCCTCCAATTTTTCCAGGGCAATGACGGCCGTCGCTTCGCCTGGGGTGACAACGGGAGAGTACACCTTGCCGCCAAAGCGCACGTGGGTTTCTACACTGCCGCCCCGTTGGGAGACGCCATGCACCTCCGTCTGCTTCACATCGTACCCGGCATGGGCGGCGGCGATGGAGGCGAGTTCCGCGACGAGTAATGATCCTTGCCCGCCGACCCCGGCGAACATCAGGCTGTAAACTTTGCTCATAGTTGCCTCTTTGATCAGTATTCAGTGATCGGTGGGCGATTTACTGAACACTGAACACTGAACACTGCTTACTGAACACTGCTTACTGGTTACCGACAGTCACCTCCGCCAACACAATCGCCTCCGTGGGGCAAACCTGGGCGCAGACGGTGCAGGATGTACATTCATCCCCGGCAATTTGGGGGAAATTCATATCGGTGCGTTTGATGGCCGGACACCATACCTTAAAGCAGGCGTCGCATTGGGTACATAACGCCTCAATAACAGTGTACGGGGGAATATCCCGGTATTTCATCTCCGGCAGCTGCACACACGGCCCCTGGGCGATGACCACAGACGGCCCCTTGTGGTTAACTGCCTTCCGCAGCGTCCGCGCCATCTCTTTCCGCTGCCAGGTATCCACTACCGTCACTTTATCCACGCCGGCCGCTTCACAAATTCCCGCCAGATTCAGCTTGGGCGCTTCCTGCCCCAACACGTTTTGGCCAGTGGCGGCGTGGGGTTGGGCGCCGGTCATGCCGGTGGTGGAGTTGTCCAAAATGATCAGCGTCAGGTTGCTGCCATTGTACACGGCGTCAATCAGGGGCGGGATGCCGGCGTGGATGAAGGTGGAGTCGCCGATGATGGCGACCACCCGTTCATGACCGGCTTGTTCCAGGCCAACGGCCGTGCCGATGCTGGCGCCCATGCAAAAGGTGGTATGTTCCGCTTCAAAAGGCGGCAAAGCCCCCATCGTGTAACAGCCAATGTCTCCGGCCACCGTCACCTTCAGTTGGCGCAGCGCCGAGAACACCGTCCGGTGGCCGCAGCCGACGCAAAACATGGGCGGCCGGGGCAGCAGCGTGATGTCTTCGGTGTACGGCTGGGGCACGTCACCCAGGTTCAAAGCCTGGCGCAGCCGTCCCGGCGAATACTCGCCAATCACGCCAAACAAATCTTTCCCCTGGATGTTGGCGATGCCTTGGCTGAGCATGTACTCTTCGATGAACGGTTCCCCTTCTTCTATTACATACACCGTTTCATACTGTTGGCAAAAATCGCGCAGCAGGTTGGGCGGCAGGGGATGGGTCATGCCCAGACGCAAAACGCCCGCTTCCGGCAGCGTCTCTTTGACATATTGGTAAGCGATGCCAGACGTGACCACGCCAACGGCGCTGTCGCTGTGTTCCACCCGATTAAATGGGCAGGTTTCGGCGTAGGCGCGCAGCGCATCCAGCCGCTCTTCTACCCGGGGCCGGTGCAATTTGCGGTAAATCGGCACCGAAAACCGCTTCGCGTCCGGCACAAATTCCCGCTGCGCCACTTCCTGCCGCGGGCCAACCGCCACCAGCCCCTTGTGATGCGCCAACCGGGTCGTCGTCCGCAGCATCACCGGCGTGCTGAACTGCTCTGAGAGGTCAAAAGCGGCGATGACCATATCCCGGCATTCCTGGGCGTCGCTTGGCTCCCAAATGGGAACCTTACCCATCCGGCCGAAATAGCGGTTGTCCTGCTCGTTTTGCGAGGAGTGCATGCCCGGATCGTCGGCCGAGATGAAGACAAAGCCGCCGTTGGTGCCGGCGTAAGGGAAGACCATGAACGCATCGGCGGCCACATTCAGGCCGACGTGCTTCATCGTCACCAGCACGCGCAAGCCGCCGATGGCGGCGCCCATGCCTTCTTCAAACGCGACTTTTTCATTGGTTGACCAGCGGGGATTCGCTTCCGGGTATCGTTTCGCCAGCGTTTCGATGATTTCGGTGCTGGGCGTGCCCGGATAGCCGGAGACAAAGGTTACGCCCGCTTCCCATGCGCCGCGAGCGATGGCTTGATTGCCGAGAAGTAGTTCGCGTATTGGTTGAGTTTGATTTGCTTCCATGTTGTCACTCTTTTAGAGGCTGAAGATTGGGGACTGGCGGTTTCTAGCCTCCAGTCCCCGTCTCTTTTCTCTCAGCCTGTCTGCCGGTAAATCTGGCGTAACTCGTCCAGGGTGTCGGCCGTCTTTATCCCGGCGTGGATGGCTCGCAAAACGTCCACGTCCTCAATCTTGCGGATTTCTGGCAGCGCTTGTAATCCTTCCACGCTAAATTTGAGTTCCAATCCCAGCTCAATACCATTTAACAGCCCTTGCCGCGCGCCTTGTTCCAGTCCTTGTTCCAGCCCTTGCTGTACACCTTCTTCAATCCATTTTTGGGCAATTGTAGACACGATTGCACCTCCTTCTGGAAAAGCTTTTTCTATTGCTTCCTTTAATTCTGCTTCACTTATTTTATTGGTTGCTGTGACCAGGTAACGCAAGACTGTTGCCAAAAAGTCCAACCCGGTTCGTTGCGTAGTCAGTTCTTTCATCAATGTCAGAATACCCGGCGCGCGCTCGACCAGTTCGTCGCGCAGTACGTACTTGAGCACAAGCAAGGCCACCTGTAACATGACTGCGCCGCGAATGTCTTCGTCGCTGTATTGTCCCAGATCGCACAGCCAGTACCGGTAATCTGGCACAAATGGAGCCATTTCCTGGGGCGTGTCGAGAAGTTCCCGCAAACTTAACGGTATCTTCCATTCTGTCCTTCCATGATACACTACAAGGGGAATAATTGGGCCTAGTTTGCTGCTTTGCTTGAGTGATTGCTCCCATATCCGCACCATGTAGCGCAGTAATTGGAAGGCTATCAACGGCTCTGGGTAGCTCTTGTGTTCAAACAGCACGTAAACGTAAGCGCCACGCCCATCCAGCAAGTCCACCTTGTAGAGCAGGTCCGAGAAATGTTCTTGTAATTCCAGGTCTATGAATGACTCTTTGGCAATCTCAGCCGAAGTCACATCCAATATGCTGACTATTTCGGCCGGGAGGTAGTGGCTCAGAAAATCGGCGGCCGTATCCCGGCGCGAAAAGACCTCTTTGAAAAAACGGTCGTGTGGATTGATCAGGTTAGACATGCTCAATTAAAACAGGGCAACTTTCAGCCGCGTTTACACCAGCGCGGCAGGGATTACCGTCTAATACAATTGCCAATACTCGTCGTCCACCTACGGCACAACGACGGAGCGGATGCCCGCGCCCGCCCGCAGCGCGTCCAACCCCTCGTTGATGTCATCCAGAGCAAATCTGGCTGTCACCAGTTCCTTCACTTTGATTTTGCCCTGGCGCGCCAACTCAATGACGCGCGGATAATCCACCGCCCGGCAGCCGAGCGAACCGATGATCTCCATTTCCCGGTACATCACTTTGCCGGTGTTCAACTGCATCGGTTTGCTGGCAAAACCGACTACGACGAAACGGCCGCCCGTCCTTAACGAATTAAACGTCTGCCCCTGCGCCATCGGATTGCCGATGCACTCAAAGCCGATGTCGGCCCCGCCGCCGGTCAGCTTGCGGATTTCCTTGTCTACCCGCTCCACATTGGCCGAATTGATGGTCGTTTGCGCGCCTAACTCTTTGGCCCATCCCAACTTTTCATCCACGATGTCCACCGCGATGACGTTGGCGCCGACGGCCGCCGCCACCTGCACCACATTCAAGCCGATACCGCCGCAGCCGAATACCGCCACCGTGTCTCCCGGCCGGACTTTGCCCCGGTTGACGACGGCGTGGTAAGGGGTGGTGGTGGCGTCGGCGATGATGGCGCCTTCCACCAGCGGGATTTCATCGGGCAGCGCCAACACATCTTTGGCCGGGGCCAGCAGGTATTCGGCATAGCCGCCGTCCACGTTGTTGCCGAACATGACCATGTTTTCGCACACGTTTTCGCGCCCGGTGCGGCACATGGCGCAGCGGCCGCAGCCGTAGACGGCCGGCAGCAATACCCGGTCGCCTTCACTCCAGCCACTCACTCCTTTGCCCAAACCGGCAATTGTGCCGGAGACTTCGTGGCCTAGAATCAACGGCGGTTTTTTGAAGGTGGGCACGCCGTGATCGGTGTAATGCAAATCGGTATGGCACAGCCCGCAGGCGGCCACTTTGACCAAAACCTCGCCCGGCCCCGGTTCCGGGGTGGGGACTTCTTCGACTCGTAATGGTTCTTTGGCCGCGTAGAATACAGCCGCTTTCATGGGTTCCTCCGTTTTCAGTATTCGGTATTCAGTGATCAGTTTACTGCTTACTGAATACTGTTTACTGAACACTGTTTACTGAACGCTATCTTCATACTCTGCCACTGCCTGCCGCAGACGCTCCGGGACGCGGATTTTCTCTTTGGTGTCGGGTGCGGCGGTGACGGCCGTAATCTCGCCTGTTGCCAGTAAACGGCCGTCTGCCCCAAACGCCTGAAAATCAAAGCGGACGCTGCTGTTGCCAAAACGCCCTGCCCGGCAATGCACCGAAAGCATTTCGTCGAAATAGGATGGCGTCTGGTAGCTGGCGCGCGCATCCACGTAAAACAAATCCACGCCCTCTTTCATCATCTCGCTGTAGCCGTACCCCAATTCCCGCAGATACTCGATTAAGGCCACGTCAAAATAGTTGAAATACTCGGTAAAATTGACGTGCCCCTGAACATCTGTCTCGTAAAAACGGACGCGGAATTGGGCGCGAAATTTGTAGGGCGTTGTCATAATTAACAATTAACAATTAACAATGACTCTTCCGAAAAAAGCCTCAACCGTCAATTGGTTGAGAAATGACATAATTAGGCGGCATTGGCTTGAAAAAGAGGCCGCCGCTCGAAAATAACGTCCCGACGATGAAAAACAGCCGTCAAATGGGCTAT
>JAJRVV010000217.1 GCA_024277135.1 Chloroflexota bacterium | reverse complement strand
TTGGTAGCCGTCGGCAAAACAGTGCGCCGCGTTTTGCAGCGTCCGCCGCAAGACGCCCCGCACCAGCGGCGCGCGCCCCAATCCCCAAATGTCGCTGCCCAACGCCCAGATGGAATACGGCCGTCCGCTTTTTCGCGCCCAGTAACCGGAAGGCAGCGCCCACAGGGCAAAAATGTGGTCGGGCGGATCGGATTGGATGGCGGCGGAAACGGCCGTTTCCCCGGCCCGCATCGTCTGCCAGATTTTCACCCAGTCGGCGGGGCGGGCGGGCTTGAGCAGGGAGAGGGGCAGAGTGGGCACGGCAAAGCGGCGGATAGTCAGATTGCTCTCTTGCTCCACGTTGGCGCAGAGGCTGGGGACGACGGCCGTCACCCGCGCCTGCCGCGCCAATTCCGCCACAAAATCATAGACAAACATTCCCGCCGCTTCCTGCCCGGCCGCATACGCCGCATCTGGAAAAGAGGTTGAGATCACCAGTAAATGCTTCATATCCGTTTCTGCCACACCATCCGGTAGCCATGCGGCATCCAACCATCCGCCAGACTCAGCCGGCTCCCGACCCAGCCGCAAAGGTTCACAAATAGAATGAGCGGAGGAACCAGCGGCAGCAAAATGAGCTTCAGACTTTTTGTCTCCAACCAGGCCAGCGCATCATGAGCCAGCGCCAGATTCACCAGCAAAGCGGCCGTCTCTGGCGGCCGGCCAAAAGCGTCCTCCGACACAATATCAAAGTTGTTTTGTTTAGCCAGTCGGCGCAAGCCATGAATGGTCCAACGACGAAAATCATATGGTTCGTCATGGAGAGGATACAAAAAAGGAACCTGGAGAACCAACCGGCCTCCCGGCTTCAAAACTCGCTCAATTTCTGCCAGGCACGCCTCTGGGCAGGGCAAATGCTCTAACACATCCAGCAGCAACGCCGTATCCACCCCGGCGGACATGATGGGCAAGCGCTGCCCATCGCCAAAAATGTGGGGACGAGTGTGATACCAGCCAACGGCCGTTTCCCAATAATCCAGGCTGATATAGCAGCAGTCCGGCGGTAAAAATTCGCGGATTTCCTGCCGCCCAGCGCCTATATCCAACACCAGACCTTGCGCCCAGGCAGTGACGGCGGTCTGATGCGCCCGCTGGCGCCGAAACACAACCCATTGGGGATGCAGCGGCCACCGCTTCAAACACGCCAACTTACTTCGCAGACTGCTTGCTTTCACCGGCCGCTTGCCCTCCCATTTCGATCATCGTAACGTAAATAGGTGATCTGCTCCGAAACCAGCCCAATCAAGAAAATCACCACCGCAATCGTCATCAACATCGCCGAGGTGGGGCCATAACGAGACCCCAGAAACAACACTTTGAACAAGCCGTAGCCAAAACCGAGCAAAAAAGCAAAGAGGCTGACCGGCGCAAAAATCTTCAGTGGCGAAAACAGGGTGGCGATTTTGAACAAAATCAGGAAAAAGCGGGAACCGTCGCGCAGCAGCTTGATTTTGCTCTTTCCCTGCCTTTTGGCGGTGGCGATGGGCACATAAGCCAGGCTGAAACCGCTGCGGACGATGGCCAGGGTCAGCGTGGTGGGGTAGGAGAAACTGTTGGGCAGAAGAAAGACGAAACTTTTGGCTAAATCAGCGCGAATGAGGCGGAAACCGGAGGTGAGGTCTTCGATGCCACGGCCGCATACATAACTGGCAAACCGGTTGTAAATGGCGTTGGCGATGTCCCGATGCACGGCCGTGTCCGATTGATTCGTTCGCGCCCCAACAACCATATCAAACTGCTTTCCATATTTGAGCAGAGAAGGGATATCTTGGGGCCGATGCTGCCCATCTGCATCCAACAAAAGGACATATTCTCCCTTGGCTCGCCGAATTCCTGTTTTTACGGCCGCGCCATTGCCTATGTTGTAGGGATGGGACAACAAATACACCCGGTCATCACCGACGGCCGTCACCACATTCGCCGAACCATCGCTAGAGCCATCATCCACTACCAGAATCTCAAACGATTCACTTACCGCCGCCAGCGCCGCCAGCAAATCCGTCAGCAAACCGCCCACTGCCGCCGCCTCATTATACAGAGGCAGCACCACCGATAACACCGGCCGTTCCGCCATCATTCCCGCTCCATTACATACACCAATGGCGCTATCTCTTTCAGCCGCCACTCACCGATTTGCATTGGCATCGTCAACGGCAGATTTTCTACCGGAACCAGCGCCACCCGCCGCACTCCGCATGCCGCCAATCGCGGGATGACGACCTTCACATCTGTCTCGTCCGCCACATACATAAAAATTTTATCCGGCAGCCCACTCATGTATGAAGGTAAAAATGGGCTATTCGTCAGGATAACCTCCGCCGGCAGCCGGGCGATGCTGGTCTGCACGGCCGCCTGTCCCCGATGCTGTCGCCATTGAACGCACAGCCCCGCCATCTGCACTCCCACCGACAACGCCAATAAGCCGACGGCCGTCGCCCGCCACGCTCGCTTCATCCCCCCCGTCAACAGCCGACCATACCAATCCCACGCATAAAAAGCGAGAAACAGCAGCAAAGGCACGGCCGGAAGCAGATAGCGCGCGCCCCACTGTTCGCCGCCAAAAGCGGGCCACAGCGCCAGCATCAACCCCAGAAAGACCAGCGTTACCGTTAACGCCAACCGGTAAATTCCGTCCGCGTTCACCACAACCAAACTCAATCCCATGAGCGGCAAGACGCTGATCAGGCCGGGGATGGGAGCGGTTCCGGCACGCCAGACCAACAACCCATACGCCGCCGTCATGCCCGCCAATCCCGCCCACAGCAGAGACGGCCGTCGCCAGCCGGGAACCCGCACCGCCAACACAATCAGCCCAATGCCCGCTACCACCAGCAGCAACGCCGTAAACGTCGCCGGATCGCGGGACTCCACCCAAAAGAGCAAACGGCCGATCCGCAGCGCCGGGGTGATGGTGACGCCGCTGTACGATTCGACCGGGTAGGCGTCAGGACGGCCGTACCCCAACAGATTCGGCGCAAACGCCATCCCCAATGGATGCCCCGCCCAGCGCCATTGCAGCAGCCAGACAGGCAGCACGCCCACCAGCCCGCCCATCGCCAGAACCGGCAACCGCCGCCAATTCACCGCCAGCAGCCCTACGCTCAGAGCAATGGCAAACACGTACATCTCCGGTCGCTGGCCCAGCCCCAGCCCGGCAGCCACGCCCCCCCATAAAATCGGCAGCCATGCCTGCCGCTCCACCCCGACCGCCACGCCGACGACGGCCCACATCGCCAGCGCCGCCGCCAGACTGTGATCCCACAGTTCCAGGCTGTAAAAAAGGAGTGGAGTGGCGAAAATAGTAGCAGCCATCACTAGCATTGGCCGGGGCAGGCGCGCCAGTTTCGCCAGCTTGTACCCGGCAACGGCCGTCATCACCCCGCCCAACACCGGCGTCACCGTCACTCCCCACCAACCGGCAATCGCATAAAAAAAGGAGGCGATAAGCGGCAGGAAGGGGGTGATGTTGAAATAGAGACGGCCGTCGAGCAGCGAGTAAGCGTAGTAAAAGGGCACAAACTCCCAATCCGGGTCAAACGGCCGTGCCGGGTAATCAATGGCAAAGCTCTGCCAGCGATGAGCTGCCAGTTCCCGCACCTGCAAAAAACGGAGACCTACATCATTGGAGAAAAAAGTGAGCGGCGCCCCCAACCACCAGCTCAGCGCCATCAGAACGGCCGACAACGCCATTGTGCTTGCCAACAGAGTCCATGGCCAATGACCTTTACGGTTCCACATCATAGCGCAGTATATCCACATTTCCGACCATTTGATGCTCCCGCCGGGTGAACTGCCGATCAAACCATTCCACCTGACTTCTCTGGTAAGCGATATTATGGTCGAGGGCAACCACCAGCCACACCCGCCGGGCGAGTGGTAAAATACGAGCGGCGGGCAACGGCCGTAATCCAGCCGCCCTTCCCCCATATGCCCGTGCTGTCTCCTGTTCAAAATCAGGGTCGCCGGCCAGATAATAGCTCACCTCTGGCGATAATTCCGGCGCATACCAGTCAAATGCCAGCGCCGAACTGTCGGAAGTATGCACCACCACGTCACCCGGCTCTACCTGTGCTGCTACGCGGGTTGTTATCTCTCGCAGAGGCGGTTTTTGCACGTCCGGATTGTGGTAATAGTTTGCCAATGCGCCTAACATCGCCAGGAAAATAACGCCGCCGGCAAAGCGATTCAACCAGCGCGGTGGGGCATGGATGATGCCCCAACCAAGCAGCGCATACAATCCAAACGATGCCGGTAAAAAAATGCGCTCCACAAAAACAGGGCGAATGAAAGCCAATCCGTACAGACTGAAGAGAGGCGCCAGAAACAGAGTGACGGCCAGCCAAAGTCCAGGAGGGATACGCCGTCCCAATCGCGCCAGATGCAGGATAAGAAAAGCCAACAGGAGGAGGACGGCCGTCAATCCCGTCGGCGCCAGCCATCCAGGTGCAGATGGGCCAAATATCAATAAGTAAACCGCCAGAAATAGCCCCAACGGCGTCGGCGGCCGCGCCCAAAAACCGGCTGTCACCCGGCTGGCCTGACCAATCCATATCCCTACCCACGGCGCCAGTAAAGCAAAAGCAGCTATGTGCGCCAGCAAGAGGGGCCGCCAGCGCCGGCGGTTGCCGGCAATAAGCGCAAATATATCCAGCGCCAGCAAATAAAGGAAAGCGAGATTATGGGTGTAAAGAGCCAGAACGAGAGCGAGGGTAAAGAAGAGCCAGTGGCGGAAACGGCCGTTTTCCCACGCCTGCCAAAAAAAATACGTCATCCCTAACACCCAAAAGCCAAGCATGGCATACATCCGCGCTTCCTGGGCAAACAATACGTGGAACGGGGAGACAGCCAGCAAACCGGTTGCCACCACCGCGCTGGCCTCATTCATCCATTGTCGCACCAACAGGTAAAAGAGGGGCAGACTCAATGTGGCAAATACAAACGACACCAACCGGGCTGCAAGTTCAGAATTGCCCAGGCGCAAACTAAGATGCAGAAAGAGGTAAAAGAGCGGCGGATGCACATCCCCTGTCACCAGCCGCAGCAGCATGTCGGGCAACGGCCGTTTCGCCGCCAAAACGCTAAACAACTCGTCATACCATAAGCTCTGATAGCCTAACTGGTAAAAACGCAAAGCGGCGCCCGTTAAAAAAATCAATGCCAGGAGAAAGCGTGTTTTAGACCATTTCATCTGATTTCAAACTATAGCATTGGGCATCCCCACAAGCAACAGGGACACATTGTCACATTCCCATCTCTTGTTGCCCTTCAGCCCGTTCTTTGGTAGAGTGACTTCCCCTCAAAAAGATAGACAGCCTATTTCCCACACGAAGGGGACATTATCAAGCGTCACTTCCTGCTCACGCCATGAATAAGCTCAAATCATATTTCATCATTTTCATCAATGTAGCCGCCATCGAGGCGCTGCTTTACGCGCTGGCAGTGTGGCGGGCAAATGGGTTCGGCTATGAGTTATTGGGGGTGATGGTCACGGCCGTCGCCATCCTCGGCTACATCACCCATCTTTACCTGTACCGCACGCCGCGCACCAGCCCCAACCTGCGCCGGTTAACCTGGGTGGTGGGCATCAGCGCCGGCGTCGGCGTCGCCGCCAGCCTGGGTGAACAAGGGCGGTGGGGGACGGCCGTTCACGCCATCCTCCTGGCCCTGTTGTGGCAATTATACGTCGTCTGGTATTCCCGGTTGGGACGGGGAGACAACCGCTTGTTAGCGGTGGGCAAAAAGCTGCCGGACTTTGTGGTGGAGGATGAAGGGGGTACGGCCGTGTCCACCGCCCAATTCCAGGGCCAACCCGCCCTTTTCATGTTCTATCGCGGCAACTGGTGTCCGCTGTGCATGGCCCAAATCCGGGAAATAGCCGGGCAATACCGGGCGTTGGCCCAACGAGGCGTACAGATCGCCCTCATCAGCCCCCAGCCGCATGACCACACCCGTAAACTGGCGCAACGCTTCGACGTCCCCTTTCGCTTTCTGGTTGATCCCGGCAATCGCGCCGCCCGACAATTAGGCATCGCCCACGAAAATGGCATTCCCGCCGGGTTCCAGGTATTGGGATACGATCCCGAAACGGTCTACCCCACCGTGATTATCACCGATAAAACGGGTACAATCCGTTTTGTTGATTTAACTGACAACTATCGCCTCCGCCCGCAGCCGCAGACGTTTCTACGAGCGCTGGACGAGATAGAGCAATTGTAACCAAAACTATCAATCCAAAATCGCAAATCTAAAATCCAAAATCCCATGACCCACCTCACCCCACCTTCTATCGAGGACAAACTCCACATTGACCTGGAAGTGACCCAACTCGTCCTCACCAAATTCCTGCAAAACGAGATCGGCAAAGCCGGTTTTCAACGCGCCGTCCTGGGGCTGTCCGGCGGCGTAGATTCCGCCCTTTCCTGCTGCCTGGCCGTCAAGGCGTTGGGCGCGGAAAACGTGCTGGCGCTGCGCCTGCCGCACCAACGCTCCTCCCCCGAAAGCCTGGCCCACGCCCAACGCATCATCGAAGAGCTGGGCATCCCCAACCAAACGGTGGACATCACCGGCATGGTAACGGCGCTGGCCCAACAGTCGCCTGACATGACCCCGCACCGCCTGGGCAACGTGATGGCCCGCGCCCGCATGACCGTCATTTTCGACCGCTCCATGGCCTGGGGCGGATTGGTTCTGGGAACCAGCAACAAGACAGAACTGCTGCTCGGCTATGGCACTATCTTTGGCGATTTGGCCTCAGCCATCAATCCGATTGGCGACCTGTACAAAACCCAGGTGCGGCAAATGGCGCGGGAAATCGGCGTGCCGGAACCCATCGTAGCCAAAGCCCCATCCGCCGACCTGATGCCGGGCCAAACGGATGAGGGTGATTTCGGCTTCACCTATGAAGCGGTGGATCAACTGCTGTATCGCATGGTGGACGAACGGTACTCCCATGATGAACTTATCGGCGATGGCTTTGACCCGGCGTTTGTAAACCGGGTGGCAGCGATGATCCGGCGGGCGCAGTACAAGCGGGTCATGCCCATCATCCCCAAGACCAGCGACCGCAGCGTGGGGCATGATTTTCGGTATTTGCGCGATTGGGGAACCTGAGGAATTGTGGATTGTGAATTGTGAATTGCTAATTGTGAATTGGTTATGACTCGATTTCGGGTGTGGATTGTGGTTGGCGGTTTGATGACGGCCGTCCTGTTGCTGACGGGGTTACTGTTTGCCCAGGCGGCGCAGCCGGATTGGGCGGATAAGGTGGACGCCTGGGTGTGGGAGACGGCCGTCTCCCAGGGCCAAAGTGAATTTCTCGTCACCCTGACCGAACAAGCCGATTTGAGCGGCGCGGCGGCGCGGCCCGCCAAGTTAGCCAAAGGGCAGTACGTGTATGAGCAGTTGACGGCCGTAGCCCAACGCGCGCAAGCCCCCCTCATCGCCGAACTAAAGCGATTGGGGGTCGAATACCAATCGTTTTACGTGGCCAATATGGTTTGGGTGAAGGGAGATACGGCCGTCATCGAATCCGTGGCCCGCCGCCCCGACGTGGCACATCTTTACGCTAATCCGGCCGTGCAGCTCCGCCTGCCGCCCCAGCCCGCCGCCCGCCAATCCGCCAACATCGCCAGCGGCGTCGAAGCCAGCATCGCCCTGGTCAACGCCGACGACGTGTGGGCCGCAGGATACACCGGGCAGGGCGTCGTCATCGGCGGACAAGACACCGGTTACGATTGGGATCACCCGGCGCTCAAAAATCAGTATCGCGGCTGGGACGGGCAAACGGCCGACCACAACTTCAACTGGCACGACGCCATTCACAGCGGCAGCAGCCCCTGTGGTTTCGACGCCCTCGCCCCCTGCGACGATCAAGGGCACGGCACGCACACCATGGGAACGATGGTCGGAGATGATGGCGGTTCCAATCAAATCGGGATGGCGCCCGGCGCCAAATGGATCGGCTGCCGCAACATGGATCAGGGTTGGGGCACGCCCGCCACCTACGCCGAATGTTACGAATGGTTCATCGCCCCCTACCCCCTCGGCGGCGACCCGCTGACCGATGGCGATCCGGCAAAAGCCCCCGACGTGATCAACAACTCCTGGGCCTGCCCGCCGGTGGAAGGCTGCACTGACCCGGATGTGCTGCTCACCGTGGTGCAGAACGTGCGCGCGGCGGGCATCGTCACCGTCCATTCGGCCGGGAACGAAGGCAGCGGCTGCGGTTCGGTGATTTATCCGGCGGCGATTTACGACGAATCATTCAGCGTGGCCGCCACCAATAACAGCGACGCCATCGCCGGTTTCAGCAGCCGGGGGCCGGTGACGGTGGATGGCAGCAACCGGCTGAAACCGGACATTTCCGCGCCGGGGGTGAGTATCCGATCCAGTTTTCCGGGAACGGGGTACGGCCCCCTCAGCGGCACCAGCATGGCGGGGCCGCATGTGGCCGGGTTGGTGGCGTTATTGCTGTCGGTGGAGCCGTCACTGAAGGGGCAGGTGGATGGGATAGAGACGCTGGTGCAGGACACGGCCGTCCCTTTTACCACCACCCAAAGCTGTGGCGGGGATGGCCCCACCGATGTGCCCAACCATGTGTTTGGATACGGCCGTATTGACGCTTTAACCGCATTCGCTGCCATTAACAACATTTCTCACAGCTTGAGCGTTAACAAAAGAGCTTCGCAACCAGTCATAAATGCAGGGGGCTTACTGACATACACGCTCACCATCCGTCATTTTGATCCAATAACGAGTACCAAGAATGTCGTGCTTACCGATACGCTGCCAATCGGCACCCAATTTATCACAGCCACTGAGCCGTTTATCTTCTCCAACAATACCATTCAGTGGAATTTTAACGGGTTAAGCCCTAGCGATTCTACTTCAGTGAATCTAGTTATCAGAATTCCAACCACATTCACCAACACTCTCGTCGAAAATTCCCAATATGGGGTGATAAGCGATGAAAGCTTAGGAGATATTGGCACGCCGGTAACAACCCTTGTAAACCCTTACCCCATCCAATATCTCTACTACTTTCCCCTTTTGTTCAAAGAGTAAACCCGGTAAACTTCAGCCACTCAAAATTTTAGTCACTTTTCATTTTAGTCACTATTTCACACAGGAAGGGCATCATGAAAACAGCAGTCAGCGTCAGTCTCGGCAGTTCTGACCGGGACAAACAGGTTGAAATCGAATTGTTTGGCGAAAAAGTCAGTATCAGCCGGGAAGGCACCGATGGCGATATCGCCCGCGCCACCGCCCGTTTCACCGAACTGGACGGGCAGGTGGATGCGTTGGGCGTGGGCGGCATTGACTTGTGGGTGCAAATGGATGAAAAGCGATACCCGCTATACGCCGCGCACAAAATGATCAAAAACGTCAGCCGGACGCCGGTGGTGGATGGTTCCGGCCTCAAAAACACGCTGGAGTACAAAGTGGAGCAAACGTTAGCCGAATCCCTGGGCGACTCGTTCACCCGCCGTAAAGTGATGCTCACCGCCGCCGTAGACCGATTTGGCATGACCAAAGCATTTTTCGAGCAGGGGTACCAGGTCGTTTGCTGCGACATGATGTTTGCCCTGGGCATCCCCATCCCCATCCGCACCCTGCCCGGCTTGCGCCGCATGGCAACCGTGATGATGCCCATCGCCGGCCGTCTGCCCATGAGCGTGTTGTACCCCACCGGCGAAAAGCAGGGGGAAATCATCCCCAAATACACCAAATGGTATGAATGGGCGGACATCATCGCCGGGGATTGCCATTACATCAAGCGGCACATGCCGGACGATCTGGCGGGCAAGGTGATTGTGACTAACACCACCACCGCTAACGATATGGAGATGTTCCGGCAACGGGGCGTGACTCACGTCGTCACCACCACGCCGCAGTTGGACGGCCGTTCCTTCGGCGCTAACATGATGGAAGCGGCATTGACGGCCGTTGCCGGCAAAAATCGCCCCCTTACCCATGCCGAATTAAACGAGATGTTGACAGAATTAGATTTGAAACCGGCGGTGCATACTTTGTAAGCGTTCGTAAATTAGCAATTTTGAGACTGGGGACTGGAGACTGGTCAATCTCTAATCTCCAATCTCCAGTCTCCAGTCTCCGATGTAACGAATAGCGGGCAGCGGACGCAAAAATCCAAAATCCGCAATCCAAAATCCAAAATCACACGGGAGGAATCATGGACTGCGTAATTACAGCCGGGGGGTTAGCCCAACCGGGCGATCCGATATACCCCTACACCCAGGGGAAGCCGAAAGCGTTGATTGATATGCACGGCCGTACCATGCTGGAGCGGGTGGTAGACGCCTTGCAAGACGCCAAATCCATTGACCAGGTCATTGTGGTCGGGTTAGGCGACGACATGGGCATGAACTTCAAACGGCCGCTGCTGCATCTGCCCGATCAAGGCAGTCTGGTAGGCAACGCCATCAGCGGCATTCGGCTGGCCCGCTCGCAAAATCCAGACAACGAGATGGTACTGGTCGGGTCAGCCGACATCCCCACCATCACCCCGGAGATGATTGATGAGTTTGTCGAATCCTGCCGCCCCTTCGACAAAGCCATGTATTACAACTTCGTCACCCAGGAGGTGATGGAGCAGCGATTCCCCGGCTCCAACCGCACTTTTGTCAAACTGAAGGGGGTGCGCGTGGCTGGCGGCGACATGATGATGGTGCGCGTCACGCTGGCGGACAGCCATCATGATTTGTGGGAAGCGCTGGCGCACGGCCGTAAACATGCCTGGAAACTGGCGCGGATAGTCGGCTTTCGCTTTTTGCTCAAATTCCTACTGCGCCAGGTTGGCCCGGCCGACATCGAAACCACGTTCGAGCGCATCATCGGCCAACCGACCAAAGTGCTGTTGTCGCCCCACGCCGAAATGGCTATGGACGGCGATAAGCCGCACCAGGTGGATTTGCTGCAAGAGGATATTGCCGGCAGGATGAAGGGGTGACAAGGTGACAGGACTAAGACATCCGATTTCTTGTCAGTACAATGTTGATGCACTCACCAATGAGAAATCGGATGTCTACACAGCCACAATAAGGAAGATTCATGCCCCACTACATCGCCATCGAAGGCGTCATCGGCGTGGGCAAAACGACGTTGGCTCGTTTGCTGCAACCCCGGTTTGACGCTTCTATTTTGTTAGAAGTTTTTGAGGAAAATCCGTTTCTGTCCCACTTTTATGGCGACCGGGAGCGGTATGCGTTCCAGACCCAGCTTTTTTTCCTGCTCAGCCGCTACCACCAGCAGCACAAAGCCATCCCGACCGCATTAACCAAAGGGACGCTTATCTCGGATTACACCTTTGCCAAAGATGAGTTGTTTGCCTGGCTTAACTTGAAGGATGATGAATTGGCGATGTACGGCCGTGTCCACGCCGCGCTGGGCGAGAAAATCCCCAACCCCGACCTCATCGTCTACCTAAAAGCCAACCACGATGTCACCATGCGCCGCATCGCTTTGCGCGACCGGCCGTATGAGCGGGACATGGACCCGGAATACATTCGCGGGCTGGCGGTGGCCTATGACAACTGGCTGGCAAATTTGCAGGAACCGCCGGTATTGACCCTTGACACCACCGAACTCGACTTCCTGGCGCGCGAAGAAGATTTGAACCACGTCGCCAACCTGATCAGAGCCGCGCTCTCCCGGCAAGCGCCGGCCCAGCCCAAGCTGCCGTTCAGCGAACATTTGGAAAATGGGGGCGGATTGGCCGCCTTTCAACAGTTCCACCGGGCGCTGGACGAAGAGAAAGCGTTCGATCCTGACCTCTTTTTCAATTATGTGCTGCTCACCGGGGAAATGGGGGAGATCGCCGCCGAACTGAAGCAAATCTGGTGGGAACGGAACCGGCAAATGGGAGACGGCCGCGCCCCCGCCGAAGCGATGCAAAACGCCATCCAAAAACGGCGGGGGGCGTTGGCCGGAGAATTGGCCGACGTGCTGGCCTACACGCTCAAGTTAGCCAACTACACCGGCATTGACCTGGAAGAAGCGTACCGGGCCAAAATGAAAAAGAACATGGGGCGGGAATGGCCGAATAAAGTCGCTTGAATCAGGGCAATAATTCGGCAGATCTATCAATGTGTTTTGTCGTATTGTTTATTGATTGCAAAGCTAACTCAAGGTAATCTGCATCTTCATATTCCAATCCTAGCAGCTTGTCGGAAGAGTCGAAATAGCAACACGGGTAGAACGGATTGGACGGATTTTCACGGATAAAATAAGGGAAAATCCGTGTAAATCCGTTAGATCCGTATCATCCGTGTATCCATTAAATCATTCTCCGACAG
>JAJRVV010000216.1 GCA_024277135.1 Chloroflexota bacterium | reverse complement strand
TGTAGTTGTTTTTTATGGCAAAATTCATAAGAAGGTGTCTCTGGTGAAGTGGGTTATCACCATAAACTTTGCCACGAAGGAGGCATCTTCGCCACCTTTTTTCTCTCTATTCGGTTTTTAATGTGCGAAATATAGGTTTAGATGGGTCGATTTGCAAATGGCCGCTGGGCAGGGGTGAGTCGGTCATGTAACCAGATTATACGGGGTGACATAAAAAATGTAAACTGAACGAGAAGAAGGGACATCAATAGGATGCCCCTTCTCAGAAAATACTCAGTTATGCTATCAGAGGTGACAATCAGATAAAACGAATGTGGCGGCCTTGTAACCTCTGGCAGAAAGTGGCTGTCACCTGGATGGATACGGTCATTCGACGAAAATTTCTACGCGCTCCCCTTCTTCATCGTCGGTGATGTCAATCACCTTACCTTGTTGACCGCTGCGGATGGCTTCCATAATTTCTTCGTAGTTGGCGCCTTCGATTTCCGGCGCAAACCGGGCGCCCATTTTCAAGCCGACATTGACCAGTCCCATGGGAATATTCACGTTGACTTTGTTGCGCCCGGAGGCAATGTCGGTGACGCGCACGCGGAACCAGCGTGGTTTACTGGCCCCTTTCATGGGTTCGTTGGCCTGTCCTTTGCTGCTTTGTTCCAGGGTGCGCAGCAACTCAGTGCCTTCGGCGGCCGAGATTTTTCCTTCTTCAATCATTTTCAGAATTTGCATACGTTCTTCTGTGGTTGCCATCGTGTTTTTCCTTTTTTCTCAATCACGTAATGTCAGACGCATGTGTGTCAGGGTGCGCCGGGATTGGAAGTTGGCTTGTTTCAATAACTGGTTGACGATGAGATCGTCATCAGGATGATCGATACGAATGCTGCGATGGGCCAGATAGGGGAGGCGGCGGATGGCTTTGGTCAGCAACGGCCGTTCCAGTTGACCCTGTGAATCGGGATGCACCCGCAATTTGAGCAAATGGGGGTGGCTCCATTGGCTTTGGATACGAATTAGTCCATTGAGTTGATCGCCATTTCGCACCACCCAGGTTTCAGAATGGACGCCGTTAATCATATCAGTCAGCCGCTGCAAAAACCGGGTGCGATAGCTGGTTTCGGATAACGTGTCCGGCCAGTTGAGCAAGGGAGAATGGCTGATGCGGTCCAATTGATAAGCGGCCTGCCATTCGTGCCGGCGCAGTTCGGTGACGGGTGCCCCGGCATCATGATCTGGCAGCCGGTGCAGCCGGGCGATGTGGCTGTACCAGGTGGTCTGGCTGCCCAGGCTGTCAAAGTTTAGCTGATGGTACAGGTTGATGGCGGGTCTGTTTTCTTTGACGACTTGCAACAGGATTTCACGGCCGTTTTGCCGAGACACCATCTCAATCAACGATTCCATCAGTTGCTGGGCAATGCCACGCCGTCGGTGTTCGGGGTGGATGGCGACGTTGACGACGAGATAACGGCCGGGGGTGCGGGTGGTGAGAAGGGTAGCATTGCCGATGATACGGCCGTCCTCTTCCCACACCAGCCCCTTGGCCAGACTGCTGGCGGCCAGACTAAAACGCCACAAGAAGGCAGGCTCTTGCCCCGACGCCCGGCCGCTGACCAGCAAATGCCGTCCTTCGGGGCCGAGCGTTTTGCCAAAGACATGCTCCAGTAAGCGCAAAACTTGCGGAATGTCCTTGTTCAGGTTTATGGGACGCGGCCCCTGGTGAGACCGCGTAGACATGGGGACGGTGATGACCATCGTTTGTGCCTGGGTTAATGTCGTCAAATATCAGATTCCTCCCATTTTACCTCAAAAGCGGCCAGACCTGGCAAGAAATTCTTGCCAGGTCGAATGAGGTTCATAATTGGCCGGTTTTACTGACTATACTTCCATCGCTTGCCATAAGGTGTTAGCCTCATCTGGCGAGATAATCCCTTTTTCTACCATGTTCAAAATTTTGAGATGCTCCTCTTTGGATGTTTTTGGTTTGGGTGGCGGCGATGGGGCCGACGGCCGTCTGGGGGGATGATGCTGGCGTCGTTCCCAGCGGCGCATTTCATGTTCGGCGCGGCGTAAGGCGCGTTCCGCCGCTTTTTCTGCCTTGGCGGCGGCCCGTTCGGCCTGTTGGGCAAACTTCGCTGTAAACTCCGGCCCAAACCGGGTGTCAATGTCGGCCGTAATCCGGGCCACATGGTCATTCACCTGAGCCATGATCCGCTCGCCCAACCCTTCCATGTCAAAAGCGAAATCAAACCCGAATTCTTCGCCGGGGAATGGCTCCCATTTTTCATCAATGAGTTGGGCGCTTTTCAAGGAGACGCGTCCTTGAGCGGTCAGGGAAACCTGCGTTTTGCCATCGCCAATTTGACCGGTTAATGCGCCATCTGCTTCGGTAACTTCATCCCATTGCAGCCGGTTTGTGATTTTGGCGGCGGCGGCCGTCAGGTTGAGCGGTCTCTCTTCCGGCCAGCGCAGGATGATGTCGCCGCCGGCGTTGAAGTTGTGTTGGCCTTCGCCTAACGGGCCGTGAATGCGGATGTCGCCTTGTAAATCGCCTAAAGATGCCTGTCCGCCGATTTGGCGCACGTTGGCATCCCGACGGCCGTTGCCTACGCTCACATCTCCATCCACCGCCCGCAAGCTGACATCGCCCATGATTTCACCCAGTTGGATATCGCCGGCGGCATAGCGCACGGAGCAATCGCCGTGAACGGCGCCCACCTTGACATCCTGGGCGTGCCGAATCAGCATATCGCCATGCACCGTATCCAGGCTGAACGGCCCGCTGATCTTTTTGGCCGAGACATCGCCATGAACAACCTGAATCTTGGCTAGGCCGATGCCAGAGAAGACGGCGTCGCCGCTGACTTCGCCGATGCTGGCGTCGCCGCTGATTTTTTTGAGGAGTAAATCACCGGCGACATGGTGGATGTCCAAGGGACTGTTGTCTGGCACGATGAGGCGCAAGGTGGATTGGCTGGTGATGCTCAAACCTTCTTCATTTTCTTCGACTTCGTAGTCGCCTTTGAGGGAGACGGCCGTTTCTGACCAACTCCGAATCACCAAATCACCGCCGCAGTGGGGGATGGTGATGGCGGGCGTTTCGCCCGTGGGCATTTTGCCCGTTTTAACTCGTTCGCTCGTCATATGTTTATCCACCTCTACTCCAGGAAAATCCGGACGCGCTCGTTGCTTTCTTCGTCCTGAACTTCGACCAACATGCCTTCTTCGCCTTCTGTGATTAGCGATCGCATCTCATCAAAATCCATACCGTTCAATTCAGGAGCAAAATGGCCGCCCATTTTCAGACCGAATTTCAGCATACCGACCGGAATGTTCACGGACACCTTGTTTTTGCCCGTCTCCATGTTGCTGACGCGAACTTTGAACCACTTGGCGCGTTTGCCATTGGCTCTGGCTTTGAGTGGGGTGACGCTGGCTGGTTTTGAAGGGGGAGGGGGGACGGCCGTTGCCACCGCATTGAGCATATCCGCTGCTTCCCCTGCACTAATTTTCCTTTGAGCCAAAAGCTCCAAAATTTCTTTGCGACTTGACGTACTCATGAAAACCTCCAAATGCTGTTTTTGTTTTTACAGAATCAACACATCATTCACTAGGATAGACTCATCTGGTTCCGGCGGGTCAAACGTCACCCGGATACGCATGTTCCTGAGCTTTCCCAGAAAACTGAACCATTGGTTTAGACCTGTTCCCAGACGGCGAGGGGCGGTGGTATCGTTTGTGTAGCCATAAATGTCTTGATTCTGGACCACTTCACTCATTTTTGTTTGCCGGTGAAATATCATCAGATAACTTTCCTTTTGAATATTCATAGGGCCTCCGCCACAAACAGCAGTTGGAGATGCCGTTTGTGTTAACCGTCGCCACGTAAGATTTGCAATGCTTCCTCGGCGCTGATATGTCCGGCGCTCACGTCATCCAACACCTGGCGGCGGGTCTCGCCGCTGATAGGCGCTGGCTCAGGTGCGCCGACTTCGTATCCCATCGTCCTAATTAACTCGGTAAGACGAGCGCGCACGGCCGGGTAGGAAAGACCTATTTCCTGCTCCACTCGGTTGATTTTGCCCTCACATTTCAAAAAAGTTTCGGCGAAACGAAGCTGTTCTGGCGAGAGTTGGTACAACCGGCCCAATGTGAAGTGCCCTTCCAATGCGGTATCGCAGTTCCGACATTGCAAACGGGTGACATGCAAGGTGTCGTGGCAGATTGGGCATTGTCCGATAACGGGGTTCATGAACCTGTCTCCTTAATTTGTTTAAGCGCTTAATTCAGAATATTTACACGGATGTGAAAATATCTTATCGATGCGGCCATAATAATCGAAAATTCTCTCTGTGTCAAGCGTTTTCTTAGAAAAATGAACAACTTGATTAAAATTATTGATAAAAATTGATGATTTTCCCAAGAATTTTGATAAGTCGGTGAAGAAAATGGAATTTGGGGCAAAGGTGAGAGATTCGGCAGGTCTGGCGTTTAGGGCAAAAAGGCATCGCGCAGACTGAGAAGGGCGACTGTGCCGAAGCCAAGAATGCAGGCTGCCAGGAAGGAAAGCGGCCCCCACGCGCCACTTTTCAAGGCCAGGATGAATCCCAGGAGGGCGTACAGCATAAAGCCGAGTTCAACGGCGGTGATCCAATCGCGCGTTGGTTTGTAAACGGCCGTTTCCCGCTGCCCGCCTCGTTTGGGGGTGCGGATGAAAGGGTGATGACGGCCGACCAAAGCCTGAAACAAGGCGCGGGTCACGCTGGGCGCCAGGCCAATGGCGACGAGCAGCAACGCCGGAAAATAACGAAGCCGCCGCTTCCAATCGGGGTGAAGCGCCTGCTGCGCCAGGATGAAGAGCAGCGGTTGACCTAATCCCGCCAGCGAAAAAAGCAGCATGTTAGCCGGAAAGCGGAAGCCGCTGCCGAGGAGCGGCGTCTGGACGAGCAGCAACGCCAACAGCAGCGGCTGGGTGATGTAAGCGGACATAGACAGCAGAGCATACAGTCGGGCGGTGCGGGTGTGGCGGGAGTCGGTGAGGATGGCGCGGCCGTATTTGCGTAAACATTGAAACGACCCTTTAGCCCAACGCGCCTGCTGGCTTTTGTAGGCGGTGATGTTGGCTGGCAACTCCGCCGGCGCTGTCACGTTGACCAAAAACTGAAAGCCCCATCCCTTGAGAACGGCGCGGGTGCTGAGGCATAAATCTTCGCAAACGGTGTCATCATGCCAGCCGCCAGCGTCTACCAGGCACGCCTGCCGCCACACGCCACCGGAGCCGTTGAATTTGGGGAACAGGTCGGCCCGGTGGCGGACGGTTTGCTCCATGGCGAAATGTTTGTCCAGAGCGATGGCTTGGGCGGCGGTCAACGGCGAATCGGCGGCGTTGAGATGATCCCACCGCGCCTGCACCATGCCCAACGCCGGGTCTTTGACGAAATAGGGGATGGTCTGGCGCAAAAATTGGGGCGGCGGCTGGAAATCGGCGTCGAAAATGGCGATGTATTCCCCCTGCGCCTGGGGCAAAGCGGCGGCCAATGCGCCTGCTTTGAAGCCGTCCCGGTGGGTTCGATGATGCAGTTGGATGCGGCAGCCTTGACGACGGTACCGACGCACCAGTTCGGCCGCTTTGGCGGTGGTGTCATCCGTCGAGTCGTCCAATACCTGAATCTGGAGCTTTTCGCGGGGATAGTCGAGTTCAACGGCGGCGCGAATCAGCCGATCTACCACGTAACGTTCATTAAAAATGGGGAGCTGGACGGTGACGGGGGGCAGGTCGGCCGGGTTGAGTTCTGGTAGGGGAAACGTATCGTGGCGATGCCGCCAGTACAACGCTAGCGTAAACAGCCCTAACAGGCCAAACAGAGACAGCCCGGAGACGGCCGTCATATAAATCAACGCTAGAATATCGATCATTCCTGTTTTTCTTCATGCGCTGGTTCGACGATTGTCTTCAGCCGTTTGTTAAACGTGCTGCGCGTCAACATCACCCGGCGGCCGCAGGAGAGGCACGCCAGGCCAATATCGGCGCCGATGCGGGTGACGCGCCACTCAAAACTGCCGCACGGGTGTTTTTTGCGCAGGCGGACAATATCGCCAGGTTGAACATGGGTAGACATGGAGCGGAATTATAGCACGGCTGGCACAGGCGCAAATGTACATTATTTGCTATATATTAATATATCTTCTTTTGTAATATGATATAAAATGGTATAATTTTGCAATGAGCCAAATTGAATGGAGTAAACGGGCGTATAAGTGTAGTGGTTAGGGGTTACTTGAAACCAAGTTGTTGTTTTCGGCAGATAAATCTGCAGCAACGACTGCAAAACCCGCCTTCGCGGGTTGGCGCTAGCGGGCGAAGGCCGACTTGGCAAATGTTGCCGCGAATTCATTCGCCGAATAACGACATCAGGGTATATTTTTATTCAAGAGGTAAAAAAGAGAGATGACCGTACTTACTGAACCCCAGATTATCATGAGCGATGGCAAACCTGCTTTTGCCGTTATTCCCTGGCGAGAATATCAGGAATTGATCAGCCAACATACCACAGATGAAGATATTTGGATTCCTCACGAAATTGTCAAAGCGACTGTGCTCGGCAACACATCCATCATTCGCGCCTGGCGGGAGTATTTTGGTTTGACCCAGCAGGAGTTAGCGCAACGAGCCGGGCTATCGCAGCCAACGTTGGCCCGGTTAGAAAAAGCCGATTCCAGGCCCCGAACTTCAACATTAAAAAAATTGGCAATGGCAATGGGTATTACCATCGCCCAATTAAGCGATTAACGTGACGGCTTAGACCTGCGAGTGCCGTAGATCAAGTTTGCAAACTTGACCCACATTCACAGGATAGGCATTGTAAGAAACGTCAGATTAAGCTCACGCTGAGACAATTCGCCCCGACTTTCGCGGCAGGATATACTTTCTGGCTGATTTTACTTTCAAAGGGAAGGATATGTTTGGTTTAGACCTGAATACTCTGATTGCTCGCGCCATTGTTTTGGTAGTCGCCTTCACCATCCACGAATTGGCGCACGCTGTGACGGCCGACCAGCTGGGTGATAACACACCCCGCTCGATGGGCCGGATCACGCTGAATCCCATCGCCCATCTCGATCCGTTTGGCACCATTATGCTGCTGCTATCTGGTTTTGGCTGGGCCAAGCCGGTGATGGTCAATCCGTACCATATGAAAGGGAATCCGCGCACCTCGATGGCGATTGTAGCCGCCGCCGGGCCAATTTCCAATGTGATCATGGCCGTCATCTTTGCCATGCCCTTGCGGTTTATGTATTTATTGCCGATTGATCTGCTTTTTTCCAGTTATTGGGAGAACTTGTCTTTTTTGTTTTTTCAATTTGTGTGGATCAATTTGATTTTGGCGCTTTTTAACCTCATTCCCATTCCTCCGTTGGACGGGTATAAAATTCTCCAGGGGGGCCTGCCGCCAGAAATGGGGTATCAACTTCGATTTTTAGAACAATATGGGTTTCTGATTTTACTGCTGGTTATCTTCATTTTACCCCGTACTGGCATTGATGTCTTGGGCATTCTGGTGGCGCAACCGGCCAATAGTTTATTAAATATGCTCATCGGTTTTTGAGATGCGCGTCCGCTACCGGCTGGGGCAGTTTTGGCGGATTTTGACGGCCGTCCCCCTCGACGATTCTGCGCAACAATCGGTGACGGCCGTCCTCACCCCCGCCGAAATGGCCTTGTTTGATCAGTTGTCGGCTAATGACCAGTGGCATAGCTTCCACGTCATGCACATGCTGCAATCGGCGGGACGCAGCGACCCGGACTTGATCAAAGCGGCGTTGCTGCACGATGTGGGCAAGGCGGGGGTGCGGTTTACTCTTTGGCAGCGGTCATTGGTTGTGCTGGCCAGCGTTTTGTTGCCGCGGCGGACGGCCGTATGGGGGCAGGGGGAAGCGGGCGGCTGGCGACGGCCGTTTGTGGTCAAATCCCAACATCCTGCATGGGGCGCGGAATTGGCGGCCAAAGCCGGCTGCTCGCCGCGAACTGTCTCCCTCATTAGCCGCCACCAAGAGCCGCTGCCAGAAACGGCCGTCACCGCAGAAGACGAACTGCTCGGCCAGCTGCAATGGGCGGACGATCAAAGTTGAAGTGGCAGGTTTGCAGGTTGCTGATTAGTTGACTGGAGTTTTAGGATGAAAGCACAAACCCTCGCCATCATTGGCATGAACCGATTGGGCGTTTCCATTGGCCTGGCGGTGAAGAACTCATCCCTGCCTATGACCATTGTGGGGTATGACACCCAATATGGAAATGCCCAACAAGCGGAAAAAGTGGACGCGATTGACGCGGCCCGGCGCAATATCGTCAAAGCGGCGAGGTTGGCGGATATTCTGGTATTGGCCCAACCCGTTTCGGATTTGAAAGAGACATTGGCCGCCATCGGCCAGGATGTGCAGGAGCACGCGGTCATTATTGATCTGGCAAACCTGAAAGCGGCCGGCATCAATTGGGCGGCGCAATATCTGCAACAAGGGCATTATGTGGGGGGCAAATTGATGTTGGCGGCGGCGAAATTGTACGACGGCCGTGCTGGATTGGAAGGGGCGGCGGCTGATTTGTTTGCCAACAGCCTGTTCTGCCTTATGCCCTCGGCCAAAGTGGAGCCGGCGGCGGTGGAAACGGCCGTCAACTTTGGCCGCCTGCTGGGGGCGAAGCCGTACTTTGTTGATCCGGCCGAGTATGACAATCTGGTACAGGGCATCGAAACTGTGCCCGGATTGGCGGCGGCAGCCTTGTTCAGCGCCGTTCAACAGGCTAACAGTTGGCGGGACACCCTTCGCTTTGCCGGGCTGCCGTTTGCCCAGGCCACCCAACCGCTCACGGACGGCCGTGCCCTCACTCGCATGGCTCTGACCGAGAAAGAAGCCACTTTGCGCTGGCTGAACGCTGTCATCTCCGAGTTGGAAGATATGCGCCGTCTGGTGTTTGAGGGGGATGAAGAAATCCTGTCCGCCGTGCTGGAGAAAATTGACATCGAGCGGGAACGCTGGCTGCGCGAACGCGCCAAAAATGAGTGGGTGGAAGTGGACGCCCCGAATGTGTCCATGCCCGGCCTGGCGCAGCAGATGTTTGGCGCTTTGGCGAAGCCGCGCCGGGGCGATGATTGACGAGGATGGGCATGGGGAATTCCGGCAGACGGCCGTATCGTATCTTGATGATCGCGCCCACCTCCTTTTTTAGCGATTATGGGGGGCACATCCGCATCCTGGAAGAAGCGACTATCTTGCAGGAATTGGGGCATGAAGTCGTCATCGCTACCTATTATAAGGGCAGCGATATGCCCGGCCTCGCCATCCGCCGCACCTGGCGGCTGCCATATCACACCGATTACGAAGTGGGATCGTCCCGGCACAAACTCGCTTTTGATCTGTATCTGGGCGTCAAATCGCTGCTGGAAGGGCTGCGGTTTCGACCCGACGTGATTCACGGTCACATGCACGAAGGCGCGCTCATCGGCGGGCTGGCGGCGCGGTTGCTGGGTAAGCCGCTGGTGTTTGATTTTCAGGGAAGTTTGACGGCCGAAATGGTGGATCACAAGTTTTTGGACCCGGACGGCCGTCTTTACCCCTGGGCGCATCGGCTGGAACGATTTATCTGCAACCGGCTGCCCCAAGCCATTCTCACCAGCTCCCAAAGGGCTGGGCAGGTGTTGCAAGAGCAGTTTGGCGTCCCGGAACAACTCATACATCCTTTGCCCGACTGCGCCAATCCGCGCCGGTTTGATCCGAATGTGCTGTCGCCTGAAGAAAAAGTGAAATTACGACGCCAGATAGGCATCCCGGACGGCCGTGTCATCATCGCCTATCTGGGTTTGCTCACCGATTACCAGGGCATTCCCCACCTGCTCCGGGTGGCGCAAAAGCTGAAAGCGGCCGGCGAAAACAGCCACATGCTCATCATGGGCTATCCCAGCGTGGAGCATTACCAGCAGATGGCGCAGCAGTTAGGCGTCGCCGATTGGGTAACGTTTACCGGCAAAGTGGAGTATCGGGCGGCGCCGGCCCTGCTGTCGTTGGGGGACATCGCCGTCACTGCCAAAATGTCGGCCACCGAGGGCAGCGGCAAACTGCTCAATTACATGGCGATGGCCCAGCCGGTGGCGCTGTATGATTCGCCGGTACATCGGGAGTATTTAGGCGACCTGGGCGTGTATGTGAAACGAGGGGATGTGGATGGCTTCGCTACGGCCGTGACCCAGCTCATCCACGATCCGGCCCGCCGCGCCTGCCTGGGTGAAAAATCCCGACAACGCGCCCTGGAACAGTTTAGTTGGCAGCGCGCCGGCCGGAAAATCGAGCAAGTTTATAGATTGTTGACAAGTTAAAACCCGATGCGTATAATACCGTTTCGTTTGCTGCCCGCCAGCAGGCACTGAGGCTTGTCTAAATGAAGGAGCCTGAAAAGCGTGAATTGAGCTTTTTTAAGAAAGTAGAAAACAGGGGTGCAACTGGCTCGTTGCACCCCTATTTTATGGTAAAGTGCCAATTTGGTGGCAGTATTTCAATATTATCTTTAAGAAGGCTGATAAATAGTAGTGTTGAGTAACCAGTATGCAGTTAATCAGTAAAGGCTTTTCTCCAGCAAATACCTTGTGAAAACTGATTACTGACTTCTGATTATTGGCGCTGGTCACAGGGAGTAGGGAAACTTAAATGGCTAAACTTCCAACCAAGAGTTACGCACGGACAACAAACACATTGGAACTGCCCACATTAATTGATGTGCAGCTCAATTCCTTTGCCCATTTCATCAACGAAAGCTTGACCGAATTATTCAATGAAATTTCTCCTATTGAAAGTTACAACGGCAAACTGAAATTATATTTCCCCAGCGAACGTCCCGAAACGGAAGGGTTCGATTTGCAATATTGGTTTGGAGAACCCAAATACCCGGTTGAAGAGTGCGTTGAGCGCGACATGAGTTATGCGGCGCCGCTTCATGTGCGGGCTATGCTCTACAGCGCTGAACAGGATCAGCCTATTGTGCAAGAGATTTTCATGGGTGATTTTCCGCTCATGACCCCGGCGGGCACTTTCATTATTAATGGTACAGAACGAGTCGTGGTCAGTCAGTTGATTCGGTCGCCGGGCGCATATTTTTCGGCGCAGGAGGAAAGAGCCACCGGACGGCCGTTGGCGATGGGGAAACTCATTCCTGATCGGGGCGCGTGGATGGAGTTTGAAACCCGCAAAACCGATTATCTAACTGTTAAGTTTAATAGGAAGCGTACGATTCCCATCACATTGTTCCTGCGGGCGTTAGCGGCGGTGGACGATGGTTTAGATAACAGCCTGCTGCAAACGGGAACGGACGAGGAACTGCTGGGTCTGTTTAGTGATATTGATACGAATGGAGAGCATCTCTATATTCAAGGCAGTATTGAGCAGGAACCTCAGTGGGACCCGGATCGGCCGTTGCCGGAACAAGCGGTTATCGAGTTCTACAAGCGAATGCGCCCTGGCGATCCGCCGACTTTAGACAACGCCACCCAGTATTTGAACGAACAACTTTATGATCATCGCCGGTATGATTTGGCGGCGGTGGGCCGTTACAAGTTGAATAAGCGGCTGGGTCTGGAAGAGGTTGTGCCGCTCGATCATCGGACGCTGACGAAGCATGACATTGTCAGGCTGGTGCGGCGGATGATTTTGATCAATAACGGCCAGGAAGGGCCGGACGATATTGATCATCTGGGCAACCGCCGCGTGAAAACGGTGGGCGAACTGCTGATGGCCAAGCTGCGTGTGGGCTTGCGCCGCATGGAGCGGGTGGTGAAGGAACGGATGTCCATCCGGGGCATGGAAAATGTGACGCCGATTTCGCTGATCAACATCCGGCCGGTGGTGGCGGCGGTGCGCGAGTTTTTCGGCAGTTCGCAGTTGAGCCAGTTCATGGAACAGGCGAACCCGTTGGCGGAATTGACGCATAAACGCACCTTGTCGGCGTTGGGGCCGGGCGGTTTGCGCCGGGAACGGGCTGGCTTTGAGGTGCGTGATGTGCATCATAGTCATTACGGCCGTATCTGCCCCATTGAGACGCCGGAAGGGCCGAATATCGGGTTGATTGGCCGGTTGGCTACTTACGGCCGTGTCAACAAATATGGTTTCATCGAGACCCCCTACCGGCGCGTGCTCAACAGCTTGCCCGGCGACAGCGCCGATCTGGTGGATCACGATGCGTTTGAGAACATCGTCGATCCGGAAACGGGCGAAATCATCATCAGCGCCGGCGAGACCATCACCAAGAAAATCGCCAAGCAAATTAAGAGCGCCGGCATCCCGGAAGTCAAAGTGCAGCCATTTGTCACCGACGACATCCTCTACATGTCGGCGGACGAAGAAGATCGCTTCACCATCGCTCAGGCCAATGCCATTTTGGACGAACGGGGACAATTGACCCAACGGCGGGTTTCCTCGCGGCGCAATCAGCAATTCCGCTTCAGTTCGGTGCAGCGCATTGATTACATGGATGTGGCTCCCCGCCAAATTGTAGGTATTTCCGCGTCGCTCATTCCCTTCCTGGAACATGACGACGCCAACCGCGCCCTGATGGGTTCGAACATGCAGCGCCAAGCTGTGCCGTTGTTGACGCCGGATGTGCCTATCGTCAGCACCGGCATGGAGAAACAGGCAGCGCACAACACTGGTCAGATCGTGGTGGTCAAAGAGCCGGGCGAAATCGTCAATGTTTCCGGCGATAAGATTACAGTTTTGACTGAAAATGGTTTACAGACCTATAACCTGCGCAAATACACCCGGTCAAATCAGAGCACCTGCATTGACCAACGGCCGATCGTGGTCAAAGGGCAGCGGGTGCATACAGGGGACGTGCTGGCGGACAGCTCTTCCACAAAATATGGCGAACTAGCTCTTGGTCAAGATGTGCTGGTGGCGTTCCTGTCCTGGGAAGGCGGTAACTTTGAGGATGCTATCCTGGTGAGTGAGCGGCTGGTACGCAAAGATCAGTTCACTTCAGTTCATATCGAAAAGCATGAGGCGGAAGCGCGTGACACCAAGCTCGGCCCGGAAGAAATTACATATGATATTCCCAATGTCAGCGAAGATGCGTTGAAAGACCTGGACGAACGGGGCATCATTCGCGTTGGCGCTGATGTGAAAGAGAATGATATTCTGGTGGGCAAGATCACGCCGAAAGGCGAGAAGGAACTCAGCCCGGAAGAGAAACTGCTGCGCGCTATCTTTGGCGACAAAGCCCGCGAGGTGAAGGATTCCAGTCTGCGTCTGCCGCATGGGGCGCGGGGCAAGGTGGTTGATGTGCATGTCTTTGACCGCCAGCATGACCGGGACCTGCCCGCTGGTGTAGAAACGATGGTGCGCGTGAGTGTGGCTCAACGTCGTAAGTTGTCGGTGGGCGACAAGATGGCAGGCCGGCATGGGAACAAAGGGGTTATTTCGAAGGTGGTGCCGATTGAGGATATGCCGTTTTTGGCAAACGGCCGTCCTATTGACATCATCCTCAGTCCCTTGGGTGTGCCCGGCCGTATGAACATCGGTCAGGTGCTGGAAACCCACCTGGGTTGGGCGGCCAATCGGCTCGGTTTCCGCGCCATCACCCCTGTGTTTGATGGAGCCAGCGAGCGGGAAATCGCCGCTGAATTGGCCCGGGCCTGGTTGACTGAATATGCCTGGGACATCGTCACCGGTTGGGCCTGGGATTGGCTGATCGAAATGGATTATGATCTGGAATCCCTGGAAGATGATGATGAAGCCCGCCGCCTGTTCATCAACACCTGGTTGGGCGATTTGGGATATGATCTGGAGCAACTGACCACCGATTTCCATTACGCTCGGCGTTCTGTGGTGACAGAATGGCTCAAGAGCCGGGAAATTGGGATTGATGCCGCCTATGCCTTCACCAACGATGAGAAGAAGGATAAGGCTCTGTCAGATGACGTTGCTATAGAGATGTGTGTTCGTGAGTGGTTTACTTCGATGCTGGAACTGCATGGCGATGATTTGCCGGACGAGGTGAAGGTTGATCCGCAAAAATCCAGCCTGGAAGAGCTGCAAACGCTGGCCGGAAAAATCACAATCGTGACGCATGATCCGCTGCCGATTTGGGGTAAGGAGAAACTGCTGGATGGAAAGACGGGACGGCCGTTTGACCAATCCGTCACCGTCGGCATTATGCACATGCTCAAACTGGCTCATTTGGTTGAAGACAAAGCCCATGCCCGTTCCACCGGCCCTTACTCGCTGGTCACACAGCAGCCGTTGGGTGGTAAAGCCCAGTTTGGCGGCCAACGATTTGGCGAGATGGAAGTGTGGGCATTGGAAGCGTATGGCGCTGCCTACACCCTCCAGGAAATGCTCACCGTCAAATCAGATGATGTGCAAGGCCGCGTAAAAACATACGAATCCATCGTCAAAAGCGAACCGATTGAAGAACCGGGCGTGCCCGCCTCATTCCGGGTATTGGTAAAAGAGTTGCAAAGCCTGGGTTTGGCGGTGGAAGCCATCACGGAAAAGGGCGATATCTTGCGATTCGGCAAAGAAGATGACAGACGCTCCCGCCGCGGTCAAGCTGGCAAAAGCAGCCTGCTGGATTTCGCGCG